>JBCDIK010000014.1:0-33356 GCA_038749065.1 Pseudomonadota bacterium | reverse complement strand
GCAGCATCGGGCGCCTGTCCGGCTATATGGGCAACGCTGGTATCCTGCTGCGCGCGCTGGCGTATGGCCGCCTGCTCGGTTGCGACGGCCTGCGTCGGGTCGGCGAGTACGCCACTCTCAACGCCAACTATATGGCTGCGCGCCTGAAGGAAGCTGGCTTTACGCTCGCGTATCCCGAACGTCGCGCGACGCACGAATTTATCGTCTCCTTCAAGAAGGAAGCGCAGGAACTCGGCGTCACCGCCATGGATTTTGCCAAGCGCATGCTCGACTACGGTATGCACTCGCCGACCACTTACTTCCCGCTGCTGATTCCCGAGTGCTGGCTCATCGAGCCGACGGAAACGGAGACCCGGGAAGAGCTGGATCGCTTCATCGACGCCATGATCGCGATTCGCGAAGAGGCCCGCAGCAACGCAGCGCTCGTGACCAGCGCGCCACACACGCTGCCGGTGAAGCGGCTCGATGACGTCAAGGCCGCGCGCGATCTGGATCTGGCCTGGCAGGCGCCGGCGGCCCCTGAAGTGGCGCCCGAGGCGACGGCGGTACAGAAGGCGTCCTAGACCGCTACACTGGAAGGCGTGCCGGTCGGGAGTGAAGGTACGCAGTGCAGGGTTCAGGACGATGGCTGGGTGCAGGACTGCTGTGCCTTTGCGCGTGGTGCGCGCCGTCCGTGCATGCGCAAACGGCGGCCGCTCGCACGGCGGATGCTGTACCGTCAGCCACCGCGCAGCGCACGGCAGACCTGCCGCTGCCGACGGTTGCGGAGCTTGCAGCACTGCCGAACTTCAACCGCCCCCGGCTGTCCCCGAGCGGCGCGATGCTGGCGGCCTTCAGCGAGAAGGACGAGCGCCAGGTGGTGGTTGTGCTGGCCGTTGCGAGCGACATCGAGCCGTTCCTCGTCGCCGCGCCAGACTGGCGCATCAACTGGTTTAAGTGGCTGGCCGATGAGCGCCTGCTGGTCAGCGTCAGCGTCGCGGAGAACTTCTTTGGCACGCCGGTCACCGTCACCCGCCTGATCCTGGCCGATCCGCGCGCGCGCAAACTCAAGCGTCTCCTGCGCGATGAAACCGGTCAGGGCGCGATGCAGATCCAGGACCGGTTGCTTTCGACCCTGCCCGATGACCCGAAGCGGATTCTGCTGCAGATCAACCCCGATGACGCAGGCAACGCGCAGGCGCGGCTGGTCTCGTTCCGCGGTCGCCAGAAAGCCGGCAAGATCGTTCAACGGATCCTGCCGCAAGTCTCGAGGATGGCGGCCGATGTGGATGGCAACGTCCGGGTGGGCTGGGGCGTTTCGAAAGATGAGCGGAGCGGCGTGTTGCGTCTGCGCGACGGGGCCGGCGAGTGGCACGACTTCTCCGAGCGCTACAACGCGGGCACCTTCAACGTGCTCGGGATTCCGGTCTCGGACCCGGATCTGCTCTACGTCGCGTCCGATCATGAGTACCCGCTGAGTGCGCTGTACGAATTCAAGGTCTCGACGGGCACCTTCGGGCGCCGGCTGGCGCAGCACGATGACTCAGAGATTGCCGATGTGGAGCTGGATGCGGCCGGCGAGCGCATTGACTCGGTCGTGTTCAGCAACCAGTTCGTGCCTGATCTGATCCTGAACCCCGACCTCAAGGCGCTGGATGCGGAGCTCGACCGCATGCTGCCGGAACGGCGCAATGTCATCGTCTCGTACACGCCCACGCTCAGTCATGCGCTCATCCGCTCTTCCGCCAGTGACCTGGCGCCCTGGTATCTGCTGTTCGATCGCGCCGCGCGCAAGCTCGAGGCCTACAGCCCCGCTTACAGCCAGCTCCATCAGCGGCGCCTGGCGCGCACGACCGTGCACCAGTACGAAGCGCGGGACGGTCTGCGCATCCAGGCGTACATCACTCGCCCCGTTGACGTCCCGGAAGATGCTGCGCTGCCCTTCGTCGTACTGCCCCATGGGGGCCCGCACAGTCGCGACTTTCTGCGCTTTGACTGGCTCACTCAGCTCATCGCCAGCCAGGGGTATGGCGTGCTGCAGATGAACTTCCGGGGCTCAACCGGCTACGGGCGCGAGTTTGAAGAGGCGGGCTATCGCCAGTGGGGCCAGGCCATGCAGGACGACATCACCGATGGCACCCACTGGCTGATCGAACAAGGCTGGGCGGATCCGGAGCGCATCGCGATCGCTGGTGCCTCCTACGGTGGCTACGCCGCGCTCATGGGCGCAGTGCGCGAGCCGGAGCTGTATCGCTGCGCGATCAGTCTCAACGGGGTCAGTGATCTGTCGGCCTTACTGGTCAGGGAATCCCGCTTCATCAACGGCCGCTATGCCAGCCGCCACATCGGCCGCTGGTGGAAAGATCGCAAGAGCCTCAAAGAGAACTCGCCCACGCAGCAGGCGGGGCATATCCAAGTGCCGGTGCTCCTGGCGCACGGCGAGGCGGACCGCGTGGTCAACGTGCGCCAGTCGCGCATGATGAACCGCCGGCTGAAGGCGGCGAAGGTCGAGCACGAGTACCTCGAGTTGCCCGAGGGCGATCACTTCCTGAGCATCGGCACCAATCGTCGCGCCTTCGCCGAGCGCGCGGTGGCGTTCCTGCAGACGCATCTGGCCGCAGCGCCCGAGCGCTGATGAACATCGGGGCACGGCGTCGAAGGGCCGTGAGGCTGATCCTGCTGCTCATCTTTACACTCGGGGCGCCCGCGGCACTCGCGGCGCCTGCAGCGGCGGTGAGTGGCGAGGCGGCGCCTCCGGAGCCCTCGGATGTCGTCGCGCTGGCCACGCCTGCCATCCTCGAAGCGCCCGCGCTGGCACCCTCCGGTCGTTACGTTGCGGGAATCAGCCATGAGAACAGCGAGCCGGCGTTGGTGGTGCTGGGCGTGGACCCCGGGATCGAGCCCTGGCTGGTCACGCTCGATGGCTGGCGTCTCAACTGGTTCGAATGGCTACCGGATGATCGACTGCTGCTCGGGGTCATGCGAGTCACTTACAGCGGTCTTGCGGCGAGCGTTGGCACCCGATTGCTGTTGGTGGACCCGGGTCGACGCAAGCTGCAGAAGCTGCTGCGTAGTCAGGACCACGCCGAGGCGGTCGGTCTGCGCGGACGCCTGCTGTCGACCCTGCCGGGCGATCCCGACCACGTGTTGCTGGACCTGAACCCCCGTGGATCCATGCGCTCCGAGGCACGACTGCTGTCTTTGAAGAAGCACCGCTACATCGGCAAGGCCGTGCAGCCAGCGCTGCCGCATGTGCTGGCGATGTCTGCCGACGCGCGGGGCCGGGTACGGGTGGGGTGGGGCCTGCATGAGCGTCACGAGACCCCCAGGTTGTGGTTGCTCGACGGAGACGGCCGGTGGCACGACTACTCCGATGAGCCGCGCGCCGAAGAACTCAACATCCTGGCCATGCCGACGGCCGACCCGGACCTCCTGTACGTAGCGTCTGATCATGAGTACCCGCTCGGGGCGCTCTACGAGTTCCATGTCTCCCGCTTCGCTTTTGGCCGCGAGCTCATCCGCAATGCCGATTCCGAGATTGCGGCGGTGACGCTGAGTGCCGATGGCGCTCATCTTGACGCGGTGCACTTCAGCAGCGAGTACATTCCCAGCTACTTTGCCGATCCGTGGCTGCGCGCGCTCAACGACCGTCTGGATGATCTGTTGCCGGACACCAGCAACGCGATCGTCTCCTTCACGCCAGATCGCACCCGCGCGCTGGTCTATGCCTCGGCGAGTGATCAGCCGCCGATCTATTTCGTTTTCGACCGGGCCACGATGTCGCTGAATCCCTTCGCGCCGGCTTACCCGGAACTGATGGGTCGGCCTTTGGCGCGTACCACCCTGTCGCAGTACGAGGCCCGCGATGGGTTGCTCATTCAGGCCTACGTCACGTTGCCGCGGGGCGCCGCTGCCGGGACGCCGTTGCCCTTTGTCGTGTTGCCTCACGGCGGGCCGGCCAGCCGTGACTTCCTGCGATTCGACTGGCTGGTGCAGCTGTTTACGAGCCGCGGTTACGGTGTCCTACAGATGAACTTTCGTGGTTCCACCGGCTATGGCCGGAGCTTCCGCGATGCTGGGCGGCGGCAGTGGGGCAAGGCCATGCAGGATGACGTTACGGACGGCACCCGCTGGCTGGTTGAGCAGGGCCTGGCGGACCCGGATCGCATTGCGATCGTGGGTGGCTCCTATGGTGGCTACGCGGCGCTCATGGGCATCGTCCGCGAGCCCGAACTGTATCGATGTGCCATCAGCCTCAACGGCGTCACCGATCTGCCGAAGCTGCTGGCGGCGGACTACGAATTCCACGGCGGTGCCTATATGAATCGCCATGTCGGCGATCTGTGGAAAGACCGCGAGGACCTGAGCCGTTACTCACCTGCGCGGCGGGCAGAAGACATGCAGGTCCCGGTGTTACTGGTGCACGGGCGAGAGGATCTGGTGGTCGATGTGGCGCAGTCGCGCGCCATGCAGCGCAGCCTCGAAGCGGCGGGCGGTCATGTCGAGTATCTGGAACTGCCCCGTGCCAATCATGGTCTCAGCCGCGGCGAGGACCGGCTGGCGTTCGCCCGGGCAGCGCTTGCGTTCCTGGACACCCAGCTGGCGCTGCGATCAGCTCAGTAGTTTGACCATCTCTGCGACTTCGCTTACCGGCGCTTCGCACGCGAGGCCCCGGCACAGGTAAGCCTGCACGCCGGCGTCGGCGGCCTTGAGCCGGGGCAGATAGCTGGGCAGCGGGTCCGCGGCGTCATCGGGAATCAGATACACCTGTCGCATCGGGTGGTAGCCGGTGGTCAGCGCTTCGCGCCAGGGGCCAAGGTCCGCGGCGGGGCCGGTGACCAGCACCTGTACCAGGCCCGTCCCTTCCTCACTCGCGAGCGCCAGCGCACTACCGAACGTGCAGTGACCGGCGGGGTATTGCTCCATCGCGCCGCGGGCCCAGTGCAGCGTCGCCAGCGCTGCGTCCAGGTAGCGGGGCTCGCCGAGCAGGTGCCCGAGCTTCAGCAGCGCCTGCGCAGCGATCGCGTTGCCCGGCGGCAGGGCATCATCCATGGTCGGCCGCGGCCGATAGATCAGCGCCTCGGCGTCGTGCGCGGTAAAGAAGAAGCCGCCGGCTTCCTGGTCGTAAAACTGCGCCAGCAGCGCATCGGCCAGGGTGACCGCAAAAGCCAGGTCCGCGCTGCGCCAGCGCTGCTGCAACAGCGTCAGCAACGCATCGAGCGTTTGCGCGTAGTCATCGAGGTAGCCGCGATGACGCGCCTTGCCCTGCCAGGTGGCCCAGAGCGTCGAGCCATCCCAGAGCTGCGTCCGGACAAAGTCCATCGCTTCCTGGGCGGCGGCGAGGCATGGCTCGCCGAGCGCCGCGTCGCAGTGCGCGCTGACCTGGGCGAGGCCCTTGATCGCCAGCGCATTCCAGCCGGTGAGGACCTTGCTGTCCCGCGCCGGCGGCGTGCGCTGTGCGCGTAGCCCACGGAGCTTGTCCCGGGCGCTCGCCAGCAGCGCATCGGCCGCGTCGCGCGTGAGGCTCAGGCGCTCGGCCACCGCGCGCCAGGCGTCGGTGCGGTACAGGTGCCAGCGCCCTTCGAAGTTGGCGGGCTTGTCGAGGCCGTAGAGGGTTTCGAACACGAGGTACTCGTCTTCGCTCAAGGCCTTACGCACGGCATCCTTGCGCCAGAGGTAGTAGGTCCCTTCGCCGCCTTCGCTGTCCGCATCGAGCGCGGCGTAGAACGCGCCTTCGGGGCTGCGCATGTCCTCCAGCAGCCAACGGGCGGTGTGCTCGACAATTTCCTGGTACAGCTCATCGGGGCCGATGGCCAGCGCGTCCGCGTACAGAGACAGCAGCTGGCCGTTGTCATAGAGCATCTTCTCGAAGTGCGGAATCATCCAGCGCGCGTCCACGCTGTAGCGGCAGAACCCGCCGCCGAGGTGGTCGAAGATGCCGCCCCGGGCCATCTGGGTCAGGGTCTTCATGACCGCGTCCAGTGCCTCCCGGGCATGGACACGGTCCGCGCCATCACGCCAGCGGGCCCAGTCCTCGAGCAGCCGTCGCACGGTGGCGGGCATGGGAAACTTCGGGGCATCGCCAAAGCCGCCGTGCTGGGCGTCGTACTGCTCGATAAGGGCTTCGCTGATGCTGTCCAGAAACTCGAGGTCGCGCGTGCCGGCGCCGCCGGGTTCCGGGGTCAGCTCGGCGAAGACCGCTTTGAGCTTCTCCCCCTGCTTGTCGAGTTCGCTGCGGTTGTCGCGATAGGCGCCCGCGACCCGTTCCAGCAGCTCTGCAAAGCCGGGTAGGTGGCCGCGCGGCGCCTTGGGAAAATAGGTGCCGCCAAAGAACGGGATGAGCGTATGCGGGTCTAGAAACATCGTGAGCGGCCAGCCGCCACTCTGCTGGGTGAGCACGTGGTGGGCGACCTGATAGACCTTGTCCAGGTCCGGCCGCTCCTCCCGGTCGACTTTGACGTTGACGAATCCAGCGTTCATCACCGCGGCAATGCCGTCGTCCTCGAAGGACTCGTGAGCCATGACATGGCACCAGTGGCAGGCGCTGTAGCCCACGGACAGCAGGATCGGACAGTCCCGCTCGCGGGCAGCGGCCAGGGCCTCGTCGCCCCAGGGGTACCAGTCCACGGGATTGGCGGCGTGCTGTTGCAGATAGGGGCTCGCTTCCGTGCCCAGTCGGTTCGTCATAGTGGCGGCTGCTCCGTTGCGGCGCGCATCTTCCCACGCGCCCCTTCATGCGTCTAAGCGGTTGATCCATTGGCAATAATCGCCTGATTCAGGTTCAATCGAAGTGAGGGAGTCGGTTGGATCGCGCTGCGCCCCGCGCAGCAGCCTGCGGAATGGGCCGCGGGATCGATCGCCGTCATGCGTGCCGGGCGCCAGGGCAGATGTTGCCGCGTCCCAGTACAGCGTTGCGCCCAGGTTGGGCGCCGGGAAAGGAAGCGGTCGATGAACAGACCATGTTAGACAGAGACGGATTCCGACCGAACGTTGGAATCGTGCTCGCGAACGGGCTCGGGCAGGTGCTCTGGGCACGCCGTGTGGGTGGCCATGATGCCTGGCAGTTTCCCCAGGGCGGGGTGAACGAGGGCGAGTCGCTGGTGGACGCCCTGTATCGTGAGCTCGAGGAAGAGACCGGCTTACGCCGCGAACACGTCAAGCTGCTGGCGCAGACCCAAAACTGGCTGCGCTACCGGATTCCCAAGAAGTTTCGCCGCTACAACTCTGATCCCGGCTTCCGGGGCCAGAAGCAGCATTGGTTCCTGCTGGAGTTGGTGGGCGAGGACAGCGATATCGCCGTGACCTCTGGGGACAAGCCTGAGTTCGACGACTGGGCCTGGGTCAGCTATTGGTATCCGGTGGGACAGGTCGTGGCATTCAAGCGCAGCGTCTACCAGCGGGCCATGCATGAGCTTGCGCCTTATCTGCCGCTCCCAGAGGCCGCCACTCTCCCTGGCCATACCCGACCGCAGCACCCGCTGGCTCGTGGAGAAAATCAGCGGCGAAGAGATTCGAACAATCGTTCGAGCGGCTCCAAAGGCGTTGGTCGCGGGGGCCGCCGTAGACGTTCGAACGGTCGTTCAGGATCTCGACGACGTGCTCGCGATCGTAGTAACCGCGCCGGCAGCAACGGCAGCGGCGGGGAGTTCCAGTCCTGATGCTGCAGGTCTTGCGAACCATCGTTCAGGACGTCGAGGATGCTCCGAGCTTCCGCGAGGCGCTGGACCTGATCGTGCACGCGGTCCGCGGCGCGCTCGGGACTCAGGTCTGCTCGGTGTACCTGCTCGACCCGCTGCGCCAGCGTTTTGTCTTTGCCGCCACTGATGGGTTGAACCAGGCGTTGACCGGCACCTTCTCCATGGCCCTCGATGAAGGGCTGGTCGGCGTGGTCGCCGAGCGCGCGGAGCCCATCAATCTGGAAGATGCCAGCGCCCATCCGCGCTTCCACTCCGTGGCGGAGATTGGCGAGGAGTCCTTCAGCGCTTTCCTGGGTGTGCCGATCATCCACCACCGCCAGGTGCTTGGCGTGCTCATCGTGCAGCAGGCGGCACGGCGGAAGTTCGACGAGAGCGAAGAGGCCTTTCTGGTCACCCTGGCGGCCCAGCTGGCCAACGCCGTCTCCCACGCCAGTGCCAACGGCGAGATCAACCGGGTGCTCGGCCACACGCGGGTGCAGCCGGACCGGGTCTTCCGCGGTGTCGGGGGCGCGCCCGGCGTCGCCATCGGCCAGGCCGTGGTCATGCGTCCCGGCGCAAGCCTCGAAGCCGTCCCGGACCGGCAGGCGGAAGACGTGACCGTGGAGCTGATGGTGTTCGAGCGCGCCGTGAACGCGGTGCGCGACGACATCCGCAACATCTCCGAAGAGTTCTCCGAGAGCCTGCCGGCCGAGGAGCTCGCGCTGTTCGATGCCTACCTGCACATGCTCGACGACAACGCGATCAGCGGCGATGTGCGCAAGCGCATCCAGGAAGGCCAGTGGGCCCAGGGCGCCCTGCGCAAGGTGATCCGCGAGCACGTGCGCCGCTTCGAGGACATGAGCGATCCGTACCTGCGCGAGCGCGGGGCGGATGTAAAGGATCTGGGTCTGCGGGTGCTCGCTTACCTGCAGGATATCCGCCAGCGCAAGGTGCACTTTCCGCCGAATACGATCTTGGTCGGCGACGAGGTGCTGCCGAGTCTGCTCACGAGCATTCCCGCCGATCGGCTCGCCGGGATCGTCTCCCTGCGCGGCTCGAGCAACAGCCACGTCGCGATCCTGGCCCGGGCGCTCGGCATTCCGGCGGTGATGGGGGCGGTCGATCTGCCCATGCTGACCATGGAAGCGGAACAGCTCGTGGTTGACGGGCACTACGGCGAGGTGACGATTGAGCCCTCTCCGGCGCGCCTGGCCGAGTATCGCGACCTGCTCGAGGAAGAGGCGGAGTTTTCCCGGGAGCTCGAGGCGCTCAAGGAGCTGCCCTGCGAGACTCGCGACGGGCGCCGCATGCGCCTGTGGGTGAACATCGGCCTGACCGGCGATATCTCCCGCTCCCTCGATCGCGGCGCCGAAGGCATCGGCCTGTTCCGCACGGAGATTCCTTTCATGAGCCAGGAGCGCTTCCCGAGCGAGGAAGAGCAGCGGCTCGTCTACCGGGAGCATATGACCGCCTTCGAGCCGCGGCCGGTGACCATGCGCACCCTGGACATCGGCGGCGACAAGGCGCTCTCCTACTTTCCCATCGCCGAGGAAAACCCTTTCCTTGGCTGGCGCGGCATCCGGGTCACCCTCGATCATCCGGAGATCTTCCTGGTGCAGGTGCGCGCCATGATCAAAGCCAACGCTGGCCTCGAAGGGCTGCTGCGCATCATGCTGCCCATGATCTCGAGCCTCGCCGAGGTCGATGAGGCCGCGGGTCTCGTGGACCAGGCCTACCGGGAAGTGCTGGAAGAGGGGGTGCAGGTGAAAAAGCCGCAGCTCGGCGTGATGATCGAGGTACCGGCCGCCGTCTATCAGGCGCACGAGCTGGCCAAGCGCATGGACTTCCTTGCCGTCGGCTCCAACGACCTGACCCAGTACATGCTGGCGGTGGACCGCAATAATCCGCGCGTGGCGGACCTGTATCAGGACTTCCATCCGGCGGTGCTGCGAGCCTTGCGCGAGGTGGGCCGCGCAGCGGACCGGGAAGATACGCCGCTCGGCATCTGCGGGGAGATGGCCGGTACACCGGCCGGGGCCGTGCTGCTCACGGCCATGGGTTACCACGTGCTCAGCATGAACGCGACCAACCTGCCACGGGTGAAGTGGGTGCTGCGCAACATCAGTCACCGGGCCTGCCGGCGGATGCTCGCCCGGGTGCTGAAAATGACCACCGCCGAGGAGGTCGTTGCCTTCATGCGCGCGCAGCTGGTTGAGGCGGGGCTCGGGCGGGTGTTGCCGCGGCACCAGGAAGCACCGCTGCAGAAGGTGTCCTAGCAACGGCGGACCGCCAGCTGGCGGTCCGTCAGGTGGGGTCAATCCTCCGCTGCGGCGAGGAAGGCGCGGATCGCGGTGCCCACCGACCGCGGTGATTCATCATTCAGGTTCAGTACCTGTACCCCCGGGCACGCCGTGCGGATCGGCTCGACGGCGGCCGCCAGGGGCTCATCCGCGTGGGTCAGCAATGCGATCGGCTGCGTCACCTTGGCGAGGCGCGCCAGGACGTCGTGCCGGAACACGGCCTGATAGGTCTTCTGGTAGTGGCCGAGATTTTTGAGGACCTCGACCGTCAGCTCGTGCAGATACTCGGCGGAGAAATCGCCGCCCACGCGGAGATGCGCGGCGTCCTTGTGAAAGTGCGGGTAGAAGATCATCTGGTCGCGGACGAAATGCCACGCCCAGTTCAGCTGCCCGCCGATCGCGTCAGGCTCAACGGCCGGTGCGTAGCGCTCTAAGAACAGGACCTGTTCCGCTCGATCCATCAGCGCAACGCCGTGCAGAGTGAGCGTCTTGACCCGCGCGGGCGCCTGCAGGGCCATCTCGATCCCGATGTGGGAGCCGGTGTGAGATCCGTAAATGTCGAACTCGTCGATCGCCAATGCGTCCATCAGGCGCAACATGCTGTCGGCGTAGTCCGCCAGATCAGGCGCATCGCTGGCCGGCGGGCAGGAATCGCCATTGCCCAGGGTGTCCGGAGCAATCGCGGTCCGGTCCTTGGCCAGGTCCTTAAGCAGAGGCAGGAACACGCGGGAACTTGCGGGGGATGGATGCAACAGGATCAGCGGTCGCCCGCTCGCCCCGAGACCGGCGCAGCGATAGTGAACGTCGCCTTCCTCGATCGCGGCGAACTGCCGATGAGCGGTTGTCATTGCGGGTTTCTCAACAGCAGCCTCGCCGCCAGGTCGGCGGTTGGTTGCGGGGACAGCACCGTTGGCGCGCAGGCGGCGCTGTGCCGCCTGCTAGTCCCGGCGGCGGGCAAAGCGGTGGTCGCTGCGGCCGGCGCGCTGACCACCGGTTAAGGAGATCTCCTCGCTGAACCACACCTGCTCGCCATCGATGGTGACGGCGCTCGACGCGCGCGTACCGTAGTCCGTGCCGGTGATGTACACCGCACCCAGGGCGAGCAGCTCTTCGGCGGTGCGGCCGGGAATGTCCCGCGGCTCCGGCTCGGCGGGCAGCTCGCCATCGGCCAGCAGGGACAGCAGCCCCTGCTGCAGCGTGGACGGGTCTGAGACCTCCTGCGCCAGGAGCTGGCCGAGAGCCGCCTTGCCACGGTGAACCTTGTGACGATCCTCATCGAGGCTCGCGTTGGCCAGCCCGTAGATGCCGGGTGGCAACGTGCGGGTCTCGGCGCGGTTGGAGGCGTAGACCAGTTCGCGCCCGTCCCATAGCAGCAGGTTGAAGCCCCGGTAGGCTTCCCCCTCGATGCCTGCTGCGTAGCGCTCGGCGCTCATGGTGCCGTCCAGGAAGCCGTGCACGAGCGCCCCTCGGGAGGCTTTCGGCTCCGCGGGCGGTGGCTCGCCAAAGTTGGTGACCGCTGCAAAGCGACCGGCGCCGTTCACCCCAAGCCAGGTGCCGCCGGCTTCGAGGTCCTTGCCCGCGAGCACGCCGGCCGGTCCCGGCCAGAAGTGTGCGCTGGCGGTGGGTCGGGCGTAGAATTCATCGCGGTTCGCGGCGACCACCAGCGGCCGTCCCGGCTGGGCCTGATGCCCGACAAGAATCAAACACATACCGCATGGTATCAGGACTTTCGTGTACTACCCGAACATCGACCCGATCATCGTCTCGCTCGGTCCGCTGGCCGTGCGCTGGTACGGGCTGGCTTACCTCGCGGGCTTTGCCGCCTGCTGGTGGCTGGGCAACTGGCGCGCGCGGCGCCCGTCCCTGCGGCTGTCCGGCGATAGCTGGAGCGCCGACGATGTGTCCGACGTGGTGTTCTACGGCGCGGTCGGCGCAGTGCTCGGCGGGCGCGTTGGCTACGCGCTGTTTTACGGCTTCGAGCAGCTCGCGAGCGACCCGCTGTTCCTGATCCGCATCTGGGATGGCGGCATGTCCTTTCCTGGGGGGCTGCTCGGCTGCATGCTGGGCCTCTGGTGGTTCGGGCGCAGCACCGGGCGCAGCATCTGGCAGGTCACGGACTTCATCACGCCCATGGCGCCCATTGGCCTCGGCCTCGGGCGTTTGGGCAACTTCGCCAACACGGAGCTCCCCGGGCGCATGACCGACGGCCCCTTCGGCATGATCTTTCCCTGCAGCGCCGATGCGGTGCGCGCGATCAACCCGACCTGCACGGGGCAGTGGGAAGCGTTCGCCCGCCATCCGTCATCCCTCTATCAGGCCTTCGCGGAGGGCGTGGTGCTCTTTGCCGTTGTCTGGCTGTTTGCAAGCCGGGCCCGTCCCGTCGGCGCGGTGACCGGCGTGTTCCTGATCACCTACGCGTTGCTGCGGGTCCTGACCGAGACCTTCCGCCAGCCCGACAGCCACCTGGGCTTCGTCGCCTTCGACTGGCTGACCATGGGGCAACTGCTGTCTGTGCCGATGCTGCTGCTGGGTTTGTATCTGCTGCTGACCAGCGGCGGTCGCAGCAATCTGGCCAAAGCGAGTTAGACGAGCGCACCGATGAAGCAATACCTCGATCTCATGCGCCACGTGCGCGAGCACGGCACCCGCAAGGGCGATCGCACGGGCACTGGCACGCTGAGCGTGTTCGGTCACCAGCTGCGTTTTGACCTAAGCGCCGGTTTTCCCCTGGTCACGACCAAGAAGATGTTCTTAAAGGGCATCATCCACGAGCTGCTTTGGTTTCTGCAGGGCAGTACCAACATCAAGTACCTCACGGACCACGGTGTTCACATCTGGGACGAGTGGGCAGACGAGCACGGCGAGCTCGGCCCCGTCTATGGCAGTCAGTGGCGCAGCTGGCCCAAGGCCGACGGCGGCACCATCGACCAGATCGAGCGGCTGCTGCATGACCTGACGCACAACCCCGACAGCCGCCGGCACATCGTCAGCGCCTGGAACGTCGAGCAGGTGAACGAAATGGCGCTGCCGCCCTGCCACACGCTGTTCCAGTTTTACGTGGCGGACGGGCGCCTGTCCTGCCAGCTGTACCAGCGCAGTGCGGATATCTTTCTGGGGGTGCCCTTCAACATCGCAAGCTACGCGTTGCTGACGCTCATGCTCGCGCAGGTGTGCGGCTATAAGCCCGGCGATTTCGTGCACACCTTTGGCGATGCGCACCTGTATCTGAATCACCTGGAACAGGCGGACAAGCAACTCGCCCGGGAGCCGCTGCCGCTACCGGGCATGCGGCTGAATCCCGAGGTCACCGACCTGTTCGCCTTCCGCTACGAGGATTTCACGCTCGAGGGCTACGAGTCGCACCCGGGCATCAAGGCGCCCATCGCCGTATGACCGCAGCCGCTGCGCCGGCCGTGGCGCTGATCTGGGCGATGAGCGACAACGGCGTGATCGGCCGCGCCGGGGGTCTGCCCTGGCGCCTGCCGGAAGACCTGCGCTTTTTCATGGCGACCACCTCTCGCAAGGCGGTGATCATGGGTCGCAAGACCTTCGAGTCCATGAAGGCGCCGCTGCCGCGCCGTCGCAACGTCGTCATTACCCGCCGCAGTGACTATGAACGGCAAGGCATTGATGTCGCGCCGTCACTGGAAGCCGCCCTTGCCATCGCCGCGGACTACAGCGCGCAGCACCATCTGGACGAAGTCTGCATCGCCGGCGGCAGCGACATCTACCGCGCGGCGCTGCCGCACGCCGACCGGCTCTACGTCACGCGCGTGCATGCGCAGGTTGATGGCGATGTGCACTTTCCCACGGTGCCCTGGGATGATTTCGAGCGGCGCTGGGCTCGACGCTACGAAGGGCTACCCGCCCACGATCATGACTTCACCATCGAGATGTGGACGCGCCGCGCGCCGTGAGCGCTGCGCGACCGCCCGTTCTGAGGAGACTGGTTTTGCTGCTACGTTCTCTGCATCCCCGGCGCGCAACCCCCGCGCTGGTCTGGCTCGGTCTCTGCCTTCCGCTGTGCGTTGGTCTTGCCGCCTGCACCAGCGTGACGGAGGACTCTGCGACCACCGCGTCATCGCCCGGATCGGTGCGGCAGTCCATCGGCAATCTGGAGGTGCAGGGCGTTCCGCCGCTGCCGGAATCGGTCACGGCTCGGGTCCGGCAATACAGCAACGCGCGCAGCGCCGCCTTTGCGGGGTTTGTGGGCGACGACATGCTCATCAATACCCGCTTCGGGCAGACTGGCCAGGTGCATCGGCTGTCGCAGCCGGGCGCGGCGCGCGCGCAGCTGACCTTTTTCGCAGAGCCCGTTGGCAGCGTGACAGCGCCGCCGGTCGCGCAGCCCGAAGGGTTCATCTTTGGCCGCGACATCGGCGGCGCCGAGTTCTACCAGCTGTTCTGGTTTGATTTCGAAAGCGGTCGCTCGCGCCTGCTGACGGACGGCCGATCGCGCTATGGCAACGTCCTGTGGAACCGCGAAGGCACGCGCTTTGCGTACTCAACCACGGAGCGCGATGGCGTCCGGCACGATGTGCACAGCACGAACCTGCGCGGCGAGCGGCGGATCATTCACGAGAGCGACGACGGTCTGTGGGTCCCCCTCGACTTTGCGCCCGGCGGCGAGCGATTGCTCCTGCTGAAGTATCTCTCGATCACGCGCTCCGAGCTGTACGAAGCCGATCTCGCGACAGGTGCGCTGACTCGACTGCTGGCGGACCGGGAGCCGGTCGCCTTCGGCGGCGCGGTCTACTCAGGCGATGGCCGCTCCGTTGTCGTGCTCGCGGATCTCGATGCGGAGTTTGCCGCGCTGCACCGGCTCCAGCTGGCGGACGGAACCGTCACGGCCCTCGGACCGCAGCGGGCTTTCGGCGTCGAAGACATGACCCTGGCGCCCGATGGCGTGACGCTCGCCTACACGGTGAATGAAGACGGCCTGTCGCGACTGTACCTGCGCGATCTCTTGAGCGGTGATGAGCGCGCGATGGCATCGGTGCCGGCGGGGATCATCCGCTCCCTGCGCTTTGATCCTTCGGGCACGCGGCTCGGGTTCACGCTCTATGAGCCCACGGCCCCGGGCGAGGCCTATAGCCTTGCGCTTGCCGACGAGACGCTCGCGCGCTGGACCTTCAGCGAGACCGGCGGCCTGCCGGCGGCGCAGTTTGTCGCGCCGGAGCTGGTGCGCTATCCGACCTTCGATCAGGTCGATGGCGCGCCGCGGCAGATTCCTGCGTTCTACTTCCGCCCGCCGACGGCCGCCGGGAGTGCGGCGAGCCCGGTACCTGTGATCGTGCTCATTCACGGGGGCCCGGAGGCGCAGTATCGGCCTTACTTCTCCAGCACCGTGCAGTACCTGACCGGTGAACTGGGCTACGCCGTCATCGCGCCCAACGTGCGCGGCAGTGCCGGCTACGGCAAGAGCTACCTCAAGCTCGACAACGGTCTCCTGCGCGAGGACTCCGTGCGCGACATCGGCGCGCTGCTGGACTGGATTGAGACGCGGCCCGAGCTCGACGCCCAGCGTGTGGTGGTCTACGGCGGCTCTTACGGCGGCTACATGGTGCTGGCGTCGCTCGCCCGCTACGGTGAACGCCTCGCCGCCGGGATCGAAGCGGTCGGCATCAGCAATTTCGTGACCTTCCTCGAGAACACCCAGCCCTATCGCGTGGACCTGCGTCGAGTGGAGTACGGCGACGAGCGCGACCCGCAGATGCGCGCCTTCCTGGAACAGATCTCGCCGCTCAACGCAACGGCGCGCATGAGCAAGCCTTTGATGATTCTGCAGGGTGCGAATGACCCGCGCGTACCCGCCAGCGAGAGCGAGCAGATCCTGGCCGCGCTCGAGAAACGGCAGGTGCCCGTGTGGTATGTGCTGGCGCGCGATGAGGGGCATGGTTTCCGGAAGAAGCGCAATCGCGAATATCAGCTCGGCGCCATGGGGTTGTTCCTGGAGCGGTTCGTCGGTCCGGCTCGTTGACGCGTGCGGCTGATGAGCGCCGCAGATGAGTGACGCTAATGGTTGATGCCGGAGCGTTCGGCAGGGTCGCGATCTGCGTCAATCCCATGTCCGGCCGCGACGTGCGGCGGCTGGCGGCCCGGGCGACCAACATGACCCACGAGGCGAAGCGCGATCTGGTCGCGCGAATTGCCGCTGGCGCACAGGCCACCGGGGCCACGGATCTGTACGTCACTCGCGAGCCCTACAACATCGCGGCTCTGGCGCTGGAGCTGATGCCCCTCACGGCGCGCGTGCACGTGCTCGACGTGCCCCTGAAGAACGACGCCAGCGATACGGAGCGCGCCGTGGCCGCGTTTCTGGCAGAAGGCGTGCGTTGCCTTGTCTCGCTGGGCGGAGATGGCACGAACCGCGCCATCGTTCGCGCCCTCGGCGAGCGCTGCGATGAGGTCTGCCTGCTACCCCTCTCCACGGGCACCAACAACGTGTACCCGGTGCTGGCCGAGCCCACCATCGTCGGCATGGCCGCGGGTCTGCAGGCGCGCGACCGGCTGACCGCGCCGCAGCTGCGGTCCCGCTCCAAGGTGCTGCGCGTCCGCGGCACCTGCGGCCATGGCCGCAAGGTTGATGACCTCGGGCTGATCGATGCGGTGCTGCTGCGGGACGACCACGTCGGCAACCTGTTGCCCTTTGATACGCAGCGTATTGCGCAGATCCTGCTGACGCGGGCGGAGGCGACCGGGATCGGGATGTCGCCGATCGGCGGGCTCATCCAGGAGGTCCGCGAAGCGGAGGACGAGGGGCTGCTGGTTACCCTGGATGCGGAGAATGAGAGCGCCGATGTCCGCCGTTTTCTCGCGCCGGTGTCTCCCGGGCTCTTTGCGCCCGTAGCGGTCCGCAGCACCCGTCGCCTGCCGCTGGGAACGCCAGTACTGTTTCACGGGCCGGGGGTCCTCGCCCTCGACGGTGATCGAGACTTCAAGCTGCCCGAGCGCGGCGCGCTGACGGTCACGATCGAGCGCAGCGGCCCGCCGGTGCTCGATGCCGCGGCCGCGCTCCGCTGGGCCGCGGCACAGGCTATGATGCCCGCCGAGCTTGCTACGCAACTGCCCTGAAGGATTTCCCATGATCGTCAAGCCACGCATTCGCGGGTTCATCTGCACCACTGCCCACCCCACCGGCTGCGCTGCCAGCGTGCGCGAGCAGATCGACTACGTGCGCGCGCAGCCGGCCATGGACAAGCCGCTGCGCAACGTACTCGTGCTGGGCGCGAGCGGCGGCTATGGACTCGCTTCGCGCATCACGGCCGCTTTCGGTGCCGGCGCGAACACGCTCGGCGTGTCCTTCGAGAAGCCACCGAGCGAGAAGAAGACGGCAACGGCGGGCTGGTACAACAACCTGGCCTTCGATCAGGCTGCGCACGAGCAGGGGCTGACCTCGGTCAGCCTCGATGGCGATGCGTTCTCCGACGAGATGAAAGCCACGGTGATCGAGCGCCTGCGCGCGCAGTTCGAGCCGATCGATCTCCTGGTTTACTCCCTGGCCTCTCCGGTGCGGCAACATCCGCGCACGGGGGAACTGCACCGCAGTGCCATCAAGCCCCTGGGCGAGGTGCTCCACATTAAGACCCTGAACGTGGATAAGGGCGAGGTGCACACCGTGGACCTGGAGCCCGCCACGGCGGAGGAGACGGCCAACACGGTGACCGTCATGGGGGGCGAGGACTGGGAGTTCTGGGTCGATGCGCTGCGCGAAGCAGACCTGCTCGCGCCAGGGTTCCGCACCATCGCATACACCTATATCGGCAGTGAGCTCACCTGGCCCATCTATTGGGAAGGGACCCTGGGCAAGGCTAAGGAAGATCTCGACCGTGCGGCTGCTGCGCTCACCGAGCGCCTGGGCGCGGTGCAGGGCGAGGCGCGCGTGGTCACCTTAAAGGCGATCGTCTCGCAGGCGAGCGCCGCGATTCCAGTGGTGCCGCTGTACGCGTCGCTGCTGTTCCGTGTCATGAAGGATGCCGGCTCCCACGAAAACATCATCGCACACATCCAGCGGCTGTTCGCGCAGGAGTTGCTCAGCGACAGCGACTACACCCTCGACGACGCCGGGCGCATCCGAGTGGATCTGATGGAGCTGGCGGACGCGGTGCAGGACGAAGTGAAGCGGCGTTGGCCGCAGGTCACGACGGAGAACCTGGCTGAGCTGGGTGATCTGCCGGGCTTTCGCGCGGACTTTTTGCGGATCTTCGGCTTCGGGATCGATGGCGTCGACTACCACGCCGAGGTGGATCCGCTGCGCATCTGACCGCAGCAGGCACCCACACGTTGGCCACCCCAGGTGGACGCCCTTTGACCCCCTGAGGGGGTCTGCTATGGTCGCGAACGCGCAGCGTTCCGGAACCGGTAGCAGCACGCTGGCAGCAAGAGAGGATTGATGAGCGCCGACAAACTGTACCTGCAAGCCTGCCGCGGCGAGCAGACCTCACGCACCCCCATCTGGCTCAACCGCCAGGCTGGGCGTTACATGCCGGAGTACCACGCGCTCAAGGCTGACACCAACAGCCTGGCTTTCTTTACCAACCCGGATATGGCGGCGCAGGCGACGCTCGATGCGCAGCGCATTCTAGGAGTGGACGCCGCCATCCTGTTCGCGGACCTGCTACCGATTCTGTGCCCCATGGGCCTCGAGCTGAGCTACGAGGCCGGTCGCGGCCCGGTGTTCGCCAACCCGGTGCGCAGCGCGGCAGACATCGATGCGCTGCGCACGGCCGAGGCGGCGGAGGCGACGCCCTACATCGCCCAGACCGTACGCAATGTTTTGAGCGGGCTGCCTTCCGACATCGCGCTCATCGGCTTCGGCGCCTCTCCCTTCACGCTCGCCTCCTACGCGGTGGAAGGGCAGGGCTCGCGCAACTACGTGCAGGTCAAGAAACTCATGTACGAGGCGCCACAGCTGTGGCGCGCGCTGCTGGACAAGCTCACCACGCAGCTTTCCAGCTACCTGATCTATCAGATCGAGGCCGGCGCGGAGGCCATTCAGCTCTTTGATACCTGGGTCGGCATGCTGTCCGTCGCCGACTTCGAGCAGTACGTGCGGCCCCACACGGAGCGACTCATCAGCGCGATCAAGACCGCGCATCCGGAAGTGCCCCTCATCTACTTCGGCACCGGCAACGGGCATCTGCTGCCGAGTGTCGCGCCGCTCGGCGCGGATGTGCTCGCGCTCGACTGGCGCTCGCCGCTTGGGTCGACGCGAGACGCCCTGGATCTCAAAGCGGTGCAGGGCAATCTGGATCCGATCGTGCTGTGCGCCGACCGGCCGACCATCGAAGCGCAGACCCGCGAGATCCTTGTGCAGGGAGCGGGGCGCGGCCACATCTTCAACCTGGGCCACGGAATCATCCCGGAGACGCCCGTTGACAATGTGAAGTTCCTGGTAGAGTTGGTGCAGTCCTACCAGCACGATGGCTGAACGGCTGTTCGTCATCGCCTTCTGGGCGGCCCTGGCGTTTACCAGCTTCAATGCTTTCGCCCCACCGGACATGGTGACGGCGCCGGCGGTCAGTGACATTGTCCTGCACGCGGTCGCGTTTTCCGTACTGACCTTCCTCCTGCAGCTTGCCCATCTGCCGCAGCGGCCGCTACTGGCCGCGGCGGCGCTGCTCGCCTATGGTCTGCTGATCGAAGCGGTGCAGTATCTGCTCGGTGATCGCGAAGCGGAGCTGAAAGACTTCGCTGTCGATGGCGCGGGCATTGCGGCCGGTGTGTTCGGTTACCGGTTGCTCGGTGACTGGACCCGGCGCACCGCGCAGCGCTGGTTCGGCACTCGCAGCGAGTAGCGCTCGCCCGCGACCGGTCTTAAGGCCCGGCGCCGGTCGGCTCGACCCGACGGCTCAAGTGCACGTACTGCTGGCGCCATACGATGTGATAGCCGACCGGGGTCGCAGCGCGCTCGAGTACGTAGGTCTCGTGCCCCTCATCCAGGTAGCGCTCACCCTGTACCGAGTAGTCCACGGTAAAGTCGGCTTCCACCACCGCGCTCGTGTCAAAGCGATAGCTGCGGATCGCGCCGGTCTTGAAGTCGTGGAGCGTCGCCGCGTCGGCAAACTCCTCATAGGTCGCGACGATGGCATCCCGTCCGGTAATCACCGGCGTCACGTCCGGTGGCACCAGCACCGCTTTCGGGTGGTAGAGCAGGCTCAGCGCATCCCACTGCGCGGCTTGCCAGTGTGTGTTCAACCGGTGCACGAGTGCTTCGAATGCGTCGCTGCGTTCTGCCATAGGCGAAAGTCTAGGGCTGTGACCGATGGGCAATCACGATGCGCTTCACAGTCCTGATGCTCGCTTCGGAGTGTTGTTGCGCATCGTCACAGCGTCTGGGTCATTTGACCTAGGTTCCTCGCGACCTTGTTTGTGTCCCGATGACAGTTTTGTGAATGCATGACCGGAATCAACAGGATTGAGGACGCGCGAATTTCGGCGCCCGCACTTGCGAAGAACGCCACAAAACAGTGCATTTTCTCGCACGACGCGGCGGGTCGTTGATCACAACCACCGCGTCGTTCACTGGTTTGTGACCCCTCAGGGGCTGTCGTATACTCGAATCGCCTCGATGACTGCTTCGATGACTGTCCCTCATTGCTCTCCATTTTCCATGTTGACCGGCGGCTCTAGATTGCGCGGCAGTGCCGTGCCTGAGTGTCTTGCCCGATGCCCGGTGGTGGTAACCGAGCAAGCCCCCAACATACTCAGGATTCCCAAATGAAAAAACTGTACGTCGGCAATCTGCCCTGGCGCGTAGATGATGATGAGCTGCGCGCCATCTTTGAGCCCTTCGGCCAGGTCGCTTCTGCATCTGTGATCACCGATCGCGAAACGGGCCGCTCACGCGGCTTCGGATTTGTCGAAATGGATGACCAGGCCGCCGATACGGCCATGAACGAACTCAATGGCAAGGACCAGGGTGGTCGCCCATTGCGCGTGAACGAAGCCAATGAGCGTCGTCCTTCCCCCCGCGGCCCGCGTCACTAGGACCCACCGCAACCTTCCGATTGCGCAATCGCCCGGTTGCGCATCAGCCCGCGGCGCTGGCCGCGGGCAGAAGCGGCGGACGAAAGCCTGCGGGATTCAGTCCGCCGTGGTCGGTTCCTGACACACGAAGGTCAGGATGCGCACACGGTCGCGCACGCTGATCAGCGAGACGTCCGCGCCCGCCGCCTGGCTCCCCGCATCGGAGACTTCCGACAGCACCCGATACCCCGCCGCGCCGCAGTGCGCGCGCGCGTCACGGTGACATGCGAGCGTCCCACTCAAATCGCAGGTGACAGAGTGTCGCCCTTGGGCATCCGTTTGCACCTGGCTCGCGCAACCGACCACCAGGGGCAGGGCCAGGACCAGCGCGCAGGCGAGGCGCTGCAGTGAGGGTCGCATCGGATCAGGCACCAGCCGCGAGCGTGACTCGCACGATGACCGTTTTCGCGACCGCCGCTTCGAAGCTGCGATGTTCCCACTGCCCATCCACGGCGGCGCTGCTGCTGTCGCGTTCGATATCGAGGTAGGCCGCATCGGCCGGATGCGCGGTGAGCATGTCGCGTATCGCCGTGCGCACCAGCGGGTCTGGCGGCGTGTGCGCTTGCGCCGTCGCGCCGCGTCGTTCCCCCTGCAGCTGCACCTCAATGAGCGTTGGCTCTGAAAAGTTTGGCCACCAGCGGGAATCATCGTTGGTGAGGATCGTGAGGGTGTCGTCCTGGCGCAGGTAGCGTACCGGCGTGCTCAGCTTGCGGCCGGAGCGACGCCCGGTGAAAAAGAGCGCGACCACGCTGCTGCTGAAGATGCGGTGCAGCGGCGTATGCAGCAACGCGATGACGATCGGGTTCAGAAAGCGAAACAGAAACTTTGGGATTTTCATGGCTTAGGGATCCTGCGCTTGCTCAGAGGCACCGGGCTCGACCGGTGGCCCCAGGCGCGCCAGCAGCGTATCGAGGCGGCTCGCGAACTGATGCACGTCGGCTGCGCCAAGCGCTGCCGGGCCGCCGCTGATCATGCCGGCGCCGCGGAGTTCCTCCATGAGGTTGCGGCGGGCCAGATGACTTTTCACGGTCTCAGCATCGAACAGCACCCCGCGGGGACTGAGTGCCGTAGCGCCGCGCTCGACCACTTTGGCGGCCAGCGGAATATCCTGGGTAATCACCAGATCGCCCGCAGCACAGTGTGCCTCAATGTAGTCATCGGCGGCGTCAAAGCCCGCCGCGACCTGCACCGCGCGAATGTTGCGCGCCGCGGGCGTACTCAGATACTGGTTGGCGACGAGGGTCAGCGGGCGGCCGGTGCGCCGGGCCGCTTTGAACAACACCTTGCGAACCGCCACCGGACAGGCGTCTGCGTCGACCCACAGGTGCGGATGCGTGTCAGTCACGGCGGATGTGTCGCGACTTCAGGGGCCGGATCCGAATGGCCGCGCCATCGCTTTGCTGTCCGAGGGTCGGCGCCAGCACGTGATCGATCAGATAGTCCTCGTAATCGGCCACGCTGAAAGGGCCCGTATCCGTGACTTCCAGGTCCAGCCGCAGGCCCTCATTCACGGCCAGCAAGCCGATGTGGCACTGGGATTCCAGCAGCTCCAGGAGCGACTCGCGCAATTGCTCGCGCGCGGCGTCATCGCTTGCCGCGCCCGCGAGCAGAAAGCGGAACTCGTAGATCGTGGGCGCCTCGCGCCTGGCCTCCGCCTGCCGGGTCGCAGAGGGTCGCGGCTCGCGGGCGCGTGGCGGGATCGGCGTCATGGGGCGCGCCGGAACAGTTCGCCATCGACATCGGCGAAGCCCTTGAACTCGAGCATGTTGCCGCTGGGATCGGCCATGAACAGCGTGCGTTGCTCGCCAGCGGTGCCTGCAAAGCGCACCGTAGGCGCGATCGTGAACTCGGCGCCCGCCCGGGTCAGGCGATCCGCCAGGTCCTGCCACTCGGCGAGCGTCAGCACCAGGCCGAAGTGCGGCACCGGGACCCGGTGGCCGTCCACATCGCTGTAGCTCACCGGGCGCAGGCGCGAGCGCTCATCGGCGTTCACCTGGTGCAGCACCAGCTGGTGTCCGTGCAGATTAAAATCCACCCAGTTGTCTGCGCTACGTCCTTCCGGCGCACCGAGCAGCTCGCCGTAGAACGCCCGGGTCTGTTGCAGGTCCTTGACCGGAATGGCCAGGTGAAAGCGCGCCATCCGCCGTCAGGCCCCGGCCTGCTCGACCACTTTGCGGATGAAGTCCACGTGGCTGCCGACAAAGAAATCAGCCACCACCCGGTTTTCGATCTGCTGCTGCGGGTTGATCAGGAAGGTCGCGCGTCGCACCCCCATGCCCAGAGGGCCGTCCACCCCATAGTCGCGAATGGTCTGCTTGCCCTCGTCGAATAGCAGGGCAAAGGGCAGCTCGTAGCGATCCGCAAAGCGCCGATGGCTTTCTACAGATTGCGGGCTGATACCGAGCACGTCGATGTTCAGGGCGCTTAAGTCCCCGCTCGCGTCCCGGAACGCGCAAGCCTCCGCGGTGCACACGGGCGTGAAGTCCGCCGGGTAGAAGTAGAGGATGACGGGCCCGGCCTGCAGCCGCTCGCTCAGCCGCACCGGCGTGTTGTCCTGGTCCGGGAGCTCGAAGTCCGGCGCCTGATCGCCTATTCGCAGCATGGTTCCTGCCTCTTCCGTTGTCCTGGCGCGTGATCGTCCGGATCACGCGTAGCGGCAGCGTGAGCGCCCAGCGCCCCGCTGTTGGCGTTGGCATCGGGCAGGTCGAACAGAAAGCGTCCGTCCAGCGTGCCCGGCGCGCGCAGCTCCAGCCGGTAGCCGCGCAGCAGTTCCACGGGCACCTGCCCCGGGGCCAGAAATTCCAGAGGGTCTGCGGCGGTCAGCCACTGCCCACGGGCGCGGCGGCAGGTCTCCGAGTAGCCGGCGAAGCGGTAGCACAGGGGCCCGCGCAGCTGCAGCGGTGGACCGGCGTAGTGCACCCGGAACCGCGGGTTTCCCGAGTGCTCGAGCGTCAGCGGTGCGCTCGCCAGCGCCTGGTGGGCGGGGTGCTCGTCGCTCAGCGGTGGCGGCAGGGCCAGGCGGTCGGATGCCGCCCAGGCGCTGGCGCACCCCGCCAGCAGCCACGCCGATGCGGCGCTGGACCCGGGGTTGCCGATGAACGTCATGAACGGGGGCCTTCCGCCCGCACCCGGGTCTCGCCGCAGCGCTCACAGCGCTCCACGGTGACCAGCTTGCCCTGGCGCACGTCGAACTGTTTCTTCTGATCAATCTGCCAGCGATGAAAACCGCGACCGCATAGCGTTTTGCCGCGGGCGGTTTCTTTGCTGCGACGCTTGCGGTGCGCTTTGAGCGAGGTGACCTGCGCGGCCATTAGCTTGGCATCCTCGGCCGCTCCCGGGGCAGAAAGGCGTCCAGGGTGCTGATCTGTGTAAGTGACGCGAAGGTGCCGCGCAGCTCCGGCAGCGCTTCGATCCGTCCGATCATGTCCGCGAACGCCGGCTCCGCAGCGCCCTGAGGCTCGGCCGCTCGCGCATAGTGGCGAGCATCGACCGCCCAGTCGTACACGTAGAGCCCGAGCACGGCGACATCGTCCCAGAGCTGCTCGGTGCCCCAGTGGGGGTACTCGATGCCACCGGCGACGGTGGCGTGCATGACGTGAAACTCGGTGACGGCCTCGGGCAGGAAGCCGGCACCGCCGGTTGAGAACAGGGCCAGCGCACCGCCGGCGTCGCGCGCGAACCAGTCGAAGTCGCTCGTTAAGTTCAGCGTGCTCACGGCGGGCAGGGCTCGCTGGCCTTGGTCGGCATCAGCGCTTCGTAGCTGCAGCACGGACACCGCGCGTAGCGCAGCGCCGTTTCCGGTGCGCGCCAGGAACTCAGTTCCATGGGCCCGAACAGATCGGTCCAGATGCAGCCGCCACTGTCGCACCGGTACAGGGGCGCACGACAGCGCGCGTACTCAAGCGGCAGCAGCAGCCCGTCTTCGCAGGCTTCGCACAACAGCGGTTCGTCGGCACGGGTCACAGGCGCACAAGGTGCTGTGGCCGGGCATTGGCCACGCGCTGCAGCTCACCGTCGACTTCCATGTTCAGCTTGACCGTCACGGTGTGCCAACCCACGGAACCGAGGCGCGCTCGGGTGTTGCTGTCCATGCGCTTGGCAACCAGTCCGGCGAGATCCTTGGCGGGGATGCCCGGTGCCTGTTGCGGCACGATCGCAAGGATGTGCTCGCGGACCACCTCGTACTTCCAGCTTGGAATGCGTGTGGGCTGCTTGCCAGGCGTCGGGGTATGACAGACGGTCATCGGTTCACGATCGCTCATGAATCGGCTTCCTCGCGGGTGAACTGGTACTGCCGGGAGATCTGACACACCTCAACGGTGTAACTCTGATACCAGCGTTGGCGCCCTTCCTGCTGCGCCCAGAGATGATCCGTGTGCGCCTTGAAGCGGCGGATGTCGGCTTCGCTTTCCCAGTAGCTGACGGTGATCCCGTGCGCGCCCTCACGGACCGAGTGGAAGGCCAGATAGCCCGGTTGCTGGGCTGCGATCGCTTCCATCTCGCTGGCCGCTTCCGCATAGCCACTGTGATCGGGCCCCAGCACTGAGCGAAAGATGACGGCGTAGCAGCCGGCGGCCGGCTCAGGCGTTGGTGACATCCGGGTCGATTCCGGCTTCGATCTTGGCCATGCGTTCCTTGTGGCTGAAGTAACGGTCCAGCATTTTCTTGCCGAAGACGCCGATGATGGCCACCGTGGGCACCACAACCCAGATCAATTCCGGTGACATCAGCTTTTCCAGGACTTCCATGGGCTCGCTCGATTCGAAGACGCTTCGAGCATGCCACAGGGCATGCGGAGCGTCATCCGACCGGATCCTTAAGGCGCGGTCAGCGCCCGTCGCATGGCCACCCGCTGCTGCAGGCCGCCCGCGGCCTCCTGCGAAAGGTGCTCGCGCAGATGCGCCGGGCATTCTGGCCCGACCGCCTCCTCGTCCTGACGGGCGACCACCGTGAAGCCTTCGCTTTCGTAAAACGGCGCGTTCCAGGGCAGGTCGCCGAAGGTCGTCAGGGTCACGCCGGTGAAGCCTTGGGCCACCGCTGCCTCCAGCACCGACCGCAGCAGCGCCCGACCGATGCCCTGGCGCCCGGTCTTCGGATGTACGGACAGCTCGACCAGGTACAGGTCGCTCCCTTCTGGCGCGCACAGCGCAAAGCCCATCGGCTCCGCACCGTGGCGGGCGACCCAAAGCCAACCCGCCTGGCACGCAGCGCGCAGTTCTGCGGCAGGCAGCACCTGGTCCGGCTCCGGCAGTCGGCCGGGCGGAAAGAGCGCGGCGGCGGCGAGCTCGATCCGGCTCAGATGCGCAAGGTCCCGCTGCTGGGCGGGCCCGATCTGCAGCGTTACGGCTTTTGACGAGCGTGCCCGGCTCATGCGCCTGGCTTCTGGTGCGGACGCTCGTTGCCGAACTTGAACTGGCCGGTCGTTTTCGCCATGAGCCGTTGAGCCTCGAGTACATCCAGGCCCTGCAGTTGATCGAGGAAGCGCTGCGCAGCGGCGCCCTTGAGCGCTTTCACGAGCTTGCCCTGTGCGTGCAGCAGGACACGCCCGTTCTTGCTGGCGGTGTAGCTGAAGGGCGTATCGTCCAGGTCGTGGGGCATCAGGAAATCTCGCGGATCGCGCGGGCGCGCCGTTCCGCCGATGATGGCGGTTCCCAGGCGTTGTTGGCCAGCTCGAACATCGCCTCGTCCACCGGCATGTGGTAGCGCCCCTGGCCGCTGACGTTGCGACACTGCACCCGCGCCCAGCGCTCCGCCTTCGGCGTCTCGAGCAGATACACGATCAGGGCCCGATCTTCGGCATCGGCGCGCTCGTAGAACGCCTGGCGCGCAGCCGCCTGCACCAGACCCAGCTCCAGTACCACGTCGATCTCGAGATCGAGCAGCGCGCCGGCGGTGGCCCAGATCTGCGCCAGGCAGCGGTCCTTGCGCTCCAAGTACCAGGCCATGAAGTCCGCCTCCGGGCGGTCGGGCCGGAACAGCGTCACCAGCCACTCGTCGAGATTCAGGTGTGGGGCGCGATGCGCATGGCTCAGCTGCGCGGCGTAGGTCGACTTGCCGGCCCCGACGGGGCCTTCGAGCAGGTGGATGGTAGCCATGGCGAGAGGTTCTCCATCAGTGCGACAGGCGCAGCCTAGGCGAATTGAGTGCCACGCAGCAGTCTGCTAATTTCGGTTCACTTATGAGCATCGGCGCGGCGATCGATGAACGGCGACCGGTGCGGCCGACACAAAAGATGGCGCAGCTGATGACGGCCGGTGTCGCGTGGCGGCTGATGTTGCTGGGACTGCTCTTCCCCAGCCTGTTCATCAGCGGCCTCGCTCGCGCGGCTGATGCCGGTTTTACCCTCTCTCGATTTCACGACTCGCAGCGCGACCGTCCGGTACTCATCGACTGGTGGTACCCGGTCCGCGCTGGCCTCGCTGAGCCCTACCCCTATGGCCTGGGCGAGGGTCGGGTCGCGGAGCAGGCGCCAGTTCTGCCGGGCCGTTTCCCCCTGGTGCTGCTGTCTCACGGTGCCTTCGGCGCGCCGCGCAACTACAGCTGGCTCGCGGAAGCGCTCGCCCGGAACGGGTATGTGGTGGCGGGCGTTGCGCACTATGGCGAGTCCTACGTGTACGGCGTGGACACCGTGTCGCAGGCGGCGGTGCTGGATGCGACATCGCGTGTGGTTGATCTGCATGCGGCCTGGCGCTACGCCCGCACGGATGGTCCCCTCGCTGCGGCGATCGATACGGATCAGGTCGTGCTCGCCGGTCACTCTTCCGGTGGCGCCACGGCGCTGCTGGCGGCGGGCATGACGCTTTCTCCGAGCAAGCTTGCGCACTACTGCAGCACCGATGTCGAACGGGCGCATCGCGTCGCTGTTGCCCCCGGTGCGCACGCTCTGGCTGACGCAGGGGGAAGGACACTTTGTCTACTTGAATCGCTGTGATTTGGGGCTGAAAGCCAACGGGGTCGCGCTCTGTCGGGATGCACCCGGTGTGGATCGCGACGCTGTGCATGCCGGGCTCGACCAGGGCATCGTTGCTTTCCTGCGCGAAGCGCTAGGTCGTGAAGCGCTCAGGGCGACCCAGCGTTGAGGGTCTCGATCGGCACGTAGTCGAGGTCGAAGCCGAAACATCGGGGCGCGGTCACCGCCAGTGCGGCCGCGCTGCGATAGATGCCCGGAGCACCGATACCGATCACACAGACGCGCTGGCCGTAGCGCAGCCGCTCGGCGTTGATGGGCGTGCCGGTCTCGTAGTCCAGCACCGAGATCAGGTCCGGGACGCTGGCCAGCAGCTGCGCGCCGCGGCGGGCGATCAGGTACTCGTTGCGGATGTCGAGGGTCAGGATGTCTTCGGCGGCGCCCAGCGCGGCGAGCTTGGTCTGGCCCACGTCAAAGCCGCCGACCACCGTACTGCTGCGATCCACAACCTTGCCGGTAAACAGGTGATGGAAGCTTCCATACAGCGAGTCGGCGAAGACCGCCGCCAGCGGTGCAAGCAACGCTTCCGCGGGCCCTCGTCGGGTTCGCAGGAGGCGACCGAGCTGGCGCGCAAAGCTGATCGTGCCGGGCACGACGGCTGCCTTGAGCTGCGCGCCGCTCATCGGCTGTTCCACGGTCAGCGCCATGCCCCCCATGGCCGCCGTGACCGCGCGCAGGTGGCGCTCATAGGTGAGCACGTCGCTGCTGGCAAAACTGAGGTGGTTGCCCGCGTAGTCGATGGCGATCGCGGGCGTCGGCGCGATACCGGCGATCGCGAAGGTCATCATCTGGGCTTCCGGCAGGGCGCGCCCCATCCCGTCGCCGTCGATCACGGGAATCCCGCGCGCCGCGGCGGCCATGATCGGGACCATGGAGTTGCCGCCACCGATCTCGAAGGGCACGAGGGCGTTGAGCTGCCGCCCGACCTGCGCTTCGAAGGCCTCAACGGCGCGCAGCGGCTCGTCGATGGACGGCAGCAGCTCAAGGCCGACGGAGGGCGCGCCGACCCCGCCGATCGCGGCCACAAAAGCATCGTCCGGCAGGTCATCGGGCGCGATCAGCTGCGCCGGGCCGTGCTCGGCCAGAACGGCGCGGGTACACAGGGTCGCGACGTAGGGGTCACCGCCGCCGCCAGTGGCTAGCAGAACCGCGCCCGCGGCAAGATCGTCGAGGTCCTGCGCATCAAGCATCATCGGGCGAAGCCCGAGGGTGACAGGTCGCCCACCACCTTGACGCGCAGTTGGGCCGCGGCGCCGGCGCTGTAGCTGAGCGGTGTTTCCTCGATGTCCGCAACGCGCAGGGAGTTTTCCGCAGCGCCGGCCGCAAGCGCCCGGCGGCGCGCTTCCCCGGTCAGGTCGGCGAGGGCCTGTTCCCGCGGCGTGTCGTCATAGGACACTAGGCGCTCGGCTTCGCCACCGATTTGCGCGATGGCTGCGCCGATGGCGTTGGCCACCTCCGCATGAGCCGGTCGCAGCACCTCGCTTGCTGCCGGCAGCGGGCCAGGCACCAGCAGGGCGCCGCCGCCCACCAACACAACCGGCAGCGGCGAGCGATCGGGTTTCATACGCTCGATCCCTTCATCGAGCAGCGCGGCCATCCGCGCGCGGGCGTTCGCGCGGACCTGGGCGGGGACCCCGGCGACCCGCTCGCGATCACCGATGCTGGCAGCGCCGTCAGCAACCAGAATGTCGGTGGCGGTGAGCGTCGCGCCGCCGAAAACGCGGGCCTCCTGCACCAGTCGATGACCGACCGAGCGGGGACCGACCTGGTGGCCGTCGGCACTCACTTCGCTGCCACCCCCTAGCCCGACGGCGAGGATGTCCGGCATGCGGAAATTGGTGCGCACGCCGCCGACCTCGATCACCACGTTCGATTCCCGGGGAAACCCGTCCCGGAGCACGCCGATGTCCGAGGTCGTACCGCCGATGTCAATGACGATCGCGTTGTCGAGCCCTGTCAGGCGGCAAGCGCCGCGCAGGCTGTTGGTGGGCCCGGAGGCGAAGGTCAGTGCAGGAAAGCGCCGTGCGAAGGCGACGTCCATGAGCGTGCCGTCGTTCTGGCTGATGTAGAACCGCCCGTCCAGGCCGCGCTCACCAATGGCCGTTTCGAAGGCCGCGACCACGCGCTCGGCAAAGGGCAGCAGGCTCGCGTTCAGGAGCGCGGCGTTCTCCCGTTCCAGGAGCCCGAGGCGACCCATGCGATGGGACAGGGTGAGGTGCACCTCCGGCAGCGCTTCAGCCAGCATGGCGCCGAAGGCGCGCTCCGGTTCGGCGTTCATCGGCGCGAAGGCCGATGTGACCGCGACGCAGCGCAGCCGTCGACGCTTGATCTCGTCGATGGCCCTCTGCATCTCTGCGGTGTCCATGGGCGCGATGGGGTGACCGTCGAACAGGTAACCACCGTGCAGGTTGCTCACACAATCGCCCAGCGCCTCGGCGATATCGACCGGCCAGCCAATCTTCGGCGGCAGGCCGCGACCGGAGGGCAGGCCGATGCGCACCGCTGCGACCTCGGCCAGCTCACGCCGCTCGACCACCGCGTTGGTGAACTGCGTCGTGCCCAGCATGACGGCTTCAATGGGCGGGCTGTCGGCCGTTTGCGCGCTCAGCACGGCGTCGAGCGCGTGGGTCACACCGGTCAGCACGTCCGCGGTGGTGAGCGCTTTGGTGGTCTGGACAATGTCGTCGCCGTCCAGCAATACCGCGTCCGTGTGGGTGCCGCCGACGTCAATGCCGATCCGGCGCACGGCTAGGGCGCCTCCGCTGATCGACGCAGCACGCGCTCAAGCACCAGATACAGGGCGCCGCTTGCGATCATGGCATCGACGGCGGCGATGCCCGACAGGCGGATCACCCCTTCTGCGCCGAGCAGCGCGAGCACACAGCCAATGCCCCAGGCGATCAGCGCCGCCGGGTTATTCGCGAAGCGGTGACCGACGATAGCGCCGTAGGCCTGCGGGCGTGCAACAAGGTAGTCGACGATGATCACGCCGGCGACGGGCACGAAGACAATGGCGAGATAGAACAGAAAGTTCAGAAAGTAGTCGAGGATGTTGGCGAAGGCGGCCGCGGTGCCGGCGGCACCCATGAGCAGGATCAGCAGCCGGTTGCTGGCGGCGGGCCAGGTGGCCTCCAGGCTTAGGACCGTGCTGTACAGGTTCAGGGCGTTGAGAATCCAGCTCCCGGCGATGATCAGCACGAACGCGCCCCAGCCCAGGCCGATGGTCAGCAGCAGATCCAGAAAGTCATCATTGTCGAGCTGCACCGCGGCCAGCCCGCCGGTGACCATGACCACGACCTGCACCAGCAGGTAAGACAGGAGGGCCGTATAGATCGCGCCACGCCAGTCGCGAAGAAAGCGCGTAATGTCCGGCAGGATCACCGCGCCGATGATGACGCCGCCGACCACCGCCGACACGGCGTCGCCGAAGGACAGGGTTGCCGTTGCGGCGCTGGCACCGGTGGCGGCGGCATCTCCTGTCAGCACGGCATTCGCCAGCATCGCGGTCACCAGCATCATGGCCGGCACCAGCAGCAGCGCCAGCCGATTGATGCTCGCAAACCCATAGAGCGTGGTGACGGTCATGACTGCGCCCGCCAGCAGCTCGATGCTCCACAGGGGCAACGTCGCTGCGGCCGTATCCGCCAGCAGCCGCGCGATGGCCGCGCTGAACAGATCGATGTTGACGCCGAACCAGCCGAGCAGCGACAGCGCAAAGGCCAGATTGACCAGGGCCGCGCCGCGCTCGCCAAAGGCGATGCGCGCCAGCATGTAGGAGCTCAGATGCGTGCGGGCGCCGATCGCGCCGCACAGGGCGGCGATGAGCGTGAGCAGCGCACAGCCCACAGCGACAGCCATGGCCCCGACATCCGGCCCGGTGGCCCGCAGCACCTCTACACCGGTGACGAAGGTGGGCAGGGAGAAAGCCACCATTGCACTCACCACGGCAACCCGGAGCCAGCCGGTCCGGGCGCTGGCGGGTACTGGCGTGGTCGCGAAAGCCTCCGCCGGGTCCGCAGGACGAGCATGGTCTGGAGGGTCGGAGCGGGTAGCGGGCAAGGTCAGACCAGAACGGCGCAAGTTGGCAGGATGTTACAGGAAGGCTGGTATCGCTGACCGCGGGGCCTATAATGCGCGGGCTTTAGAACTCCCGCCCCGATCCTTCCGAGCTTCACTTCTCGCCAGTTCATCGGCAATCGTTTCTAGACACCGACTCCCCGGGCGTCCGGCCCGCGAGCGGCACACTTCGCGCCCGTATTGATTCGGCGATGGAAATCAGCGCGAACACCGGCTTTCAAGCCATGGAGAATCTGATGAAACTGTATGTAGGTAACTTGCCCTGGTCGACGAGTGATGCGGATCTGGAGCAGCTGTTCGAGTCCATTGGCCCCGTCACGTCTGCGCGCGTGATCACCGACCGGGAAACCGGCCGTTCCCGCGGCTTCGGCTTTGTGGAAATGTCGGACTCTGACGGTCAGCGCGCCATTGGCGAGTTGAATGGTCACAGCATCGACTCCCGCCAGCTGCGTGTTAACGAAGCTCAGGAACGCCGCTAGGCGCTGACTTCGCTCACCCGTAAAACCCAGGGTGAAAGGCGAAGCGGCTGATGGGCGTCGCCGGTAACGCTGACGCCCCCAGCAGCTTCACCATGAAGTACTCCGCGGGCTCATTGGCCGGTGCGTGTGCGCCGGCCAGCGCAAAGCCGAAGCGCTCGTAGTACGCCGGGTTGCCCGTCAGGATGCAGCCGAGCGCGCCACGTTCCCGCAAATCCTCGAGCCCGGCACGAATGAGTGCGCCCCCGATGCCCCGGCTTTGCCGTTGCGGCAGTACCGATACCGGCCCGAGGGCAAACCAGGGGCCACTGCCATCCTCGCGTTGCGCCGGTGAGAAGGTCACCTGTCCCACCAGGGTGTCCCCGGCAAGCGCAACCAGTGACAGCGTCAGTGCGCCACGATCGCGCAGCCGGTCGACCACCGCCTGCTCATCCCCGTCCGCATAGGGCTGGTCCTTAAACGCCGTTCGCGTGAGTGCGTGGATGACGGCCTGATCTGCTGCGATCTCGGCGCGAATGCGCAAGCGGTTGTCTGCCATCGTTCGTCCCTAGGCCATGAGTTCCTGACTCGCCGATCGCATACGCCGGATCTGGTTGCGCACGGTGAAGACGAGCGCGAGGTTCGCAATCGGGACCGCGTGCTCGATGAGATGCCGTGGCACGCCCTGGTGCCAGAACAGCCCGTCGGCCGCGGTGCTGCTCAGCACGCCGGCGAGCAAGTACACCGCGAAGTCCTGCCAGGGGCCGTGCGCGGGACGATGGCGAGGCGGTGAGTTCACCGTCGCCAGAAACCAGCCGAAGAAAATCACGCCGCCGACCACCGCGCTCAGAATGGCTTTCAGCAGGATCGCGAT
>JBCDIK010000013.1:0-33919 GCA_038749065.1 Pseudomonadota bacterium | reverse complement strand
GAGCGGCTGCGGGACCACTGGAGACCCCACCACCGGGGAAAGCGCCGCGGCCGAGAGCACCGCGGCAACGCCGCCCGCCAAGCCCGCGAGCCCGGCGCTCAGCCGGGAGTTCAAGCGCCTGGGCCGCGGCTGGCAGCGCATCGAGCCGGCCGGGGATACGGCCTGCAGCGACGGCAGCCCCTTCGCCTTCTTCGTACGCCGCGGGGAGCCTGAAAAGCTGTTGTTCTACCTGCAGGGCGGCGGCGCCTGCTGGAACAACGCCACCTGTGACCCGCTGCTGCAGCCCACTTACAGCCAACGGGCGCCGGAGACGTTTCCGGAAAACTACGACGGCATTTTCAACTACCGGCGCAGCGATAACCCCTTTGCCGACCACACCGTGGTCTTCGTCCCTTACTGCTCGGCCGACGTGCACATCGGAGACGCCACCGTGCGTTACGAGCGCAGCGCTGGCGCCCTAGACAAGATCCGTGAGAAAACGGGATCGGACGACCCCATCGAAACCAGCTACGCCATCGAGCATCGGGGCTTCGCCAACGTCGGCGCGGCGCTGGACTGGACCTTTGCCAACGTCACCGCGCCCCGCTCGATCCTGGTGACCGGTTCGAGCGCCGGCTCGATTCCCTCGCCCTACTACGCGCTGCGGATCGCCCGCCACTATGACAACGCCCGCATCGTCCAGCTCGGCGATGCCGCCGGCGGCTACCGGCGCAGCGAGCAGACGGGCAATCCGAACACCGTCTGGAACACGGTGCCGCGCCTGCAGCAGGACCCAGCCTATACGGCGCTCACGGACGACAACTTCACCTACGAGCAGCTGTACATCATGGCGGCGGCAGCCGCACCGAACGTCGCCTTCGCGGCCTACGATGCGGCGGAGGACGACGTCCAGAAGCGCTTCCTGGCGCTGAGCGGGGTCGAGATGCCGTCCCTCAAAGGCGCGATCGATGCCAATCAGAATGACATCCGCGCAGCGGTTGATGAATTCGTGTCCTATATCGCCGGGGGCGACTCCCACACCATCCTCGCCCGGCCCGAGTTCTACACCTTCACCGTCGGCGACTACCCGGTGCGCAAGTGGGTGGATGATCTCGCCCAGGGCAAGACCATCCCCAGCGTCTCCTGCAGCAACTGCGCGCAGGCCGAGATCCTCGGCGGCGGAGACTGACTCATGAACGCACCGACTCTGCTGCCCTGGCTCGCAGCGGCCCTGTTGTTGACCGGCTGCGCCGAACCGACCCCGCCCTCATCTGCGCCGGAAACCGTTGCGGACACCGCAGCTGCATCTGCGGCGGCAACGCCCACCGCGACAACGCCGGAGACCATCCCCCGCAACGCCAACCGCAACGCCTACTATGGCGATCTGCACGTCCACACGCAGTACAGCTTCGATGCGTTCGTATTTGGGACCCGGGCCACACCGGACCAGGCCTATCGCTATGCCAAGGGCGAAGCGCTCAAGCACCCGGCCGGCTTCGAGATGCAGATGCCGCGCCCGCTGGATTTCCAGGCGGTCACCGACCACGGCACCTATCTGGGCATGATGCCGGCGATGTTCGACGCGAACACGAAGGTGTATGAGCACCCGACCGCCATCGCCACGCGCCAGGCCCGCAATGCCGTCGAGCGCCGCGAAGCCTTCAACCAGATCCTGCCGCGGATCGGCGGGCAGCTCGAAGGGGAGGACGATCTGCTGGATCTGGGCATCGTGCGCACCGCCTGGCAGGACATCGTCGCCGCCGCGGAAGCGCACAACGACCCGGGCACATTCACGACCTTCATCGGCTATGAGTACACCACCGGCGGTCCAAACTTTGAAAACCTGCACCGCAACGTGATCTTTGCAGGCTCGGACTATCCGGGCATGCCCTATACCCGACTGATCTCCACCAATCCGGAGGACATGTGGGACTGGCTCGATGACCTGCGGGCACAGGGAATCGAAGGCCTGGCCATCCCGCACAACTCCAATGGCAGCGACGGCTGGATGTTCCAGACCACGGACTGGAACGGCAAGCCGATCGACAGCGAGTACGCGCAGCAGCGCATGCGCAATGAGCCGCTGGTGGAGAACACGCAGGTCAAAGGCACCTCCGACACGCACCCGCTGCTGTCACCCAACGATGAGTGGGCGAGCTTCGAGATCATGCCGGTGCGCATCGCCACAGACATTCCGAGCAAACCGCGTGGGAGCTACATCCGCGAGGCCTATCGCAATGGTCTACAGATGGAAGCTGAGCAGGGATTCAACCCCTATCACTTCGGCGTCCTGGGCTCGAGCGATACGCACAACGCCGCCGGCAGCTTCGAAGAAGACAATTACTTCAGCAAAACCGGGCTGCTCGATGCCACGCCGGCGCTGCGTGGCTCCGTGCCACAGGAAAAGCCGCGCGTTAAGGGAGAGCCCTATCTGAAAGCGGCCGCGAATGACTGGGGCGCGTCCGGTCTCGCTGCAGTCTGGGCCGAGTCCAATACCCGGGAAGACATCTATGCCGCCTTCCGGCGTAAGGAAACCTTCTCGACCAGCGGACCTTTCATCCCCGTGCGTTTCTTCGCGGGTTACGACTTGCCGACGGACCTGCTGTCCCGCGACGACCCGATCGCATTGCTCTACGAGAAAGCCGTGACCATGGGCGGGGACCTGACCGCCCAGGCGCAGGCCAACCCGACGTTTTTCCTGTGGGCCAGCCGCGACGCGAACTCCTACCCGCTGCAGCGACTGCAGATCATCAAGGGCTGGATCGCAGACGGTGAAAGCTTCGAGCGGGTCTACGATGTCGCCTGCAGCGGCGACGCGGCGGTGGATCCGAAAACCCATCGTTGCCCGGACAACGGCGCGCGGGTGGATCTGGCCAACTGTGCCACGAGCGGCGGTGGCGAGACGGCGCAACTGCAGGCGCTGTGGCAGGACCCGGAGTTCGATGGTTCGCAGCACGCGTTTTACTATCTGCGAGTGCTGGAAAACCCAAGCTGCCGCTGGTCGAGCTGGGATGCCGTCCGGGCCGGCACGCCGCTGAACCCGGACATGCCGGCGACGCTGCAGGAGCGCGCCTGGTCATCGCCAATCTGGATCCGGCCCTCGGCCTGATTCGGAGCCTTCAGCGGGACGGAGAGCCTTCAGCGGGGCTAAGAGCCTTGAGCGCGGCTGGACCCTTCAGCGTGCTTAGGAGCTGCCGGCGGCGCGACGCTCCTCGAGCAGGGCAAGCCATTTAAGTTTGCCCTGGGTCGCGTAGTGTGACTCGCCCCACAGGTCCCGGAACAGCTCGTAAGAGCGGGTCAGGTTCTGCTCCGCCTCGTCGAACGCACCGAGCGCGATCTCGCAGTAGCCGATAGCGCCAATAATGTCTGCCACGTACCAGTTGTCCTGTCCGTAGGCCACGCGAGCGCTTTCCAACGCGTATTCCAGATCCCCTTTGCCGCGCTGCGGCTCACCCGCATCGCAGCGCGCATAGCCGAGCTTGGCCATGAAATAGTTGACGCCGGCGTTCTCCAGCGGGACCTGGGTACGCACGTGATCTTCCAGCGGCGCCAGCAGGGCGACGGCATCCGCCGCGCGGCCCCGCACGTGCAGTCGGCGCGCCTGGTTGGCAGCCATGGTGACCATCCGCGGATGCGTGTCGCTGAGATAGTCACGCTGCCGAGCCATGATGTCCTGGTAGAGCTGATCCACTGCTTCGTGATCACCGGTCGTATCCAGGGCGATGAGCTGCGCGGACTGCACCTGCAGGCCATCGGAGGTGGCCAGCAAATCCAGCTCGCCCATGATCTCCGCAGCGCGATCGACGTGCTCGATGGCCTCGTCGACGCGACTCAACGTGAAGTAGGCATTGGCGAGCGAATAGTGAAAGAGCGCACCGTTGCTCGACACCTCATCGCCCTCGTCCTGCAGCGTCGCGAGGGAGGACGTGAACAGCTCGATGGCTTCCTCGAAGCGGCCCTGCGCGGACAGTACCTCGCCAAGGGTCCCGTAAACATTCAGCAGGGCCCCGTCGAGCGCCTCGTTGGGGTATGCCTCGTAGTACGCCAGCGCCCGGCGAGCAGCGGCCTCCGCCCGCTCGTTGCGCTGCAGCTGCGCCAGCGCTGCCGCCAGCAGCGTCCATTGCCCGGCTGTGACCGAGCTTGCCGTCTGCGCATTGAGCAGCGATTCGGCCTGAGCCACGTACTCCTCGGCATCGTCACTCTGATTGCGCCCCGCTGAGACGAGCGCCAGGTTGATGAGCACGGTGATGCGCGCGCCCGGCGCCAGCTCCGAACCTTCGATGCGCACCTGGCGGCGCGCCTCATCCAGGAGCTCATCAACGGTCCGGTGGAACTGCCAGGACTGCGGGTTGGCAGACTGCAGAACGTTGGTAATGAACGCGTTGGCCGCTTCCGCATTGTCCGCCTGGGCGAGCGCCAGCGTCCGTTGCGTCCGCGCATCGCCCAGTGCCCCCAGCACCGCGATGAGGGAACCGGCCAGCACAGCGACCAGGGCCAACACCGATAGCGTTGCCAACCGGTTGCGGCGGATGAACTTACGCAGCACATAGGCCGCGTTGTCACGGCGCGCAGCAATCGGGCGGTTCTGCAGATAGCTGTGCACGTCATCGGCCAGCGCCGCTGCCGAGGAATACCGGCGCGTCAGATCCGGGTGCAGCGCCTGGCGCAGAATTCGGTACAGATCCTCGGCCATGCCGGTGGGCGCCACCGGTGCCCCACCTTCGATCTGCTTGAGTGCCGCCACCGCGGAGGTGGGCACATCGCCGTAGGGGAGAGCGCCGGTGAGCGCCTGCCACAGCAGCACGCCCAGCGCATACACATCGCTCTGCACCGAGGCCGCTTCGCCGCGCAGGATCTCCGGCGCGCTATGGCTGAGCGTGGTGGGCGCCTGGCCAGTTGCGGTCAGGTTCGCTTCCTGCCCGTGTATATGTTCCAGCAGCTTGGCCACGCCGAAATCGAGCAGCTTCGGCTCCCCGTCCTCGTCGATGAGCACGTTGCCGGCCTTGATGTCCCGGTGCAGCACAAGCCGGCCATGGGCGTAGCTGACGGCACTGCAGACTTTTTCGAAGCAGCGCAGCGTATCGCGCGGCCGCCGCGCCGGGTCATGCCCGAAAGGCTCGCCGGGCACGTACTCCATCACCAGATAGGGCAGCCCGTTCTCGGCGCCCCCATCGAGCACCGTGACGATGTTCCGGTGCCGCAGCTGCGCCATGATCTGGCACTCGGCGGCGAAGCGCTCTCGGGCTCGGGCTGTGAACGCACCGAACCCGATGAGCTTGATCGCGACCTGGCGCTCGAACGCGCCATCAGCGCGCTCACCCAGATACACCCGACCCATGCCGCCCTGGCCAACCAGCTCACCCAGCCGATAGGCGCCGAGCTGCGCTGGAGGCTCGCGCAGGAGGGGTACCGACGGGAGCGCGACTTCATCGAAATCTTCCCGGGTCTGGGCATCGGTCTCAACAAAGGCACGCACGCGCTCGATCAGCGCCGGGTCGCGCGCATCGCGCGCGGCGAGAAAGGCATCGAGATCCGGCAGCTCCTGCTGCAGCCAGTCCATGAACAACGCCAGGGCCTGGCGCTCGAGAGCTATCGCGGCGGCGGCAGTTCCCTCGTCATCCGTCATGTTGTTCGTCAAAGTAGCGCGCCAGCCACACCCGGGCCGCACGCCATTGCCGCTTGACCGTTGGCTCGGAGCGGCCAGTGGCGAGCGCAAGCTCAGCGATGCTCATGCCGGCAAAGAACTTCATCTCCACCAGGTCGGCGAGCGTCGAATCCAGCTCCGCCAGTCGTTCCAGGGCCCGGTCCAGCTCAAACAGGTCCGACGATGTATCCTGGCCCAGATGGTCGGTCTGCAGGGTCACCTGCTGACCGGCGCGCATCCCGGCGCTCTGGTAGCGGAACTGATCGACCAGAATCTGGCGCATCGCGCGCGCAGCTACCGCCAGAAAATGGGCCCGGTCCCGCCAATCGCCACGGCTCTCGCTGGCCGTCAACTTCAGAAAGCACTCGTTCACCAGTTCCGGAGGTTCCAGGGAGATGGCCAGACCACTGGAGCGGGAGACGAGCATGGACGCACGCCGACGCAAATCCTCATAGACCAGCTCCGTCAGTGGCGACAGTGCGGCCTGATCGCCCTCCTGCCACTGTCTCAGCAATACGGTGACTTCGCCCAAATCGCTGCAAGCGCCTCGCGGCGCGCCTCTCTAAACACCCCAAACGTCACTTTAACCAACGCAGGCGCCCCCTGGCGCATCGAAAGGCATTAATTTGATCCCGGTTTGTAGCCGAGCCCTGTCCTACGAAGCGCTCTTCAGGACCGGCAGGCGCAACAGGAACTCTGCACCCGGCGTCGTGTTGCCCAGGGTCACGGAGCCGTTCATCGCCCGCATGAGCTCCGCGACGAGCGCGAGGCCGATCCCGGTGCCACGGCTCTTGCGGACCAGCTCGTCCTCGCCGCGGTAGAACAGCTCGAAAACTCTGGCCTTCGACGACTCGGGAATGCCCGGCCCCCAGTCCCGGAGCGACAGCTGCAGGGTCTGCGGGTCTCCTGGCAAGTTCGACGGCAGCCCCTGAAGCGTCAGTGCCACCGGTGTCCGGTCCTCGCCACCGCCCGCAAACTTGCCGGCGTTGTCGATCAGGTTGGTCAGCACCTGAGTCAGGGCATCGGGATCGATCTCGATACGCACCTGCGCAAGTGCCGGGGGGCTGTCGATGGTCAGCGCAACGCCGGCGGCCTCCGCCAGCCGGTCGAGGCCCGGCTCAAGCTGCTGCAGCAGCGCGGCGACGGACACCGGCTCAAGGGCGACGGGTAGCGGCCCGCGAGAGAGCGCAGAGAGCCGCAGCACATTGTCGATCAGCCGAGACAGGCGCTCGCTCTCGCTGTAGATGTAGCGGTAGTACCCAGGCTTGCGCGCCTCCGGGACCCAATCATGGGTCAGCATCTCGCCGTACATGCGAATGGCAGTGAGCGGCGACTTCAGCTCATGACTCACCGCCGACACGAAGTTCTGCTGCTGCGCCCGCCGAGACAGCTCTGCGGCAGCGAAGCGGTAGAGCAGCGCAAAGCCACCGAGCAGCGTGACCAACAACAGGGCACCGATGGCCAGCACCACTCCGGCCCCCGCAGGCCTGCCCGTCGGCACGGCGCTGTAGATGATCTGCAGTGCATCGAGCGGCCGAGGTAAGCGCGCCCGATAGAGGAGCGCACCGCCGGCAACATCGCCCGGCCGTGCCGGATCCTGGTCCGACAAAAGCGTGAGCGCCAGCCCCGGAAACGCCGCTGCGCTTCGCCGCGCCTGGGCCAGCGGCGCCTGCAGCAGGCGTTCGCGAGCAATCAGGAGCCCGAGCAGCGCCGGCTCCGACTGGAGCCATTGGCGACGGTAGAGCAGGACCTGGTCCGAGCCGACAAACTCTGCCTGCGGGCGAGCGCCAGGCTGCGTCAGCCAGGACAGATCCAGAACCGGGCCCGCAGCAACCGTGGCCGATGCGAGCTCGGCGCTCTCAGCAACCACCGCCGGTGCCTGCTTGGCCTGCCGCTTCAGAAACGAGTCATCAAGGGACAAGGCCTTCGCCAGCTCCTGGTCCCGAGCCGCCCGAGCCCCTGCGACCGCGCGCTCGCTGCGGCTGGCCCGCGCGGTGAGCTGTTCGTAGACACTGCGATTGGTCAGCGTCTGTGCAAGGCCAGCCTGGACCGCCGGATCGCTGGCGTCGTCCGCAGCAACGACGGGCGCGACCGTTGGCGCAGCAGGCTGCGCCAGGCGCTCGAGGAGGGTCCCGACCTGGTCACGCAGCGCCGCGGGCAGCTCGCCACCGGCGGTGACCGGCAACAACTCACCTGCAGCGGTCAGCCGGAATGGGCCCAGCACGCCGGTCTCTGCGGGATCGCCCGGTGCCACATCGAGTCGCGCCACCGCCGCCGCCAGTCGCTGCGCCACAGCACGCTCAAGCTCCGGGGCGATGCTCTGCGCGGCAAGGCGATAGCGATCCAGCGTCTCGAACGCGAGCTGGCGGTAGGCCCGCTGAACCAGCCAGGCCGACGGCAGTATCAGGGCGACGAGCAGCGCGCACAGGCCCCATCGCAGGCGGCGTCGGGCGCGCGGCAGATCCCGCTGCAGGCTTACCGCGCTCATGGTCCCGGGAGCCGGTACCCGGCACCGCGAATGGTCGTGAGCAGCACCGGGGACCGCGGATCGGCTTCGAGCTTGCGGCGCAGCTTGGCGATGTGGATATCCACCGTGCGTGTCTCCAGGGCCAGCCCACGCTCATAGCCCCATACTTTGCTCAGCAGCTCTTCCCGCGGAACCGGTCGCTCTCGATGCGCGTGCAGGTAGCTGAGCAACGCCATTTCGCGACGGGTAAAGCGCTGGTCCTTGCCGGCGGGGGTGTCGCCGCAGAGGTTGTCCGTGTCGAGGTAGTGCCCGTCATCGGTCAAGGCGATCGTGCGGGCGGCGCTGCGCCCGGCATCACTGCGCCGCAGGACAGCAGCGATACGCAGCAGGAGCTGCTCGATGGAAAAGGGCTTGGCCACGTAGTCATCCGCGCCCAGACGCAGCCCGTGGACGATGTCCTCATCGCTCACGCGCGCGGTCAGGAGGATGATCGGCTGTGCGGCATCACGCTCGCGCACGGCCTCACAGATGTCGAAGCCGCTGCGCTCCGGCAACATCACATCGAGCAACAGCAGATCAAAGCGACCCGAGCACGCGAGCGTCAGGCCTTCTGCGCCATTGTCAGCGGTCTCGACCGCGTAGCCGTGATACACGAGCACATCCGCCAGCCCGGTGCGTATGGCTTCTTCGTCTTCCACAACGAGAATGCTGAGCTTGTCGGTGATTGCCACGGCGGTCCGGATCGTTGCTCATCGCGTCAAGCGCCGAGGCTACCCCGTTGCCCGAGAACGCGCATGTAAAGTTTAGGTAAAGCACCGGCGCCACCTTTTACCAAAGCCGGTCTGCTGCGCGAGTCCCGGGCACGGCACAGTGAAGCTCCTGACAGAACACGCCCAGGAGCGCCCATGACCCTCATGATCAGGCTGACCCGCCTGCTGTCCGCAGACCTCCATGCCCTCATGGATCGGCTGGAAGAACCGCACGCGCTGCTGGCGCAGGCACAGCGAGAGATGGAGGAGACCCTCGCGACAGACCGTGCCCGCCTCGCGCAACTTGAGCGCGACGGCGAGCAGATCGAATGCGAAAGGGGGCGCCTCGACGAGGCGTTGCGCGCCTGCGAAACAGAACTCGATCTGTGCTTTGCAGAGGGCAACGATGTACTCGCGCGCAAGGTGCTGAAACGCCGACTGCAGAGCGAGGCGCAGCTGCTCGAGCTCGATCATGAGCACCAGCAGTTCGCGACGCAGGCCAGGGCGCTGCGTGAGCGCATCGAGCGCGAGGCACAGGCATTGGCGGAAGTGGCCACAGAGGCCGAGCGTCTGCACGCCCGAGCGCGCGATAACAACGTTGCGGCACGGCCGGGCGTTGCTGGCGCAAGCGTGAGCGACGAGGCCGTCGAGCTGGCACTGCTCGCAGCGCGCCGCGCCCGGGGGCTTGCGTCATGAGCGGCGCACAGCGAGCACAGAGCACGCTGCCAGGGTTCGCGAGCGGCGCACTGACCGCCGTCGCGCTGGCCCTGGCCGCAGCGCTGATCACAACGCTCAGCACCGCGCACACCCTCCTCGGTACGCCGACCGGGATCAGCAGCGGCGCGCCCGTTGTGCTGCTGACCGGCGCGTATCTGCTGTATCTGATGCGGAAGGCACCGGGGCAGGCGGGGCGCGCCCTGCTGCTCAGTGTCTGGGCCGCCAGCGGCACAACGCTGCTGTTGACCGGCGCCAACCTGGACCTGCTCTTGGTCACGCAGCTGCTCCTGATCACCGTGACGCGCAGCCTGCTGTTCGCCCGGAGCGCGGCCGCCGTCGCCGCGGACGGGGTCCTCACCGGCGCGGCGGCGGGCGCTGCGCTGTGGGTTCTGTCTCATGCCGGCAGCGCCGTCCTCGCCACCTGGACCTTCTTCCTGCTGCAGGCCCTGTGGCCGGAGGCGCAACGGCTCGCCGCACCGAAAGGGCCAGGACCGCGCGCCACGCCCAACAGGGCCTTTGAGCGCGCGCACCAAACAGCGGTCCGCGCGATTCGGCGGCTGACCCGCGAGGCCACCGGTGCCCGCTGACCGCCAGGCGTGCACCACCGACAACCTTTGCCAACAAGGAACACCAACCATGCAACGTCTGTTCATTCCCATCACGCTCATTCTGCTCACACTGGCCGTCGCTCTGTACCTGCCGCGCGGCTTCTCGTTCAACCCGCCAGCGCCGCCGGTTGCGCCGCAGCCAGGCGTACCGGAAACGCAGGGCAAGCGCATCGAAGTGGTGTTCGCTCTGGACACGACCGGCAGCATGGGAGGGCTGATCCAGGCCGCGAAGGACAAGATCTGGTCCATCGCGAGCACCATGGCTGCCGCTGATCCCGCGCCGGAGATTGCCATTGGCCTGGTGGCCTATCGTGATCGAGGCGATGACTATGTCACGCGGGTGTTCGACCTCACGACCGATCTGGACGCCATCTACGCACAGCTCATTGCCTTTCAAGCCGATGGCGGCGGCGATGGCCCGGAGAGCGTCAACAAGGCACTGGACGATGCCCTGCACGCCATCAGTTGGACCGAGCGCGCCGATACCTACCGAACCCTGTTCCTGGTCGGCGACGCGCCGGCACATATGGACTACCAGGGGGAGCGTCGCTATCCGGAGCTGGCGCGCATCGCGGCTGCACGAGGGATCGTGATCAATACCATCCGCTGCGGGGCGCAGGCGGATACGGGCGCGCAGTGGCAGCAGATCGCCCAGGCCACCCAGGGCCATTTCTTTACCGTGACCCAGAATGGGGGCGCCGTGGCCATCGCGACGCCCTTCGACGCGCGCATGGCAGAGCTTTCGGCGCAGCTGGACGAGACGCGTCTGGGCTACGGCAGCAAGGCGGACAAGGCGGCCGCCCAGGCGCGGCGCGAAGCGACCGCTGCCCTGCAGGCGAAAGCGCCGGTGGCGGCCCTCGCGCGGCGGGGCGCGTTCAATACGAGCGCGGCCGGCAAGGCCAACCTGTTCGGCAGCAAGGACCTGATCGAAGACATCGAGCGCGGGGCCATCACTCTGTCGGCGGTTCCTGTGGAGGCGCTGCCCGACGCGCTGGCGGAACTCGAGCCGGAAGCCCGCCCGGCCGCGATCAGGGCCCGTAAGGCGCGGCGTGATGCGCTCCGCGATCAGCTCAAGGCGCTGTCCGAGGAGCGCGATGCATTCCTGACCAAAGAGGCCGAAGCCGCCCCGGCGCTGGCCGAATCGCTGGACTACCAGATCTTCGAAGCGGTCAAGGAGCAGGGCAGCGAGCGGGGGCTGAGCTACTCGGAGCGCGCACCGAAGCTGTAGCCAGAGCGATGACCAGGCGCGTCCCGCAAAGGGCGCGCTCAGTCGCTGCCGTCGATACCCAGCCGCGCTGCCTGCGCGGCTTCATACTGCATCACCACCGCCTGATTGCCTTCCGTATCCGCAAACTGATGCAACGTCCCGACCGTGGGAATGGTGATCGCTTCGCTGAGCAGTCGCCCGCCGGCGGCCTCGATGGCGCGGGCCACCGCGGCCAGATCCGCGACCGCGATGGTGCACTCGAACCCCTTCGCGCCCGGCGTCGACGGCCCGCTGCGCGCCTGCAACGCGCCGTGGATGCCCGCCTCTTCGATCAGATAGAAGCCCGGCGGGCCCCAGGGCTCGAAGTGCCACTCGAAGACGCTCTGGTAGAAGGTTTTCGCTCGCTCGACGTCGTCGGCCTCGATCGCGAAATGGACAACCGGGTTCGGCATGGCAGCTCCACGGGGCGCTCGCGCAGGGGACTCGCAGGCTACCGCAGCTAGTCCCCCGCACGGAAATCCTGCAAGCTTGCCGGACCGTCCCCAATGACCGGCCGCGCGCATGTCCCGCCCTTCATGACCCGACAGTTCAGCTCCCGCGTCGCCCTGGCCGTGGTCGTCGCCAACATGATCGGTACCGGCGTCTTCACCAGCCTCGGCTATCAGCTCGCCGACATCGACTCCGGCTTCGCCATCCTGGCGCTGTGGACCATCGGCGGTCTGACCGCGCTGTGCGGCGCGCTGTGCTACGCCGAGATCGGCGCGGCGGTGCCCAGGAGCGGCGGCGAGTACCACTTTCTGAGCTACAGCTACCACCCGGGCGCTGGCTTCATCTCCGGCTGGGTCTCGGCGACCGTGGGGTTCGCGGCACCGGTGGCGCTGGTGGCCATGACGTTCGCCGCCTATCTGCAGGCGGTGTTCCCGGAACTGCCCCGAACCCTGGCGGCCTGCCTGCTGATCGCCGCGCTGGCGCTTGGCCATATGCGATCGCACAGTGCCAGCGGGAGTGTCCAGTGGGTGTTCACGGTCATCAAGCTGGTGCTGATCCTGACGTTCTGCGCAGCGACCTTCCTGCTCGTGCCCGAAGGACAGCCGATCCGCTTCACCCCACAGGCTTCCGATCTGGAAGTGTTGGGTTCGGCGGGCTTCGCGGTCGCGCTCATCTACGTCAACTACGCCTATACGGGCTGGAACGCCGCCACCTACATCACCGGTGAGCTCGAGGACCCCCAGCGCAGCCTGCCGCGAGTCCTGGCGCTCGGCACCGGCGTGGTCACCGTCATCTATGTGCTGCTGAACGGTGCCTTCCTGTACGCGGCCCCGGCCGCGGAGATGGTCGGCAAGATCGAGATCGGCTACATCGCCGGTGAATACGTGTTCGGCGCGCAGGGCGCGAAGATCATGGCCGTCGCCCTGGCCCTGCTGCTGATCTCCACGGTGAGCGCCATGACCCTGGCCGGCCCGCGTGTGCTCCAGGTCATCGGCGAAGACATCCCCGTCATGTCGGCGCTGGCCCGCCTCAACAGCAACGGCATCCCGGCTCGTGCGATCGCGCTGCAGTCTCTCATCGCCATCACCTTCGTCATTACCGCGACCTTTGAATCGATCCTCGTGTTCACGGGCTTCGTCCTCGGTCTGAACACCCTGTTCGCCGTGCTCGGCGTCATTCTGCTGCGGCTGCGAGAGCCGGATCTGCCCCGCCCTTTCCGAGTGCCGCTGTATCCGCTGCCTCCGATCGTGTACTGCGCCATCATGCTCTGGACGCTCGTGCACATTCTGCGCGAGCGGCCGATCGAGGGCTGGCTCGGGCTGTCGATCGTGATCGTCGGTGCGGCCGCCTACGCGCTGTCGCAGTTTCTCTCTCGCGGTCAGGCCGATGCCGATCGCACCCCACAGACCTGATCACCGCCTGCGGCTGTTGTGCTGACGCGCTTCCGCTCTGACTGGCCGTTCGCGGCCCGCCGGGTCCCCCTGTTTTACGGCTGGGTGATCTGGCTGCTGTCCACCGCCGGCTTTCTGCTCAGCGTGCCGGGCCAGACCATGGGCATGGGCGTGTTCACGGACTACTTCCTCGCGCACCTGGGGCTGACGCGCACCGAGCTGTCATGGGCCTACTTCGGTGGCACGGTCCTGAGCGCCACGCTGCTCACGCGTGCGGGCCGGGCGTTTGATCGCTATGGCGCGCGCGTCATGGTGGTGGGCGCCTGCCTTGGGCTGGCGTTGGTCCTGCTCGCGATGGCGGGGCTCGATCAGGCTGCTGGCGCGCTGGCGACACAGCTCGGCCTCACACTGGCCTGGCTGACTGGACCGCTCATCTTCCTGTGCTACTTCGGGGTGAGGTTTACCGGCCAGGGCGTCCTCACGAGCGCCAGCGTCAACGTGCTGCTGCTGTGGTTCGAGCGCCGCCGCGGCCTCGTGTCCGGGCTGCGCGGCGTGTTCGTCTCCCTCGGCTTCGCGGCTGCACCGCTGCTGCTGGCACTGTTGATCGACGATCACGGCTGGCGCGGCACCCTCATCCTGCTGGCCGGTGCGGTGGCAGTGTTCAGCGTGATCGCGGCGCTGCTGTTACGCGATACGCCCGCTGTCTGCGGTCTCGCCCCGGACGGGATCGCGCCCATCACTCCGACCGCGCAGCGCCCGGAGACTGCCGCGCAAGGCGATACCCTGCAACAGGCCCGCCGCACGCTGGAGTACTGGGCCTATTGCCTGGGGCTCGCGATGCATGCCCTGTTCGGCACCGCCATGACCTTTCATATCGTCGACCTGTTCGCGAGCGCAGGTCGCGATGCCGCTGAGGCCTACCGCTACTTCCTCCCCGCGGCGATCGTCTCCACGAGCGTCAATCTCATCGCCAGCACCCTCGCGGACCGGCTGCCGATGAAACCCTTTCTGATCGCCATGCTCAGCCTCTTCGCCCTGGGCGCGGTCGGGATGCTGCAGCTGTCCAGCGATTGGGGGTACTGGTCGCTGGTGATCGGCTTCGGCGCCGGCGGGGGCCTCTGGGTTGTGATCTCGAATCTGGCCTTTGTCCGGCATCACGGCACCGCCCATCTGGGTGAGATCAGCGGCTTCAACACGGCGGTAACCGTATTCGCCAGCGCTATCGGCCCCGTGGCCTTCAGCATCGCCCGGGAAGCAGGCACGAGCTACAACGAAGCCATCACCGGCTGCCTGATTGCCATCACGGCGCTGTTCGCCGTCAGTTGCTTCATCCCAAATCGAGGACGACCGCCGAATCCTTGACGCGGTCGCAAGCCGGTCGTCGCCGACATCACACACAGCAGATACCGGCATCCACACCGGCGAGATCCGGACAGCGACGCAGCGGCGCAGTGCGCATGGCGATGCATAGTGGGGTCTGGGTCGCAAAAGCATGCGGCCCGCTTTACGGGAAGGTTGCCTGCCGGTCCGCGCTTATGAACCAGTTCGCGGTTCCGGTAGCGGCATCGCCTATATTCGCCATTCAACGCTGTGACTACATGCGCAGGCCGCGACTGCTCCGCGGCACGCAAGATTCGGGAGACAGACCTCATGGCAGAGCACGACGACATGGATTTCGACTTCGAGCGGTCCCGCAGTTTTCCTTTAAGCGACGCCGAGCGTGCCTTTGAGGATGACTATTTCTCATCAGGTGCCAGCGCCTACGATGACGATGCAGACCTGTTCGACCTCCTCGGCGATGAGGCAGCGAACGACGACGAGCGCCCCGAAGCGAGCTTCGTTGCGCGAGCCTCTCAGGATGCCGCCAACGATGGCGATCTAAGCCTCCCGTTCGATGATGACTTTGATGACGAGCCGTTGTGGGAAGACACCCCACCCGACGCCTTCTTCCGCGCCTGTCAGCGCCAGCTCGAGAAAGGTCCGCAAGGCGACGTTCATGACGACAGCCCCCGTACGCCAGCTCAGGCGGTACTCCGCGCTGGCGGCCGTGACCGAGGCCCCAGCTACCTGCTGTAGCAATCTTGTGCACCCCTGAACGATGACGCATGATCGAGCGGTCTGTCCGTTTCGGTGACCGCTCATGCGCAATGCCCTGCTGCTGCTCGCAGCACTCGTCCTGACCAGCTGTTCGACATCGCCACTCGGACGCAATCAGCTCATCCTCTTTCCTGAATCCGAGATGAACCAGATGGGCGTTGCCGCCTATCAGGACATCAAGAACAAGACGCCCGCCCGCGCCAGCGGCAGTACGGACCGCTATGTCCAGTGTGTTTCCGAACATGTCGTGCGCGCACTGCCGGGCGGCAATCCGGAGGACTGGGAAGTCACGGTGTTCGATGAGGATCAGGCCAACGCCTTCGCGCTGCCGGGCGGCAAGATTGGCGTCTATACGGGGCTGCTCAAGGTCGCTGAAGATCAGGACCAACTCGCGACGGTCATCGGCCACGAGGTCGCCCACGTACTGGCGCGCCACTCCAACGAGCGGGTGTCGACGGCGACCCTCACGCAATCGGGCCTGCAGCTGGCTCAGATCGCCGCAGGCGCGACGAGCCCGATGAAACAACAGCTCTTCGGGCTGCTTGGGCTCGGCGCTCAGGTTGGTGTCATTCTGCCGTTCGGCCGCAAGCAGGAGTCCGAGGCCGATCTGGTCGGGCTCGATCTCATGGCCAACGCCGGGTTCGATCCCAGAGCCAGCGTCAAGCTCTGGCAGAACATGGCTGCCGCCAGTGGCGGCAAGTCGCAGCCGGAGTTCATGTCAACGCACCCGTCCAGCGATCGTCGTATCGCGCAGCTGAACGAGCGCATTCCCAGCGCGATGAAACTGTCTCTGGCCGCGCGGCAGTCTGGGAAAACCCCGGACTGCTCCTAACACGCAGCGTTATCCGGGTGATTTGCTCCGCAAATCACAACTCGTACAAAGTACGAACCGGCAGTCTGGGCAAAGCCCAGACTGCAAGTAACACGCAGTGTTACCCGCGCCCGTCGCGCTGCTTACGCTCAGCCAGTGCAATGCGCAGCGATTCCGTGCCTTCCACGTAGGCATTGAGCAGCGGGTGATTGATCTTGCCGACGAGGTCTGCTTCGACATCGGCGCGGCAGTTAGCAATCTCGCGCATGTTGCGGGTCGCGAAGTACGTCGGGCAGGCATGACGCGCTTCTTTGCGGATACGCCGGTGTAGATCCTTGACCGACGCCTCCGAACGGAAGTCGCGCTCGTCTATAACCACCTTGTACTGTTCGTCGGCGTAGGCAGTGCTGGCGGCAAGCGCGATGGTGCAGGTTGCAAGCAGTCGTTTCATCATAAAGCTCCGTTTGGCTTCCTTCTCCGCGGCACCATTGCCGCCCTCTCACAGAACTAGATGCACGGCCCGGCAAAAGGGTCGCAACGCTTTAGAAAAAAATACCGCGACGCTACATCCCTGTCGGCCAGCAGAACGTTGTGCACTTCGTGAGACCTTTTCCTGCGTCATTGCAGCTAAGGGTTAGAGACAGGCGCCCACCGGTTTCGTGGCCTCAATGGGTCACATGACCAATCTTCGAAGGCGCCATCTCGCACAAGGAGTCAACACAACCGAAGAAGGACACTGCCATGCGCGCTTCCATCGCGCTCGCCGAGCTGGCTGAGCTTACGCAGGTACAGCGATTCTGGTACCGCATCTACGTCGAGGAGATGGACCGGCACCTCAGCGACCCACTGACCGATCACCACAGCAAAATGCTGAGTGACCCGCTCGCCCACATCGGCAATCTGTTTGTAGCCCGGGATAACCAGGACACGATCATCGCCACGCTGATGACCACGCTCGCAAGCGATGGTGATCTGGGAAAATACGAGCGACTGTACGGCATCGACTACCTCGACGCCGAGGCCCGGGCCCGCAGCAGCATCACCACCAAACTCATGGTCGATCCGGCCTATCGGAACAGCCGATTGCCCATGCTCATGGCGCGAACCGCCTACGAGTTTGCGCTGCGCTTAGGCGTCGAGCGCGACTACATCGATTGCAACGATCACTTGGTCTCGTTCTTCACGCGTCTAGGGTACAAGCCGCACCGCGGCCGCATCGTGCACCGCGAATACGGCGCCGTGAACTCCATGGTGATTCAGCTCACCGACACCAGACACCTGCGCCAGGTCGGTTCACCGTTCCTGAAATCGCTGCAGCGCTTCGCTGCTCTGCCCGCCCCTATCGCCGAGGACACCAACAATGTCGCAGCCTGAACAGCCCACGAACACCCTGCACACAAGCCAGACTTTTCAACCTGGCGCCGCCATGCACGAGACTTTTACGGAGGTCATTGCCGACTTTAACGACTGCGAGGGAATGCAGCGCCTGTGGCGCGGCGATCTGGATCGCGGTCACTACGCCGCACTGATGCGGGAGGTGTTCCATCACACCCGGGAGAATCCTCAGCTGCAGGCACTGGCAACGGTATTTTTCCGCGGCGAGCAGCGCTCGATGGTCAAGCCCTTCCTGCGTCATGCGATCTCGGAGGTGGGTCATGACCAGCTGGCTCTGAACGATGCGCAAAGCTGTGGCCTGGACGTCTCGTCCGTCCCCAGTTCACAGCCGCTGCCAGCCACGACCGCGCTGCTTGCCTACCCGTTCTACCAGATCTACAACAACAACGCGGTCGGCTATCTGGGCTATCTCTACTTTCTGGAGGCCATGCCCACGGCATTCGGCGAGCGCTACATGATGACCCTCGCCGCGATGGGCGTGGACCGCACAGCGATGAGCTTTCTGCAGGATCACACCACTATCGACGTCGGTCACACCAAGGCGATGCAGGGCTACATCCAGCAGCTGATCACGAGCGAGGCAGAGCTGACGATCGCGCGCTACGCCATGAAGGTGACCGGCGAGCTCTACAGCAACATGGTCACCGCCGCCTTCGCAAGCGCGGACGATGCCGATGGCTACGGCGCTAACCCCGAAGAGATTGCAGCCTAGGAGGCGCCATGCAGCAAACAGACACACTCGACCGTGCCGCGCTGGCGCAGATCCGCGATGCGCATCGGGGACCGCGTCCGTGGGCACTCCTCAAGGCCATGCTGTTCGACTACGCCGTGCTGGCGTGCGTCATAGCCGCGATGGTTTCCCTCGCCTGGGGCCCCTGGTTCTGGGCGCTGCTGCCAATCGCCTGGGTCATCATCGCGGCGCGGCAGCACGCCCTGCTGGTTCTGATGCACGAGGCGACCCACTCGCTGGCGCACCCGTTGCGCTGGGTCAACGAGTTCTGGGGGGAAGTCCTGCTGGGCGCGCCAATGCTCGTCAGCATGCGAAAGTACCGACAGGACCATCTGGCTCACCATCGGCACGCGAACAGCGATCTCGACCCGGACTGGGTACGTAAGCTCGGCTCGGCGGAGGAAGCGGCCTACTGGCAGTTTCCTGTCGCCGGAAACGGGTTTTCGTTCCTGCTGCGGTCCTGGGTTCGCAGCATCGGCTACCTGATCCGTTCCTTCACACACCTCACGGGGGTCACCCGTCATCAGGGCGAGCCCGGGACGGTGCAGACGCGTAGCCGCCTGGAACAGCGTATCGGCCAGGCGCGAGGGCTGTTCTACGGCGCAATGGTTCTGACGCTATCCCTCGTCGGTGGCTGGGGCTTCTTCATCGCGCTGTGGCTAGCGCCGATCCTGCTGGTGTTACCGATTATCATGCGGCTGCGAAGCATCGCCGAGCATTTCGCACTGCCCTGCGACACCGTCCTCAACAGCACGCGAAGCATTCTCTGCGGACCGGTCGAGCGCTTCCTGTTCGCGCCGCACCACATCAACTACCACCTGGAGCACCATCTGATCGCTTCGGTGTCGTTCGCCGAGCTGCCAGCACTGCATGCAGCACTCATGCAGCAGCCCGCCTACGCGGCGGGAGCGGCGCTGAACGACAGCTATCTGTGGGGGCCTGGGAGCCTGCGGGCGGACATGACCACGCAGCCACGCAAGAGCCCGGCCGTGGTGTCGCCAGCAACCGCTGCTTGGCACGGGAGAGCACCCGTTTGAAGTGCCCTTCGGCCACGCCAAGGGCGGCGCAAATGGCCGGCTTGCCCCGCTGCTCGAGCAGGTAGAGCCGGAGCAGCTCCCGATCCCGCCCGGTCGGGAGCTGCGAGATCCGCGCGACCAGTTCCCGCTGTCGCTCCTGCGCGACGCGATCGCTGAAGGGGCTCTCGTGACACAGCACCTCCGGTAGCCGGTCGCGGCAATCCGTCTTGCGCCGGGCGCGCTCTCGGATCCCGCAGATATGCAGGTTGATCGCCGTTCTGCGCAAGTAACCAGCTAATGCCGATGGATCGTCCAGCGGTTCGCGCTCAAGACGCTCCAGCAGGATAACCACGGCCTCCTGGGCCAGATCTTCGGCCAGCATGCGGTCGCCCGTGCGGCGCACCAGATAGGCCAAAAGCGCTGGATAGCAAGCGCTTACTGACTCTGTAAGGCGCTGATCATCAAACGTGTTTTCGCAAGGGCCAGTCTCTGTGGACTGTACCGCTGCGCCTGAAATCGACATCCATTCCCCCGAACAACGTCTTCAGACACTTCGAGTATGGAAGGCAGTTTCAGGGTTTACATGCAGGCGCAATGACCAAAAAATGACATTTATGAGCGGAAATGAAGACTCAAGCCACTTTTCTTTACGTTTCCGGCGCCCAGCGGTAGCCACTGCCCCGCTCGGTGCGAATGGCATCGAATTCGGGGTCGATCTCCCGGAATTTGGTGCGGATCGCCTTGATGTGGGCCACCACCGTATTCGGCTCGATGATCACGTTGGCGGCCTGCATCAGGGCTTTGTGGCTGAGCACCTTGCCGGGGTTGTCCACCAGCGCTCGCAGCATCCAGAACTGGGTCAGGCTGAGCCCCAGTTTCTGGTTCTTCCAGGACGCCAGCAGCGTCACATCGTTCAGCACCAGCGAACTAACCGCCCGCCCCGGCGGCTTCTGACTCCCAGCCAGCGCATCGATCCGCCGAAACAGCGAGCGCATGCGGATCACGATGTAGTCCACCGCCGTGTCTTTGGTGATGTAGTCATCGGCGCCCAGGCGCAGTCCGGAGATCCGGTCCACGTTGCTTGAGTGGGAGGTCAGGAACACGATGGGCAGTGTCTTCGACCGCTCCCGCAGCCAGGCGCAGATCCCGTACCCGGCCTCCGGGTTACCGTCCAGGGCAATGTCCAGCAGCACCATCTCCGGCAGCGTGCGGGCAAAACGCGCCCGGGCCTCCTGCTCTGTTGCATGCACCTCGACCTCGAACCCTTCACTGCGCAGCATGTCCGCGTAGTTTTCGCGGATCACCTCATCGTCTTCGACCAGCGCGATACGGCGGCGGCTCATGGACGCGCCTCCGAGCGCGGCGCCGAGGCATGGAGCGCGGGCAGTGTGACGACGAAGCGGGCACCCGTTGGCGCTTCCAGCCGCTCGGCGTGGATGGCGCCACCGTGCGCCTCAGCGACCCGGGCCGCGACGTAGAGACCCAGGCCCATTTGCTTGTCGTCACCATAGGATGCCGACGTCGACCACAGATCGAACAGTCGCTCCGTCTGCAGGGGCAGCGGGGCCCCGCGATTCGCAACGCTGAGAGCAACCTGCCCATCAGCGTGCGGCGCACTCAAGGAAACTTCGATTGGAACATCCTCATGGGTATAGCGCACCGCGTTGGATACGAGCTTGTCGAGCAGCTGGGCAATGCGGAACGGCTGTCCGATCAGTTCTACCTGCTCGGCCACGTCGAGCGCAATGCGATGTTGCGGATACTGATCGCGATATTCCTCGACCGATTCGATCACCAGCAGCGACAAAGAGAAGCGCTCCTGTTCTTCCGTCTTCAGCGCCTGCTCGATACTGCTGGCATCCGACGTTTCGTTCAGCATGAGCTGCATGCGATCGAGGCTTCGGCGCGCGCGGCCAATGTATTCCAGGCGACGATCTCCGAACCGCTCAATGAGCTGCAGAGAGGTCCGCGCGCCCACAAGCTGATTGCTCAGCTCGTGGCGCAGGAAGCGGGCGAGGTTCTCGTACCAGCTGGCGCGTTCGTCCTGAATCTCATCCCGATCGCGCAGCGACTGTCGAAGCTGCGCCTCGCTCATGAACAGCCAGCGCTGCTGCCGCTCGCGCTGATAGCCGCTGAACAACAGGATCGTATAGATCGCCGAAAACCCACCGATAATGCTGAACTTCTGATACACGGGTAGCGGCACCGTCAGAAACGCAGCGAGAATCGCCGCAAAGGAGACTGCAGCGCCGACCGCGGCAATGCGAATTGGGACCCGCAGCAGAACCAGCTGGAAGAGCGCCAACTGCACGAGCAGGGGCAGCACATAGGTCAGCGCGGCAAGGTCGAGGGAGGGTGTGAGCCAGGCGAAATAGCCGGTCATGACGCACAGTGTGACGGTCATCATCCAGTACACCTGACGTCCGGGGATCGCGCTGAACGTCGCGGCGAGGATCACCACGTTGGCCGGCGCGATAACCAGCCAGCGGAAATAGAAAATCTGCTCCTGGAGCGGTTCGGAGAAATAGTAGCGATCAAGCTGGGCAAACCCGACCAGAAACACCAGCGCCAGCGCCAGCGCGATGCGAATCTGGGGCAGCGCCGAGCGGTACCAGTCGCAGCGAAACTGATGCTCTAGTTCTTCGCTGGGGAAGGGCAGCCCGAGTTCAGCCAAGGATCGGCTCGCCGTGAAGCGCCGTAAAGAACAGAAAGAAGCCGATCGCGGCATAGACGACGGCGCCGATCCAGACGCCCAGCCACCGCTGCCGCTCACTGAACGCGCCGGCACTGCCAAGGACCAGCGCCCCCAGCGGCAATGCCTGCATGGCGTGCATGCCCCAGAAATGCGCCACCCGCAGGTCGCCACACTCCCGGGACCAGCCCAGCAGCGCAAGGCCATCCACATCGTCGCGACAGCTGCCCACCCAGTGGCCACCGTTGCTGGAAAGAACACCGCCAAACCCGCCGCCGAGCAGCACGGTCAAGAGCAGCCCCAGGACCACCGCGAGCACCAAGGGCGATTCCAGCCCCCGCTGCAGGGCGATCTCGATACCCAGCCAGCCGGAACCGAGCACCAGTAGCACTGCGCCGACCCCCATCAGGCTGTACATCACGCCGTGAAACGCGCTGCTGCCGTTAAAGTGCGATGCCTCGCCAAGCGCCGCCTGGGCGCTGATGTAGGCGAGCTCGAAGATCGCGGTGGACAACGTCATCAGCGTGAGTGCTCGACCGCGCACCGTCCGCCAGAAGCCATCTGCAAGAAATCGTGCGCACAGCAGTAACGTCGCGAAGTACACGGCAATCGAGAGGTAGAACTTCGCGGGCTTGGTCCAAACGGACACGCCGAGCAGGGTCCGTGGGTCAACTTGTGACAAACACAAGCAGAGCGCCAGCAGCACCAGACTCGCCAGGGTCGCCTCCCGCCACCAGCGATTGTCGCCCGCTCGGGCCTGCAGCGCGTCGGGGAGCGGCAGCGAGGACGCCAACGTATTCACGAGGCTACCGGCGCAGGTTTGGAGGGCTGCCGACCCAGCACCAGACGCAGCAGCAGATAGAGCAGGAGCCCCGCTGGCCCGGCCAGCAGCGTCAGGATCAGCGCGGGAATGACCAGCCAGTGCGAAATACCGCGGGCCTGGCTGTCCTGAACTTCCCAGCTCCCCACAAACAGGTCAAAGGCCAGGTAATGTACCCAGCCAGCCAGCAACAGCTCATCGACGCTGAACAGCGCTTTGATCTCTGCCAACGAGCCGAAGCCGCCATCCGCGGGCGTCGCGCCGAGGTTGCTCAGCATTAGAACAAGATACACCACGCCGATGGCACCGGGCACGATCAGGCGGGCGAACGTCTCCACCACAAAGGGGCGGGACGGCGCGACCAGCAGCGCGACCCATCCGATCATGGCGGTGGCGCTACAGACGGAAAAAATCTGGTCTACCATGGTGCCGCTCGCGAGTATCGGGAGGAGAAGGATGGCCAAAGCGCCTAAAGGTATCAATCCCGGCCCCAAGCGCCGCAGCACCGCGCGCAAGACGCAAGGCGCAGGGGGGCGCGAAAAAAACATCGACGACGCCGTTCGCGAGATCTGCCTCGGCCTGCCAGACACGACGGAGGTGCGCTCCCACGGATCGCCGGACTTCCGCGTGGGCGGCAAAACCTTCGCCACTTACGAGGTGAATCATCACGGCGCAGGGCGCATCGCGCTGTGGTTACGCATGGGCCCCGGGGCCCAGCCCTACTACGTGGAGCACGAGCCCGAGTACTACTTTGTGCCACCCTATGTCGGCCCTAAAGGCTGGCTGGGAGTCCAACTGGACCAGGGCCTGAGCTGGGACACCATCGCCCAACGGGCCTTCGAGGCCTGGGAACAGGTGGCGCCGAAGGCGCTTGCGGGGACCGCTGCGCCAATTCTCATCGAGCCGCCGACAGCGACGGTACACCCCATGGATTTCGATCCGCTGCAGGTCCCCGTTCACGCGCGGCGCCTGCAGGGCCTGCGCAAGCGCGCGCTGGCGCTGCCGGAGGTGAGCGAAGACCTCAGCTTCGGCAACCCGGTGTGGCGTGCCGGCAAGAAAACCTTTGCCACCGCCTACGGCTCAGAGCGCCAGGTGTACTACAGCTTCTGGGTCGGCCTCGATGCACAACCGCAGTATCAGATGGATGAGCGCTTTCACGTGCCGGCCTATACCGGACACAACGGCTGGATCGCCCTGAACGTGACTCGCGGCTGCCGCTGGCGCACCGTGGAGCCGCTACTCGAAGGCAGCTATCGGCACTTCGCCCTCAAGCGCATGTTGAAAATTCTGGACGGCGCCTGACCCCTAGCGCAGCCCCTTTGCCGGGTTCCGAGGGAGGCAGTAAGCTGCCCGCACGTCGTTACCGGAACGCACCGTGAGCCAGACCCTTAGCGCCGCCGATCTGCGCAGCCGCGATGATCTTTCCATGTACGAGTCGCTGCTCAAAGACCGCACCGTGGTGCGGACCAACGAGCGCATTGCGCGCATGGAAGAAGACAACCCCTACAGCATCCGGCGCCGACTACTCGCGACCAGCGTGCGGCTCAGCGAGCGCATGGCGCCGGAGCTTCATGCAATGGCGCGCGACTGCATCGACAAACTGCAGATGGAGACGCCGCTGGAGCTGTTCGCATTCGCAAGCCCTCAGTACAACGCGATGTGCTTCAAGCCGGAGGACGGGCGCCTGTTCGTCATGTTTGCCTCGAGCCTGCTCGAAGCCTTCGACGAAAACGAGCTGAAGTATGTGGTCGGCCACGAGCTTGGCCATCACGTGTACCGCCACCACGATATCCCGATCGGCTTCATCCTGAACGGCAAATCGCGACCCGACCCGCGGCTGGCACTGTCGCTGTTCACCTGGTCGCGCTACGCGGAGATCTCTGCAGATCGCGCCGGCGCGCACTGCGCGGACGACATCGAAGCAGTGTCCAGGGCGCTGTTCAAGCTGGCGTCGGGCCTGTCCGGTAAGGGCATCCGCTTCAGCCTGGACGACTTCTTGAAGCAGGTCGACGAGATGCAGATGCTCGACAGCGAGGCCAGCGAGCGAACGCCCCGGGAGGACTGGTTCAGCACGCACCCGTTCAGCCCGCTGCGGGTCAAGGCGCTGCAGCTCTTTGATCGCAGCATCCTGGCACGTCCCGATGGCACCAGCCTCGATGACCTCGAAGTGGGCACCCAGGGCCTCATGAGCCTCATGGAGCCCAGCTATATGGAGGGGCGTACCGAAGTGGCTGAGGGCATGCGGCGCCTGCTGTTTGCCGGCTCCCTGGTGGTGGCCAACGCCGACGGCAACATCACCGAAGAAGAGATCGCGATCTTCGAGAAGTTCTTCGGTAAGGGCGCCTTCACCGACAGCCTGAATCTCGAGAGTATCGAGCAGGAACTCCCCGGACGCATCGCGGCGGTGAAGGAAGAAGCGAGCCTCGCGCAGCGCATGCAGGTGATTCGAGACCTGTGCCTCGTGGCCCGCGCCGAAGGGCATGACCAGAACACCGCGCGCCTGAAGCTCTACGAGATCGCCGGCGGGCTCGACGTGCCCGCCGCGTTCATCGAGCAGTCCATGTGCAGCGAGCTGACCCCCGACTAAGACTCTAGGACGCGCTCGAGTCGTCCAGGGCGTCCTCGAAGAACGCGATCACCCGTCGCTCCAGCGCGCGGGTCGGACCGTCCGGATCCGCATCGTTCAAGTGCACGGTCAGCACCGAGTGCGCCGGCATCGAGTCGTCGGGTGCCGCATCGGCAGGGTCGAGGGCAACCTCTTCAAAGCGCTCGCCGAGCTGTTCCTTCAGGTGCTCGAAGCGCGCCTCCGGCACCAGCGGATCGCCAACGAACCGTAGCCCGAGCAACTTGCGGTCTTCGCTCTCGAGCCGTTCGCGAGCAATGCGGATCTCGCGGTCGCTGGCGTCGATCGCGCAGGCACGCGCTTTACCGCCAATCCCGATCGCAAGCGGCAGCGATGGCTGCGACAACACCGGGGCGACGACCGCGGGCTCGGTCATCATCGCGAGCGCGAAGCCGCCGGTGAAGCACATGCCCACGGCACCGACACCGGCGCCACCGCACTGGCTGTGAAGGGAGCGCGCCAGGGCGCGCAGCCAGTCCACGATCGGGCTTGAACGACCGCCCCGCCAGACATTGAACTCACGGCGAATACAGATGCCCTTCAGGAGCTCGAACGCCGCATAGCCCTTGCTGATCTCGCGCCCAGGCGTCCCGAACAGGCTCGGCAGCACCACGGTCATGCCTGCAGCGGCCACGCGATCCGCGAAGCGGACCACCAGCGGATGCAGCCCGGGCATCTCGTGAATGATGATGACCGCCGGTCCCCGGCCCTTACGATAGATGGGGCGGGTCCAGGGCCCGTCGCTGAACTCCGATCGCTCATAGCTGGACAGATCGGGCGTTGTCGAGGGATCACTCATGCGCGGTTTCCTCATCGAGCCACTTGATGCAGCGCTGGACTTCGCTTTCGTAGCCCACGGCCTCGTACAGGCGATGCGCGCGCTCATTGGCAGTGAAGACGTGCAGCGTCATGGAGCGCGCGCCCCGGGCTCGCGCTTCGTGCTCGATCGCGTCCAGCAGCCTTCGGCCGATCCCACGGCCCTCATAGCCGGGCATCACCGCGATCGCCTGCAGGTGCGCACCCGGCGTGCCGCTCATGAACTCGCCCTGCAGGGTGACCAGTGCACACCCTGCCGGGGCATCGCTGGCGGCATCGGCGGCGACCAGCAGAAAGCTCTCCGGCGCTTCATCGCGCAGGACCGCGCTCAAGAGCTTGGCATCGCTGGACCACAGATCCTTCGGGTCGCGCTGGGGTGACAGCTCGAACTCCGCCAGCCGCGGCAACAGATCGAGCAGAGCGGTTTCATCCGCGAGCCGCCCGGGTCGGATATGGATCCCTGAATCGGTCAATTTGCCTCCGCCGTGACAGCGCCGTCGCTAGGGTGCGATTTTGACACGAGCGTCCAAGAACCGCAGTGATTCATCCGCAGATCAATCGCGATCAGGCCCTGGCCGGCCTTGAGGCCTTCTTACCGAAGGCGGGCAGCCGCTATGCGCGAGAGCGCAACGAAGACCGCGGCCCAGGCGCGCACGACGCCGTCTCGCAGTTGTCGCCTTTTCTGCGCCATCGCCTGCTGACAGAGCAGGAGGTGGCCAGCGCAGCCCTGGGCGCGCACGGCCGCGGTGCCGAGAAGTTCATTCAGGAGGTCTTCTGGCGCACCTACTTCAAAGGTCACCTGGAACATAAGCCGTCGCTCTGGGCGCACTACCGCACCTCCCTGGAAGCAGACCTGCAGCGCTACGGCGTCGACGAGATGGCCCAGGCCACGCTGCAGGCGGCGCTCCAGGGCGAAACAGGGATTGAGCCCTTCGATGTCTGGCTGACAGAGCTGAAGGAGACCGGGTACCTGCACAACCACGCCCGCATGTGGTTCGCCAGCATCTGGATCTTCACCCTGCGGTTGCCCTGGACGATCGGCGCCGACCTGTTCATGCAGTATCTGCTCGACGGCGATCCCGCATCAAACACGCTGTCCTGGCGCTGGGTGGCCGGCCTGCACACCCGGGGCAAGCACTACCTGGCGCGGGCGGAGAACATCGCCCGCTACACGGGAAACCGTTTCGGACCCGTCGGCGGGCTGAACGAGACCGCTGATCCGATCGAAGAAGCGCCGCTCCCGCAGGCGACCGGACCTGCGGACCAGACGCTCAGGGTCACCGATGAGCCCTGCGCAGCGCTGGAGCCGGACACCGATGGGCTGTTGCTGCACGAGGAAGATCTGCACCCGGAATCCTTCGCCGATCCCCTGACCTCACTCCCGGCGGCGATGCTGCCTTTCGTCGACGGGCGCGCGAGCCGGCCCTGCACCCTGACCGTGGCGGCTCACGTGGCGAGCGCGCTTGAGGACACCGCTCAACGCTGCAGCGCCACGCTGCTACCCGGAAACGGTGCCGAAACGGTCCAATTCTGGGCCCAGCAACAGGGCTACCGGCGGGTATTGACGCCCTATGCGCCCATCGGCCCGGTGCAGACGCGATTGCTTGAGGTTCAAGGCGCGCTGGCGGAGGTGGACATCGAGTTGATCGCGGTGCGCCGCTACTACGACGCCGCCTGCTGGCCGCACTGCAAGCGCGGTTTCTTTGCCCTGAAGAAGAAGATCCCGAAGCTGATGGATGCCTTTGCCGCGCCCTAGAGGGCGCCTGTTACGCGGTCAAGGATCAAAGATCGAGCTCCGAAGATTCGCCGGCATCGCCACCGCGGTGATGTTCGCAGTAGTGTGCGGAACCCGAATGCGGATACTCTGCTGCGAAGGCAGCGCGGCCGCGGAAACATGAACAGACTCAGCTACCTCACGATCTTTTGCACCATGGCTCTCCTCGCAGCCTGCGAGCCGAACCGATCACCAACCTATAGTCCCGCTCAACTCGCTACCATTCAGGTCCTAACACCTGACCAGGTTTCCTATCAGCCACTCAATCCCGCGCGAGGACCCGCAAGCCCTCAAGCCGCTGTTCTTTGGGGGGACATCTTGCAGGATGTCTCTTCCGGCGTGCTACTTCGATTCGCGAAAGGGTTCTCATCGCCCCCTCACATTCACAACATCACTTACCGGGCGATCGTCATCAGCGGTAAAATACACAATGACGACCCAGATGCCGCGAACCTGTGGATGGGACCCGGAAGTTTCTGGACCCAACCGGCCGGCGAGATTCACATCACTTCGGCTCGTCCAGGATTGGGCGGCACGGCATTCATTGAGATATTGGCGGGCCCTTACCTTGTCCAGCCCGGCGATCAAGCATTCGACAACGGTGAGCAACCACTGAACCTGCTGGCCTCCAACTTGGTGTGGATGTCCGCAAACGAGTTTCAGTGGATCGACGCAAACGCGGTTGGCGCAAACGTCGCGACACTGTGGGGTAACCCAAAGCCTGGCTCACTCGCTGGCTTTATGCTCACAGTACCCAGCGGCTTCGAAGGAAGCCTTTGGTCACAGTTCGACGACATCAAGGCAGTCGTGATCAAGGGCGTGTTTGCTCACTCAGTGAAGCCCCATACTCCCGTCAAAACCCTGAAGACCGGCGGGTACTTTGCATCAGCGAACGACACTCAACACTCAATATCCTGCTCTTCAGAATCGGAGTGCCAGCTCTATATTCGAACGGCGGGGCGCTTTCGTGTGAATGAGTAAATGCCCACCATTGCGACAACTTCAGGTTTAAGATCACTCGAGACGAAATTCTCAATGCGTCAGTTTGACAGCGGTCACCGCTGACGCCAAAAGCACAGATACGCTTTGCAAGCCATCATCGATAAATGCTTCGATGCAATAAGCCCCCAGCCAGATAGACAGTTCAACATGATCGGCCGAGCTGATCCTGGGGACATCGAACTGACCCGCAAACCCCTCGCCGTCTCCGGTTGGATGAGATGACTTACGATCAAAGCGAAAATTGCTACTCGCGGCGTCAAAAGCCACTCTGACAGCGATCTCGCCATCACAGAGAATATCGATCACACAGGATTTTGAAGCATCAAAACGAATTCGCTCTTCTACAAGGCCTGCCTCTTGTATCGTTTCCGCCACACCGTCAAAGGCGACTTCAGAAACCAGATAAGGCTTATCGTCGATCAAGCGTATCGAGTGAGATCTTGGAAGTGTCATCTGGCCCCGAAACGGTGTCTCTTTCGTCGTATTCGCATAAACCCAGTTATTCATCCATCCAATGGACACAGGCCCTGGCATGTGAGGTGGCAGGTTCGCCCAGATATTCGCCGCATAGTTGTCTGGGCCCCAGTCATACCAGTTATCGGGCGTCTCCCGTGAACCACCTAAACGAGCGCGCTCTACTTCAAACACATACCCATCAAAACAACCGATGAAATATCGCGTTCCCGACCCACCAAGCCGCCCTCCTGGCATGAAGCTCTGGATCAGGACCCAACGCGTTTCATTAACCTCTTCGACGGGAACGGTGCACAGTACGGGACACTCCCATACTCCTGCATCCGCGCCTTCTCCAGCGTCGAACGTTGAGCACTTCGCCCAATTGAGAAGGTCCGTTGAGCGGTAGAACTCAACACAGACTCCTGCAGAAACCAACATGATCCAGGCGCTGGAGCCTGGGTGCCAGAGAACATAAGGGTCCCTGAAGTCTTGTACGCCGCCAGGATTCGGTAAAATTGGGTTCGCCGAATGCTTGATCCAGTGTTCGCCACCATCGAGGCTGTAGGCCATCGATTGATGCTGAAATCCTCCTTCAGCGTTTCGCTTTGCAGCCTCGGCATCGTGATGAGTGAAGAAGGCAACCAGGGTTTTCTGAGCGCTATCTTGGACATTCAGACGATTTTCATGATCAACAACGACTGAACCTGAGAAGATCCAACCAAGATCATCTGGTTCAAGCGCGACGCCATGCTCGGTCCAGGACAAAAGATCACGAGAGGTGGCATGTCCCCAATTCATTGGCCCCCATGTGTTTCCGCCTGGGTTGTGTTGGAAGAAAAGATGGTAAACGCCATCGACATAGACCAGACCATTGGGATCGTTGAGCCACCCCCGTTGAGATCGAAAGTGGGGCGGGTCATAAACTGGCATCGGGATTCCTATCGCTGACGTAGCGCTTGTTCTCGAATAGTGTAACGACATGCTGAACACAGATGCATCAGAGCTGTTCGCGTTGGTTGAGGCCGGCGGCACTAAATTTATCTGCGCCGTTGCAGATGAAAACGGTCAGATACAGTCCCAGACTCGCATTCAGACGACCACGTCTGAACGTACGCTTGGCGAGGTCGTCGCTTTCTTCAGAGCTCAAACACTGGCGCTGGGGGGACTCAGCGCCATCGCTGTCGGGAGCTTCGGACCGGTGGATAACGACCCTTCGTCGCATCACTACGGATACGTACTTTCCACACCCAAACCTGGGTGGAGCGATACAAATCTTCTAGGGCACTTGACATCCGAACTCAATCTTCCAGGAGTGATTGATACGGACGTCAATGCTGCTGCGCTAGGTGAGTATAAGTTTGGCGCGGCGAGAGAGTGCCGGTCGGTGTGCTACGTTACTGTGGGTACAGGTGTCGGGGTCGGTCTGTGCATCGACGGTAGCTGCTTTCCGCGGTCCACCCACTCAGAAGTCGGACACATACGCGTTCCACGAGCTCACGGTGATAGCTTTGAAGGCATCTGCCCATATCATCAGGACTGTTTGGAAGGACTGGCCTGCGGACCCGCGCTGAACGCTCGATGGGGACAACCGGCCGAAACATTGCCCCAGAACCATCCCGCCTGGAACATCGAAGCACACTATCTCGCGTGCTTGTGCCAGAACTTGGTGTACACAGTACGGCCTGACCGCATCGTTCTTGGCGGGGGTGTGTTCAACAACGGCTGGTTGATCGACAGGGTCCGAGCAAAGCTTGCCGAGTCTCTCGCCGGCTACGCTCTGCGAGATACCGAACAAGACATGTCTTTGTTTCTTCGTAGCCCAGGCTGCCTCGATGCCCCACCCGCAATTCTAGGGACGCTGGAGATGGCTAAAGCACTCGGAAAAACTGCCGTCGTGGATTAGTCGTCACGCTGCAACGACCGCCTCAACCTGGAGGAGTCTTGGTCCAAACCCGCTGCCCTGGTAGTGAGTGCGAAAGCCAATCGACAGAAGATTTCAGACACGATCGGTGGGGTTTCCTGAACGCGTGTAACTGAAGCCCACAACGCCGTCAGTGTCCGTGAGGCAGACAAGCCATCGATCCTGTCGCTCATTTCCCTGGAGAAAGGGTCTGATCCTGCCGTCCAGCATCTCAGGGGAGAAGAGGTCTGTTTCTTAGAGGACAATTTTGATGCCCGGCAAGTCGGATGATGTCGGTGCCCTGATGTTCATACTAATCACCTGTCACAAGATCGGCACGATTGCGGCGATACCGAAGATCCAGCGGAAACTCTGGCAACCAGCCTTCGCGATGAACGATCCAGCTTTCGTAGGTCGGCACGAACTGGTTGGCCGAGTCCAGAGCGCCCAGGTTAATTTCAATTTCGTCATCTGAGCGCGCATAGACAGGAGAGCCACAGCAGGGACAAAAGCAGCGCCCTTTGTAGTCATGGGTTTCACCTTCGATGGTCACTTGACCTTCAGGAAAGATCGCGGACGCGCCAAAGGGCGTACCAGAATGCTTGCGACAATCCAGGCAATGGCATACGCCAATACGGTTTGGCTCTCCTATAGCAACAAAGCGCACCAGGCCACACCGACATCCGCCCTTGTACTCGCTCATATCGCCCCCGCGTTTCATCTTAATCGGCGTTTGAATTTGCCCCGATATGGTGAATGACTCTCAAATCATCTCCGCCCGATTGGAGAGAAACGACAGGCTCAAAAACCCGCCACCAAACGATTGGTACACTAGTGCGCATTCAGTGATCATCGCTGCGTTCGCGGGTATCAAGACGGATGGAAGACAACCACGAGCCAAAGGCGGTCATTCAAGGGCCATCTTTCATTGATCTGAGTCGCAGAGCAAACGGGGGCTAAGGCAGGGCGTATGTCGATCATCCTGATCGTTTTCGGTCTAATCTTTGTGTACGCCGGCGTGCAAGGATGGCGAGAATCACGAGAACACTTCGGGAACGCGCATAAGACCGAAGCGTCCATCGTCGCAGTCCGAGAAACCACGATTCAGACGGATGGAGGTTGGCATAAGGCGTACCAAGCGATCTACGCTTATCGCGACAAGGATGACAACGAACACCGGCTGCGCGGCCGGCACACGTCAACGAGAAAGGGCGCTTTCCCGATCGGCACGAGCAAAACCGTCTACTACAATCCCGATTCCCCAGAGGAAGTACAGGACACACCGGCAAAGGAGTTTTCAGGCCTAATCATTGCCATTGTCGCAGGCGTTGGCATGCTCGCCTTCGGTGCCGCTGCTCTGTTCTTCGGCTGGAGCCTGTAACGTCGACAGGAAACAAGCGCCGTGCTCAAGCGCCACCCCGGCGAGCCCTTCCCAAACACAACTACAGCGCCTCAACGACCGCCTCCGCCAACGCCAAAGAGGCCGTCAGCCCCGGCGACTCGATGCCGTGCAGACTGACGAGACCGGTGAGCCCCGTGTCCTGCACATCGAGGATCAAAAAGTCACCGTTCGGCTCGCCCGGACCCGTCACCTTGGGCCGCACTCCGGTGTAGCCGGGAACCAAAAGGTCACGTTCAAGCTGAGGGAAGTAGCGTTCAATCGCCTGCTCGAAAGCACTCCGGGCGCTGTCGTCAAAACGGTCGCTGGGCGCGTCCAGCCAGCGCACGTCGGGCCCGAAACGCACCGCGCCGGTCAGATCGAGGGTCGCGTGAATCCCGAGGCCACCGGGCGTCGGGACCGGATACACCAGCCGCGAAAACGGGGGCCGACCGCCATAGCCATAGTAATGGCCACTGGCGTAGTACTGCGGCGGCAGGCGCGCGTCCCCCGCACCCAGCAGCACCGCCAGCACTTCTCGAGCGCTCAGGCCGGCGGCATTGATGAGCCGACGGCAGGTGAGGGTCGTGGGCGCTGCGCCGCCCAGCCGCAGCTCGAATCCCCCGCCGTGGCACGCGCGAGCGCGCACCAGCGGCGTCGCGCAGGCGACGACGCCACCGGCACCTTCAAGATCGGCCTGCAACGCCAGCAGATATTGATGCGAGTCGAAGATGCCCGTTGACGGTGACTGCAAGCCCGCGCAGGCCCGCACCTGCGGTTCCAGGGTCTGCACTTCGTCGCCAGTGAGCCGCTCCAGGTCATGGACACCAGCGGCGTGCGCGCGCGCCGCAATCGACTCGAGCGCGGCTTGTTCTTCAGGCCGGGTCGCGACGATCAGCTTGCCGCAGCGCCGGTGCGCGATACCGCGATCCGCCAGGTACTCGTACAGCAAGGCTTTGCCGCGCACGCACAGGGCGGCTTTGCGGGAACCGCGCGGATAGTAGATGCCGGCGTGGATGACTTCCGAGTTGCGCGAGGACGTCTCCTGGCCAATTCCGTCCCGGGCTTCGACCACCACCGTTTCGCAGCCGCGGAGCGCGAGCGCCCGGGCGCAGGCGAGGCCCACCGCGCCAGCACCCACGACCACGGCGTCGACGT
>JBCDIK010000012.1:0-34166 GCA_038749065.1 Pseudomonadota bacterium | reverse complement strand
CGTCGCTCTTGATCAGATACTGCATGACCATGAACAACCCGAAGGTGACCACCGCGCCCAGCAGTACTCCGATGATGTATCTCACCATGACCTAGGACTCCGTGGAGATAGCGACTTCTGATACCCCGGCCGCACGTGCCGCATCCAGAACCGCCTTGGTTTGCTTGTAGTTCGACAGACGATCCGCCTGGATCACCATGGTGCCCCGCGGATTTTCCGATCGCAGGCGCTCGATGTTCGCGCGGACCGCAGCGACGTCGACTTTCTTCTTATCGATCCAGATGTCGCCCTTCGGACCGATGGCCACGAGCAAACTCACCGTTGGCTTGTTCTCGGCGGTATCCGCATCGGGCCGGAACACATCGATACCGGTCTGCTTGATGAAGGTGGCCGTAACGATAAAGAAGATCAGCATGATGAACACCACGTCCAGCATGGGCGTGAGGTTGATATCTGACTCTTCGTCGGCTCGGGAAGCTCTGCCAAGCTGTCGGGGCATGGGCGTGTCCTCAGTGGTCCATCGTCAGGTGGTCTTCGAACGACTCGATCTCGAAGTCGATCTTGCGCTTGAGGATCGTGCTACCGAGCACGCCCGACAGCGACGCGACCATGCCGGCCATGGTCGGAATGGTGGCCTGGGAGACCCCGGCTGCCATGGAGCGGGCATTACCGCCCTGATTCGCCATGGCATCGAAGACGGAGATCATGCCGGTCACGGTGCCGAGCAGCCCCAGCAGTGGACAGAGCGTCACACAGGTCTGGATCAGTGGCAGCGAGCCCATGATCTTGTCGGAGCCCTCGGAAATGATCTGTTCACGAATCTGGTGCGCAGACCAGGAACGCCGCTCGACGCGGTCTTCCCACAGCTGCATGGAATCGTTGATGAGTCCCTTGTGTTCGGCCTGGAAATACCAGAACCGTTCGAAGATGAGGGCCCACATCAGGAAGGTGATCGCCATGATCAGCCACAGAACGTTGCCGCCCTGCTCCATGAACGTGACGAGCCCCAGGTAGACGTCATTAAACATGCATCGCTCCCTTGGGTGAATTCAGCGAACGCGAACCGGCCCACGCCACTGCGCAGGGCGCAGCGGCGTTGCCGTTTAAGAGCGTTTCACTAGCCAAGGGCTTCGCCGCTCTTCTCGGCGTGGTCAGCGATGATGCCGGCACTCTGCTCTTCGAGCACGTGGACGACGGACCGGGCCCGGGCGTTCACGATCGCGTGCAGCAGGGTCATGGGAATAGCGACAACCAGGCCGAGTACCGTGGTGACCAGCGCCTGCGAGATACCACCGGCCATGGTCTTGGGATCACCAGTACCGAACAGGGTGATTGCCTGGAAGGTCAGGATCATACCGGTCACCGTACCGAGCAGACCCATGAGCGGTGCCACCACCGAGATCACCTGGATCAGCGTGATGTTGCTTGTGATTTTCGGACTCTCCGTGAGGATCGCCTCGCCAAGCTTCAGTTCCAGGGTCTCGACGTCGACATTGCGATTGTCGTCGTACACCTTGAGCACGCGACCCAGCGGGTTGCCTGAGTCAGGCGTGTTCGACTTCTTCTGGCTGTTGACCTTGGAGCTGATGAGGGTGAGCTGGATCAGCTTCCAGATGCCCAGAATGACGCCGATGATGCCGACACAGATGATAAAGGCGCCAACGGTCGAGCCCTGGCCGTCGCAGAACGGCAGGTAGCACTCGCCCTTGCTGATACCACCGAATGGCGTGCCGATGCGATCGCCCCAGGTGTCCGCTTGGATCAGCAGTTCCAGCAGCGAGCCGCGGGTCGGATCGACAGCGAACTCTGTCAGCTCGCCCGGGGCAGCGCCCTCGAGGTCGGTGACCGTGTTGGCGAACCGCGCCGCGGGCTGCCGCGGCAGCTCGACCATGTCGCCGGAGTCATCAAACTTCAGGTACTCGCCATCGGCGATCAGCGCGAAGGCGCCCACGCGGGTGATTTCAGCATCTTTGGTCTCACCGCTGTTGAGGGTGATGGTGCCGTTAAACTTGGAGATCTTGCCGGACTCGGTCATCTCTCGCTGCAGCTCGTACCACAGGCGCTCCATCTCTTCGATGGTGGCCAGCTGGCTGGCGGTACCCATCTTGGCAGCCAGCTCTCCCAGCCACTCGCCGCGGCCGGGCAGCTCGGCGCTGATCAGCGAGGAGCCGAACAGGCCACGGGTGTCCCCGGCGACCTGCTGCAGCACGCCGAACAGCTCACGCAGGGAGCCGAGGCGCTTATCCAGCGCTTCCTGCAGATCGCCGATCTTGGTCTCGTTCTCTTCGAAAGTCGTCTCCAGACGCTCAGAGCGCTGCTCTTCCCGGGTCCGCTCGGCCTTGGCGTCTGCCAGCAGCTTTGCCTGCTGATCCTTCTCGCGGCGGAACGTGGCTTCGCGACGGCTGGCCTCACGCGACTCGCTCACGCGACGCTGCTCAACGTTGCGCAGCAGCTCCGTCAGGGAGTTCGCCTCACGAACCACGACCTCGGCATCAGCTGCGGCGTCCTGCGCATGCGCGGTGCCGAGCGTCAGGAAAGGAGCGGTGGCAAGGGCTGCCACCAGGGCCAGTTTCTTCATGAGCGGTGTGTTCCCGTTCTTGTTATGGCTTGCGATCATTCTGCACCCCCGGCGCCCGGTACCGGCAGCGAGAGCAGGTTCGGTGTGAGCTGCTTGCGGCCCATGCGGATGCCGTTGCGAACGTTGGACTTGTAGGCGTCGGGCAACTGTTCCCACTGCTTGGTGGTTTTGTTGTAGACGCCGGTTTCCTCACCGTCCTTGGACTGGTAGACAAGCGCGATGCGTCCGACCTTCAGCACGTCGACTTTCCGCTCCGTGCCATCGACGGTGATCGTGTCTTCGTACGCTTCCATCGTCCGGCCGTACTCGTTCTCGATCTGATAAGCGCGCATGACCTGGTTGAATTTTTCAGACACCGCGACATCTGCGCGATCCAGCGTGCTCCGCAGGTTTTCGACGCGCTCGGTGCGCTCGTTCTTGAGGAACGGCATGTCGAGAGACACGAACTGCTCGAGCCCGTCGATCATACGCAGCATGAACGGAGACACCTGCCGCTCGATCAGCGTCACATCATCGATGGACTTCGCCAGCGCGGCCATCTCGGTTTCCTGGTTCTCGATCTGCTTTTCCAGCTGGCGGTTGTAAACCCGCAGCCCGTCGATCTCTTTCAGGACTGTCTTGTAGTCGACGATCAGCTCACGGGTCTGGTCTGTCAGAGCATCGATACGTGCCTGAGAGCGCTTGGCCTGCGTATTGAGCTGGTCCGCCACGCCAAAGACTTCGCGAAGGCTGTTGGCTTGTGCCGGCAGCGAGGCAATGCCCAGTGCGGCGACCAGCGCACAAGCAGCCAGCCTGAAGGTTCGTTCTTGTTTCATACGGCTTCCTACGGGATGGATTGATGTGTCGGTGTTTTCGACGCGAGTGTTTTCAACGCGAAAACCGGGGGCAAGCGCATGAGCGGCCGGGACGGGCAGGCGCCCTTTCGGCAAGCCCGACAAGCAAGCGATGGTTCTGATGCAGTCTTTGATCAGCACTGAAGAAAGCCCCCACAACACGCCCGGATCCGGTTCATACCAGCGTTGCCTTCAGCCCGGGTTTGCGATCGGCGCACTGGTCCGACCAGGGAACTCTGCCACTGCATGAGACGACCCAGGCCAGCGCTGCGGGATCGCACAACCAGTGTGCGGTGACCCTGCCCTGCAGCCTGCGATCCTTCTGAATCAGCAGCTTGTTTCCCAGTGACGACCGCGCGGAGTTTCGCTCGGTCTGTCTGACAACCCGGGGCGCAGACAACGCCCCTGTGCGGGTACACGCTCGTGTGGCGTGCTGCTTTCCCGCCCCTTTTCCGTCGCCGAAGGATCAACAATGACCCTGGGGATGTCAAGGGAACACAAGGCCTAAGAGGCAAGTGTTTACGCTCTTCCAAACCGATCAGGCGTCAACATGGGCCGCGAAGTGCGCGAGGGTGCGCCCTCGCGCCTGATCCGCTGCGGCCGCATCAAACGAGCCGCGATGGTCGCAGTTAAAACCATGATCAGCGTCGTAGAGATGGACCTCAACCTCTCCCCGGGCGGCAGCGAAACGCTCCACATCGGCCACGGGGATGTGCGCATCCTGTTTGCCAAAGTGAGCGATGACCGGGCACCGGGGCGTCCGCTCCGCCTCGTTGGGCACGCCGCCGCCGTAATAGGCGGACGCCGCGCTGACCCCGTCGAGCTCGCAGGCGCTGCGCCAGGTCATGAGCCCGCCAAAGCAGTAACCGACCACGCCGACCCGGCCCGCGCTGGCCGCGGTGCTGACCGCAGCCGCGATGTCCGCCAGAGCAAGGGCGTGGTCGATCTCCTGGAATGCCAGGGCCATCCCCCGGCCCATTCCCGCTTCGTCATAGCCAAGCTCAACGCCGCGCTCGACCCGATCGAAGAGCGCCGGTGCCACAGCGTGATAACCCGCTTCCGCGTAGCCGTCAACGACCTCACGGATGTGCGCGTTGACCCCGAAGATTTCCTGGATCACCACGACGCCCCCTTTCGGCTCGGGCGCGCTGGCGCTGTAGGCGCCCAGTTTGAATCCATCGCCGGCCGTCAACTCGATCATCTGTCCCATAGGATCCGTCCCCTTGTTGTAGAGCAGCGACCTTAGCGGTTCTGTCGGGCCTTTTGCAGAGGGGCATCTGGCGGCCGTCACGCTGGTCACGAAACTGTCACGTTGTGGCACTCTAATGCGCGCGGCGCGGGCACCGGTCAGACCGCCCCGCAGTCTGCACGCAACACGCCAACGCCTCCCGCAAGAGCAACGTTCATGAGTGGCCAAAGCATCCTGATCGTCGAAGACGAGCCCGAAATCCGGGAGATGTTGTCCTTCAGCCTGGCCCGCGGCGGCTATGAGGTGTGGGAAGCCGATAGCGGCGAACAGGCGCTCAAACGCCTCGACGGACGGCTGCCGGCACTGATGATCATCGACTGGATGCTGCCGGGCATGAGCGGCGTCGATCTCGTCGCGAGGATCCGCCGCGATGAGCTGACCCAGGACATCCCGCTGATCATGCTCACCGCACGCGGTGAGGAAGCCGACAAGCTCAAGGGCTTCGAGAACGGCGTTGATGACTATCTGACCAAGCCCTTCTCGCCGCGGGAACTGCAGGCCCGGGTTAAGGCCCTGATTCGCCGCAGCGGTTCGCCGGAGGATGGGGTCATCGAACTCCAGGGGCTGCGGCTGGAAACGCATTCCCATCGGCTGGTGGTCGGCGATCAGGAGGTTCACCTCGGACCCACGGAGTTTCGGCTGCTGGCTCTACTCATGAGCCAGCCGGACCGGGCCTTTGATCGGTCCGCCCTGCTCGACCGGGTCTGGGGCCGCGGCGTGTACGTCGAGGAGCGCACCGTCGATGTCCACGTGCTCCGTTTGCGCCGGGCGCTCAAGCCCTTCGGCATGGATTCCCTGGTGCAGACGGTCCGCGGAATCGGTTACCGGTTCAAGGCGCCGACCTGAGGACTCCTAGCGGCGCGCCAGCGGCATCTGCTGCAGATGGTGGCCCCCATCTAGAATCAGCGTCTCGCCCGTCACCACATCCGCGCCCGCGGCAAAGTACAGGATGGCCTCGGCCACGGTCTCTGGCGTGGTCGTCAGCTGCAGCGGCGTCTGCGCTTCCAGAAAGGCTTTGGTGCGATCGTAACGCTCCGCGCCCATGCCTTCGCGCAGCCAGTCGCCGGCGATAAAGCCCGGGCAGACCGTGTTGACCCGGATCTCCGGTCCTAGAGTGCGAGCCAGTGACAGTCCGAGGGTGACCAGGGCCCCCTTCGAGGCCGCGTAGGCGATCGAGCTCCCGACGCCCATAACGCCGGCGATGGAGGCCACGTTGACGATGCTGCCGCGCCCGCCGCGGCGCATGGCAGGCGCGACGGCGCGTGTCATCTGATAAGGGCCCACGGTGTTCACCGAGTAGATGTCGAGAAAGTCCTGACGATCCAGGCCGTCCAGATCACCATGCTCGCAGAACTTGGTGGTGCCGGCATTGTTGACCAGCACGTCGATCCGTCCCCAGCGGTCTTCCGCGGCGGCCGCCAGACGCCGACAGTCCTCATCCTGTGCGACGTCGGCCTGCACGATCTCCGTTTCGACCCCGTAGGCTGCGCAGGCTTCCGCGGTGGCCAGGGCGCCGCCCTCATTCGACGCGTAGTTGATGACGACGTGAGCGCCACGCTCAGCGAGCTGTCGCGCACAAGCAGCACCTACTCCGGAGGATGATCCGGTCACGATCGCAACTCCGCCTTCGATATCCATCGCCGCCTCTGCCCCCTAGTAAAGCTGTCGCGCGATGATACCCTGCCGCGGACACAGCAGCAGGCATCCGGTTTGGAACTCAAGGCCATCTTCTGGGACTTCGGGGGCGTACTGACAACCAGCCCCTTCGAAGCGTTCAACCGCTACGAGCAGGAACAGGGCCTGCCGCAGGACTTTATTCGCGGGATCAATGCCACCAACCCGCAGGACAACGCCTGGGCGCGCTTTGAATCCAGCCGCATCGATGCGGAGGCCTTCGATCGGGAGTTTGCCGAGGAAGCGCAGGCCGCCGGCCACCGCGTGCCTGGTGCCGAGGTGCTGGCCCTGCTCAGCGGTGATCTCAGGCCTCAGGTGGTTGCCGCCTTAGAAGCCTGCAAGACCCGGTTCAAGGTCGCCTGCATTACCAATAACGTCAAGACCGGCGCGGGCCCCGGTATGGCCCGCTCAGCTGGCAAAGCCGCGCAGATCGCCGAGGTGATGGCGCTCTTCGATACGGTCATCGAGTCGAGTGTGGAAGGCGTGCGCAAGCCGGAGCCTGCGATCTATGAGATTGCCTGTGAGCGCCTCGGGGTCGCTCCGGAGCACGCGGCGTTCCTGGATGATCTGGGCATCAACCTAAAGCCAGCCCGCGCCATGGGCATGCAGACGATCAAGGTGCACTCAGAACCGCAGCTGCTCCGCGATCTGGCGGCGCTCACCGGGTTAAGCTTCTAAGACCGGCCTCAGCAACCGGCACCTACGCCGGGTGCGCGAGCTCCGCTGCTGCATCCTGCACGGCTCGCACGATCTTGTCGTAGCCCGTGCAGCGGCACAGGTTACCGGCGAGCCAGTAACGGATCTCTTTCTCTGTGGGTGCCGGGTGCTTGTCGAGGAGCGCCTTCGTGGCCACGATTAAACCTGGCGTGCAGATCCCGCACTGCAAAGCCGCGTTCTCCAGAAATTTCTGCTGGATTGGATGCAGTCCTTCCTTGTCGGCAATGCCTTCGATGGTGGTAACAGACTTACCTTCCGTCTCAACGGCCAGAACGAGGCAGGCACACACCAGGCGCCCGTCCAGCAGCACGCTGCAGGCACCGCAGTCGCCCGTACCGCAGCCTTCCTTGGTACCGGTCTTGCCCAGTTCATCCCGCAGAACGTCCAGCAGGGTCTGTTCCGGCTGGCAGAGAAACTCTGTCTGCTCACCGTTGATGTAGGTCTGTACCTGCGCTTTGCTCATACTGCTTTTCCTTATCAATTCTCAGGCGAAGACTCAGGCGCGCTGCGTCTCGCTACCTGGTGGCGAGCGCGCGATCACGCGCGATGGCTGCCGCGCGCCGGCACAGCACGGCGACGACCTTGCGGCGATACTCCGCCGTCCCACGCTTGTCGCTGATGGGCTGCGCCGCGGCGCTACAGGCGGCACCGGCTGCAGCCAGGGCTGCATCGTCGAGTTGCGAGCCGACCAGGGCCTCGCCCGCTTCCGGGACCAGTAGCGCCGTTGGCGCGACAGCACCAATGGCCACCCGGGCTGCGGTGCAGCGCCCCTGCGCATCTACCGAGACGCTGACGCCGCAGCCGGCGACCGCAATATCCATTTCCGTGCGCGGAATGAATCGCAGGTAGGCATTCGAGGTGCCCGCTACAGGGGTGGGCAGAATAAGGCCGAGCAGCATCTCCTCGGCCGCCAGCGCGTTGCGCTGCACGCCGGTCGGGAACGCTTCCACGGGCAACTCGCGCTGGCCACCGCTGCTGGCGATGACGCAGCGAGCACCGCAGGCGATCAAAGCCGGGATGCTGTCACCGGCCGGCGAAGCATTGCACAGGTTGCCGCCGATCGTGGCGCGACCCTGGATTTGCGTCGAGCCGATCAGGTCCGCGGCTTCCAACAGCCCGGGAAAGCGCGCCTTGAGCGCCGGGTGTTCGTTCAGGACCGCACTGGGGATGGCGGCGCCAATGTAGGTTTCCGCGGCGCCGAGATCGAGCCGATTGGTCTCCTCGAGCCGCTTCACGTCGATGATCGACCGGCCTGCGGGATCAACGCTGCGCATCTGCACCAGCAGGTCTGTGCCACCGGCCAGGACCTGAGCCCGCCGCCCGGCCTGTGCATGCTCTGCCAGCAGCGCGAGTGCTTCGCCGACGCTCTTAGGCGCTGCGTAAGAAAAATCCGTCGTCTGACCCGCCATCGAAAGCGTGCTCTCTGCCATCGCTCGTGCCCTGCCTTGAAGGGTCGTGAATCTATCACGAACAGATTCGACCCGGCACCACTGAAGGCCTCGTCTGCAATGCCTATAATCGGCTCAGGAGCAGGCCCGTAGGGGCGACGAAACAGGAATCAGTACGTTGAGTGAAGTTCGCTGGCCAGTGGCGGCCGCACCGGCCGACGATGCATTTGCGAGTCTCGGGGCACAGGCAATCGATCAGCAGCACTTGTTCGGTGCGCCCTACGACGCGCATCTGGCGACGCTTGCGGCGCGGCTCGAAGGGCAACTCGAACGCACCGGTTTTGAGCAGCTGATCCTGACCGCCGGAGCGCCCCGGCTACAGCTCTTCGACGATCTGCCGACGACCTTTCGCAGCAACCCGCACCTGCGCCACTGGCTGCCACTGGATGAAAGCGCCGGGTGCGCACTCGTGCTGCGCCCGGGCCAGCGTCCGCAGCTGCACTTCCTAAAGCCCGCAGACTACTGGCACCTGGTGCCGGAGGCGCCGCCCTGGGCTGCCGAGCGCTTCGAAGTGATCGAGCATGCCAGTGCTGAAGCGGTCGCCGGCGCAGTGGCCAAGGCTGCCACCGGGCACAACGCCACCGCGATCGTCGGCGACCCGGCGGATCATGGCGACCACCCGGGCGCGGCCAGCAACCCAGCCAACCTGCTGGCGGAACTCGACTTCGACCGCGGCCTGAAGACGCCGTTCGAGGTGCTCTGCATGACCCTTGCCACCCGCCGCGGCGTGGCCGGTCACCGGGCTGCCGCAGCAGCGTTTCACGCCCGCAGCAGCGAGTACGAGATTCACCAGGCCTACCTGAACGCGAGCCTGCAGACGGACCTTGACCTGCCTTACGGGAACATCGTTGCGCTGAACGCACACGCGGCGGTGCTGCACTATCAGCATCAGGACCGGCGTCCGCCAGAGCAGCACCACAGCCTGCTCATCGACGCCGGGGCCCGCTGCCATGGCTACGCCAGCGACATTACCCGGACCTACGCGGGATCACCGGGTCCCTTCGCAGACCTGATTGCGGCGCTGGACCGCGCACAGCAGGCGGTCATCGATGAGATCCGCCCCGGGCTGCCCTACGTGGTGCTGCACGAGCGCATGCACGAAGCCCTGGCTACCATCCTGTGCGATGCCGGGGTTCTGCGCTGCAGCGCTGAGCAGGCCGTGGAAGAGGCGCTGACCCTGCCCTTCATGCCCCACGGCCTCGGCCATTTGATCGGACTGCAAACCCACGACGTCGCCGGCCAGCAGGACCGGCAGGGGACCACGTTCCCGCCGCCGGACGCCTATCCGGCACTCCGCACAACGCGCACGATCGAGGCGGGACAGACATTCACCATCGAGCCAGGGCTGTACTTTATCCCCATGCTGCTCGAGCCGGTGCTCCAGGGGCCGGCGCGCGGCCGCTACGACGCTGCAACGATCACCGCCCTCGCCCCCTGCGGCGGCATCCGCATTGAAGACAACGTGCTCGTCGAGCCGGAGGGCGTGAGCAATCTCACGCGCACGGCCTTCGCGGAGCAGGCATGAGCGCCCAGACGCTGCAGGTGCAGCGACTGTTCGCCGATCCACCGCTGACTGCTGCGGTTCCGCAGCGGGTCACGCTGATCGATCACGGCGATCAAACCACCTTGCTGTTTCTGCTCGAGCGGCCGGGCAAGCGTGCGGAGCTGGAGCTGTGGCGCGCCGATGGCGATGCGGCAGCCGTGCCCTGGCTGAGCGCCGAAGCGCTGGACGACGCGCTGCTCGCCCCAGCCACTGCAGAGAACGAAGCCGAGCGGGCCGCGCGAGAACGCCTGCGCCAGTTTGCCGGCGGCATCTCGGCCTTTGCCCAGCGGGGTAACGCTGCCGAGTTGCTCGTACCCTACCAGGGGCAGGCCTTCCGAGTGTCCCTCGTGGACCGGGCGATCGAGCGAGTCCTGACACCAACACAGCGTCTGAACGAGCTGCGCTGCTCACCGAGCGGTCGCTGGCTCAGCTACGTCCAGGACGGCAACCTTCATCTGCACGACATCGACAGCGGAAACGAGCGTGCGATTACCGGACATGACAGCCCAACGCTCTCGAGTGGCTTGGCGGATTTCGTGGCCGCCGAAGAGATGCATCGTTTCGAAGGCTACTGGTGGGACCCGCGGGAGCGTTTCCTCGCGTTTCAGCAAACGGACGAAGCGCCGATTCCGATCGCGTACCGGCACGACATCCAGGCCGATCGGATCGATGTCATCGAGCAACGGTATCCCTTTGCCGGTGGCCCGAACGCAGCCGTTGCCTTGCTGCTCTACGAACTGGCCACGCAAACCGTGCGCCGAATCCCCTGGCAGGCGGAGCCGGACGACTACCTGGCGCGGGTCAACTGGTTGCATGGCGAACTTTGGCTGCAGGTACAGTCGCGCGACCAGAAGTGCCTGCGCGTGCTGCGAATCGACCCGCAAACATTGCGCCAGCGCGAAGTGTTCCGGGAAACGGCCGCCACCTGGATCAATCTGCACGACAACCTGTTGGCAGCGAGACCTGGCGAGTTCCTGTGGACCTCGGAGCGAGACGGGTATCCGCGTGCCTATCGCGGCTCAACCGCTGACGGCTCGCTCGAGGTCCTGACGCCGGAGGGCGTGCAGGTCAATCGCCTGCTGCGCTGGCATGAGGACCGGCTGTGGTTTGAGGGCTGGGATGACACGCCGACGGAGAGTCATCTGTTCGAGCTGAGCCTGAGTGCGCCCGCGCCACAAGCGCTGCAGCGTAAGAGCCCCACGGGTGCCTGCCACAGCGCCGCCGTCGCGGCGACGGGCGCACACGTGGCACTGGTGTCCAGCGCACTCGATGCGGCCCCGGGGATCACCTGGGGAAGCATTGCCGAGCCGGAAAGCCGCGTGGCGCTGGCCAGCACACTCTGGCCCGAGCACCCCTACCGCGAGTATCTGGACGCGCACTGCACGCCGCAGCTCGGCACCCTCGAAACAGCGGATGGCACCCGCCTCCACTATCGCCTCACGCGACCCGCTGGGGCGAGCGCCGCGACGCCGGTGCCGGCACTGGTTTCGGTGTACGGCGGCCCGGGCGCGCAACGGGTCCGTAATGAATGGGCGCCGCTGCAGCTGCAGCTCCTGGTGGGTGCGGGGTACGCGGTGCTGGAACTCGACAACCGCGGCAGCCACGGCCGCGGCCACGCGTTTGAAGCCCCCATCCACGAGGCGCTCGGTACCGTCGAGGTCGAGGACCAGTGTCTGGGCGCACAGTTCCTGCAGTCACAGCCGTGGGTTGACGGCGAGCGGCTGGGCGTCTTCGGACACAGCTACGGAGGTTACATGACGCTGCGCTGCTTGCTCGCAGCACCCGCTCTGTTCAAGGCCGGCGTGAGCACCGCCCCGGTCACCGACTGGCGGCTCTACGACACCCACTACACTGAGCGCTACCTGGGCATGCCCGATACCGATCCCGACCGCTACCCGGCCGCCGGGGTCCTGGATAGCGCCGGCGCTCTGACGCGACCGCTACTGCTCGTTCACGGTATGGCGGATGACAACGTGCTGTTCGGGAACACCACGGCGTTGCTGGCGGTCCTGCAACAGGCGAATGTTCCCTTCGAACTCATGACGTACCCCGGATCGAAGCACGCGTTACAGGAACCACATGTCGCCGTTCATCGCTTCGAGGCTCTGCTCGATTTCTTCGAGCGACACCTGAAGGCCTGAGGGCGCTACATCGTGTGGGTGTGGCGGTCCGACGAGAGCGCGCCTGCCAGATAGGTCTCGATCTTGTTGCGCGCGACATCGTCCTGGTCATTGAACTGGACGCCAATGCCGGCCGCGCGGTTGCCCTGCGCGCCTTTGGGCGTCAGCCAGACCACGCGCCCAGCGACGGGAATCTTTTCGGCTTCGTCCATGAGGTTCAGCAGCATGAACACCTCATCGCCCAGGACGTACTCTTTCTTGGTCGGGATGAACAGCCCGCCGTTCTTCACGAAAGGCATATAGGCTGCGTACAGCACTGCTTTGTCTTTGATGGCCAGGGACAGAATCCCGTTCCTGGCGCCGCGCTTGGCTGCCATGCTCCGCGTCGTCCTGCGTTTTCCGTATCGCGATAGGCGAGTGTAACCCACTGCCTCAGGCCACCCCTGCCGCGCGCGGCCACCCTATGCGGCAGCGCGCCTTCAGAGCGTGATGCAGATCTCGCCGTCAGCGCGCCAGAGCGGCGAAGCGCGCGGCCAGGCGCTCGAAATGTGCCCGCAGATTGACACTGGCCGCCGCCTGGCTGCTGATCTGGCGGTGCACGTCGAGTCACTCGTCCAGGAACGCCACCAGAGTTCGTTGGGGCACGGTGTTCAACGCGGTCAGGGGCGATCGCCCGGCCTGGGCGGCGACCAGGTAACGCGCCCAGCGCAGTAGCACGCTGCCCGCGTCCTGGGCCAGCAAGCTGGCCTGCAGCGCTTCGGCCTGCCCCTGCAGCCCGGCCTTGAGCGCGGGTGCGAGCGCCTCTTCCCCGCGCTCGTGGGCTTCGAGGATGGCCAGAGGCGCATCGCCATACTCAAACGCGAGGCTGGACCGGCGATCCCCGGCCATGGCCGGTAACCAGTCGCGAGCTTCGGCAGTGCGGGGCTCGATCTGCACGCGCAAACAGCGACTGCGCACCGTTGGGAGTAGCGCCGCCGCGTACTCGGTCACCAGGACCAGCACCGTTCCGGGCGGCGGTTCCTCAAGCGTCTTCAGCAGCGCGTTGGCGGCCTGCTCCATCAACAGATGTGCATGGACCACCACCGCAACCTTGTACGGAGCCATCTGCCGCGAGCCCTGAGCGAAGGCGCTGAGGTCGCGCACCTGATGGATCTTGATGACGTTGGTCTCAGGCTCGACCCACCGGAAGTCCGGATGCGCGACCTGCTGCGGCGGCAGCTCGGTATCAAGGGCCAGCCGCTTCTGCGCGAAGTCCCAGGCCAGCGCCTGCTGGCCCCAGCCCGGCGGCCCACAGATCAGCAGTGCCTGCGGTACCCGGTCGAGGGCGGCGAGTTGGTCCAGATAGCCGATCTGCGTCGTCAGCCAGGGGTAGCTCACGGCGCGCTCTGCCAGCGCTCCGCGCGTGCGGCGAGCTCCGCGAGCAGCGCCGCCGTGACCTCCGGTAACGGGCGGGAGGCATCGATCAACGCAAAGCGCGCGTCCGCCGCTGCGCGCGTTCGATAGACCGTGCGCACCCGCTCGAAAAACGCCTGCGCCTCCCGCTCGAAGCGATCCAGGCGCCGCGCGGCAATGCGCTCGCAGGCCACCTCCCAGCTCAAATCCAGCACCAGCGTCAGGTCCGGCTGCAGGTGCGGGTGTACCAGCGCTTCCAGCACCTTGATGGCGTCGTCTCCAAGCTGCCGCCCGCCGCCCTGATACGCGTAGGTGGCATCGGTGAAACGGTCACACAGAACCCAGCGGCCGGCAGCGAGCGCCGGCTCGATGACCGTCTCGAGGTGCTGCGCACGTCCGGCAAACATCAGGAGCAGCTCGGTCAAGGGCGCCACCGGTTCCGGGCGCACCGCCAGCAACAGCTCGCGCAGCTCTTCCGCCAGCGGCGTGCCCCCTGGCTCCCGGGTCACCAACAGGTCGATGCCCTGGCCCCGTAGCCAGTCCGCAGCGTGGGCGAGATTGGTGCTCTTGCCGGAGCCTTCCATCCCTTCCAGAGTGATCAGCCGGCCCCGCTCAGCCACGATCGGCGCCCTGCTGCCCACCGCTGAGCTGGTAGCGTCGTACCGCGGCATTGTGCGCTTCGAGCGTTTTCGAGAACTCGCTCGTGCCGTCACCACGGGAGACAAAATACAGATAGTCGCCGTCCGCGGGGTGAGCCGCCGCTTCAAGCGCGGCGCGACCCGGCAGCGCGATGGGGGTGGGTGGCAGCCCGTGGCGCGTGTAGCTGTTGTAAGGCGTATCAGTTCGCAGATGCACGCGCTTGAGATCGCCATCGAATGCATCACCCAAACCGTAGATCACCGTGGGGTCGGTCTGCAGGCGCATCTTCTTCTTCAGGCGCAGCACGAACACCTGGCTGATCTGTGCCCGATCCGAGGGGGAACCGGTTTCTTTCTCGATGATCGATGCCATGGTCAGCAACTCCACAGGAGTACTGAAGGGTAAGTCCTCCGCCTTCTGCCGCCAAACCTCCGACAGCGTGTCCTGCATGCGATCGTAGGCCTGGCGCAGCAGGACCACATCCGTATCGCCCGCGCGGTAGCGGTAGGTATCGGGAAAGAACAGGCCTTCCGCAGGTCCCGCGGGCCGCCCGATGGCGGCCAGGACGTTCTGCATGTCCGGCGCTGTCAGCGTCCGCTTGAGCTCAGGCGCGCTCCGAAGTCTCGCCAGCAGATCACTCACCCGACTGCCCTCGACGATCACCAGCTCGAAGCTCATGACCCGGCCGGCGACGAACTGGGCCAGCAGAGCGGCCGGCGGTTCGCCCGGCGCAATCTCATAGCGCCCCGCCTGCAGCTGATCGTCGAGTCCGCGGTAGCGAGCACCGAGCCGCCACAGGCGCGGGTGCTCGATCAGTCCCTGTGCAGCGAGCGCCTGACCAATGGCCGCCAGGCCCATCCCGCGCTCGATCTCGAACACCACCGGTGCCGCAGCAGGCACCGGCCCCTGCGGTTGCGCCAGCCAGCCATCGCCGTGTTCGAACCAGCGCAGGCTCTGGTAGGCGAACAGTGCCAGGCCTGCACCGCCGAGAACGATACTGATCAGCAACAGTTGCCAGACCCGCCGCATCACCGCCGGGTCCCCGTCGCTGCTGCCAGGCTCCAGCTGCAGTCGCGCGCGAGGCTCCGGTCAACCGCGTGAATCAGCGGTGTCGCAAAGTGACTGTCGCCCTGCCCGTGCTGCTGGCCGGCGTCGTCCTGAAAGATCAGCCGCACCGCGCCGGCGATGCTGTTGACGGACCAGAGTCCATTCGCCTGCGGCAACATTGATAGATCCAAGGTTGCTTCCCTGATCCGCAGCTCCTCCTGGTCGCGCAGGGTCTGCAACAGTGTGCCCTCAATCATGCTCCCATGGACGGGTGGCGTCAGCAGTTCACCCGCACACTCGAGCAGCAGGTTGCCGGCGGTTGCACAGCAGAGTCTCCCCGCCTTGTCTGCCAGCAGCAGTTCATCGCACACCCAGTCGGCCAGCGGCAGCGCCCCAAGGACCTGCTCAACGCGCGCCAGATGCTTCAGTCCCGAAAGCGCCGCAGACTCCGGCAGTCGATGCGAGCTGACCCGGCACACAACCGTTGTGTTGGCCTGCACGGCTGCTCGCAGTTGCAGCTGGGCGCGAAGAACGATCGGGTGCCCGCGCCCGCGCCGGTATCCCCGGGGGCCGTCCGCAGCGCTTGCGAAGAGTTTCAGCACGGCATGCTCGCTGCCACTGCACTCATAGGCGCTGCGGGCCTCGTCCAGCAGCTCGGCGAGTTGATCCCGGGGCGGCGCCTCCAGTGCCAGAGCAGCCAGGCCGCGCTCCAGCCGACGCAGATGGCGAGGCAGGAGCCACAGGCCACGGGGCGTACACAACAGGGTTTCGAAGACGCCATCGCCGTAGCACCAGCCGCGATCGGACAGGCTCAGCGGAGGCCCCGCCTGCCACAGCACGGTCGCTGGTGCCTCGGTCATGTGCGCACGCCAGGGGGCGCCACCACGGCGCAGCGCACGAGTGCCCTAGACCCTGCCGAAGATCAGCGTGCCGTTGGTGCCGCCAAAGCCGTAGGAGTTCGTGAGCACATGACTCAGCTGCGCGTCCCGCGCCGTGCCAGGCACGTAGTCCAGGTCGCAGCCTTCGCCCGGCGTGTCAAGGTTGATCGTGGGAGGCACGACGCCCTCCGCCAGCGCCTTAATGGAGAACACGGCTTCCACGGACCCCGCTGCGCCCAGCAGATGACCGATCATGGACTTGCTGGAGCTGACCATGACGGAAGTGTCCGCCCCGAACACTGCCTTGATGGCCAGCGTTTCAGCAATGTCTCCGAGCGGCGTTGAAGTGCCGTGTGCATTGACATAGCCGATCTCGCTGGCGGGGATGCCAGCGTCTGCGAGCGCATTCTCCATAGCCGCGCGGGGACCGGCGCCGTCCTCTGTGGGACTGGTGATGTGGTGCGCATCGCCGCTCATCCCGAAACCGATCACTTCGCCGTAAATCTGCGCGCCGCGCGCTTTTGCACGCTCAAACTCTTCCAGCACCAGCACGCCGGCGCCATCACCGAGTACGAAGCCATCGCGATCGGCATCCCAGGGCCGGCTCGCCGCTGCTGGCTCGTCATTGCGCGTCGACAGGGCTTTCATGCTCGCGAACGCCGCAATCGTCATCGGCGAGCTCGCCTGTTCCGCACCACCGACGACCATGACATCGGCATCGCCATATTGGATCAGACGGGCTCCGAGACCGATGTTGTGCGTGCCGGTTGTACAGGCGGTGACCACCGCAAGATTAGGGCCTTGAAAACCATAGCGGATCGACAGGTTGCCGGAGATCATATTGATGACGGAAGCCGGCACGAAGAACGGCGACACGCGTCTGGGCCCGGACTTGACGAGCGTGGCGTGCGTCGACTCGATCGTGTTGATGCCACCAATCCCTGAGCCGATGGCGACCCCGATCCGGTGCGCATCGGCAGGCGAAGCCGTCAGGCCGGCATCCTCGATCGCTTCGATCCCCGCGATCAGCCCGTACTGGATGAAGCTGTCGATGCGACGCAGTTCCTTGCGATCAAGGACGCTCGCGGGATCAAGGTCCTTGACCTCCCCAGCGATCTTCACCGCGTGATCGGTCGCATCAAACAGGGAAATGGGCGCGATGCCACTACGGCCTGCGACGGTGGCAGACCAGCTATCGGCGACGTTGTTTCCGATCGGAGACAGCATTCCCAGGCCGGTAACCACGACTCTGCGTTTGCTCATCGATGCGTTCCTTCCCGCGAGCGGGCGCCGCTGCTCCGGGCACCCGGCGGGTCTGAGAGAGGTTTACTGGTGGGCGAGGATGTAGGAAATCGCTTCTTTGACCGTGGTGATCTTTTCAGCTTCCTCGTCAGGAATTTCCGTTTCGAATTCCTCTTCCAGCGCCATCACCAACTCGACGGTATCGAGGGAATCTGCACCGAGGTCTTCAACGAAGGACGCTTCTTCCTTGACCTCTTCTTCCTTGACGCCGAGTTGTTCGCAAATCAGCTTTTTGACACGTTCTTCGACACTGCTCATGCAGAGTGTACTCCCCTAGTAGGAATGGGTGGGTGCAGGGCGAGGCGGATTCTATAGAGCGGCCTGAGGCGTTTCAAGGCGGCCCCAGAGTGGGAAACGGCGCTGGCAGCCGCCCCGTTGCACGGACTCAATGCAGCGCCATGCCGCCATTGACCGACAGGGTCTGACCTGTGACGTAGCCCGCTTCCTCACTGAGCAGAAAGGCCACGGCCGCGGCGATCTCCGCGCCGCTGCCCATGCGCCCCAGGGGAATGCGCGCAAGCAGTTCCTCACGCTGCGCATCCGGGAGCGCCTGGGTCATGTCGGAGTCGATGAATCCGGGCGCCACCACGTTGGCCGTGATGTTGCGGGAGGCCACCTCCAGCGCCAGCGCACGAGTAAACCCTTCCAGACCGGCCTTGCTCGCCGCGTAGTTGCTCTGTCCTGGGTTGCCCATGCGCCCCACCACCGAGCTGATGTTGACGATCCGGCCGTAACGCGCCTTCATCATGGGTCGCAAAGCGGCTTTGCTGACCCGATACACCAATCTCAGGTTGGCATCGAGGACCTCGTCCCACTCCTGTTCGGACATGCGCAACAACAGGTTATCTCGGGTCAGGCCAGCGTTGTTGACCACCAGCTCGGGCAGCGCCTCGTCGGCCTTGAGTTGTGCGAACAGTTCCGCGCAGCCCTCCGGCTCGGCTGCCGTCAGGACCCGCCCCTCACCCTTGCCCGCGAGTTGCTGTGTAATCTGCTCTGCGCCGGCCGCGGTGGTGGCGGTGCCGATCACCTGGCAGCCTTCTTCAGCCAGCCGTGCCGCAATGGCAGCGCCAATGCCACGGGACGCACCGGTGACCAGCGCCCATCGTCCGTTGAGTCCCTGCACGATCAGTTCTCCTGCGCGTCCTCGGCCGCGGCCGCGGCCGCGATGGCATCGTTCATCGCCGGGTCGCTGTCCGTCGCGCGACACGGCAGCTTCCGATCGATGCGCTTGATCAGCCCACCCAGCACTTTCCCGGGTCCGCACTCGACGAGTGTGGAGACCCCTTCTGCCTGCATGGCCTGCACACAGCGCACCCACTGCACCGGGCCGGCGAGCTGTTGCAGCAGTTTGTCTTTCAGCGTTGGCAGGTCCGACGCGATGGTGCCGTCGATGTTGTGCACGACGGGCACCGCGGGCATCTGCAGCGCGCAGGCATCAAGCGCCGCGGCGAGCTGTTCACTCGCCGGCGCCATGAGCGAGCAGTGAACGGGCACGCTCAGGTTGAGCATGACCGCCCGCTTTGCCCCGGCATCCTTGCAGGCCTCGATGGCCTGTTCCACAGCAGCGTAGCCACCGGCGATCGCAACCTGTCCCGGCGCGTTGTAGTTGGCGGGGCTCACAACACCGTCGATGGCATCGCAGCAGGCTTCGACCTGCGCATTGTCGAGTCCGAGGATGGCGGCGATCGCCCCTTCGCCGGGGGGCACCGCCTCCTGCATGTAGCGCCCGCGCAGGTTGACCAGGCGCACGCCTTCTTCGAAGGACAGCGCGCCGGTGCAGACCAGAGCGCTGTACTCGCCGAGGCTGTGGCCCGCGAACAACGCCGGGGCCGGACCGCCGCGCCGCTGCCAGATCTCCCAAAGCGCGACGCTCGCGGTGAGCACCGCCGGCTGCGTGAACTCCGTTAAGTTGAGCTGCGCCTCCGGGCCCTCGGCCACGTACCGATCCAGCGGTGCCCCGATGATCTCGGCGGCCTGCTCGAACCGCCTGGTGATTGAGGGTTCTTCGCGCGCCAAATCCCCCAGCATGCCTACGCTCTGCGCCCCCTGACCGGGAAACACGACTCCCAACATCTCTCTCACTCCTGCTGTGTATCCGCCCTGGCTGCGCTCAAGCCGTGCGCCAAAGTCTCCGGCAACGCCGCATCGACCGCATCGATGCCGCGCTGCAACGCGTTAGCAAACGCATCCTGACGAGCAGCGCCGTGGCTCTTGATCACCGTCTGCGGCAGCCCAAGCAAGGGCGCGCCATTGTAGCGCCCCGAATCCAGCTGCGCGCCGAGACGCGCGAACGGCCCCCGCAGGCCGAACATCAGGAGCCGCTGCCACGGGGCCAGCCCAGCCATGGTTTCCTGCATGAGGTGACGCGCCATCCCTGCGGTGCCCTCGATCGCTTTGAGGGCGACATTGCCGACGAAGCCTTCGCTCACCACGACATCCGCCTGGTTGTCGAACAGCGCGCTCCCCTCCACGAACCCGACGTATTCCGAGTCCGGCAGCACCTCGAGCGCAGCGGCTGCGCGGTGCAACCGTGCCAGGCCCTTGCTGGCCTCGGTGCCGATGTTCAGCAGAGCGACCCGCGGCCGCACGACCCGCGAAAAGACCCGGCTGGCGACCACCCCCATCTGAGCAAACTGGACCAGCATCGCGGGGGTGCAGCGAACGTTCGCACCGAGGTCCGCCATCCAGAACGCTCCATGCTTACCGTTCAGCTGTTTGGTCAGCGCCGGTCGGTCGATGCCTGGGAGCGAGCCCAGGCAGTGGCGGCTCAGGGTCAGCAGCGCACCGGTGTCGGCGGCGCTGATCAGTACATCGCCTTCACCGTCGCGCAGCAGCTTCAGGCACGCGCCCTGGGCAGTGCTTTGCGCACCGCGCAGGAGCGCCCGAATGCCTTGATCGACGCTCGCGTTTGCGCCCTGATCGATGATCTGTAGCGCCGCATCAGCGGGCGCGAGCGGCGCAATGGCCGACCGATCACCGACCAGGAGCAGATCGGCCTGCGGCAGAAACTCGAGGGCAGCGGGCACCAATGTGCCGGGACCGTGGTCACCGCCGGCGCAATCAACAATCAGTCGTGGACGCTGCCGCCGGGTGCGTGCCGCTGGCGCGGGCCCCAAGGCGCCAGAGACTCTATTCGCCGGTATCGACGACCTTCTTGCCGCGATAGTAGCCGTCGGCAGACACGTGATGCCGGCGATGGGTCTCGCCGGTGGTGGTATCGATCGACAGCGTCGGCTTGCTCAGCTGGTCATGGGACCGGCGGCTGCCGCGACGCGCCCGAGTCGATTTGTTCTGTTGTACAGCCATGAGAAAGCTCCGCCTGTTTCGCTCCCGCAACGTGCGGGACCGGTGATCATTCCTGTCCTACTCCGGATCGGTTCCGGTGGTACCTGGCGCCGGATTGACCGGCGCCGATTGTGTCTCGTCGCTCTCCTGCGCCAGCAGGTCCTTCAGGCCTGCGAAAGGCCCCTGGCTGCTGGTCGCCGGGCTGGCCAACGCTGTCGAACCGGCGTCCTCCGGGCCAAACGCCATCGCCGGCATGTTACTGCATGGGTCTGCGCGACAGGGCCGCGCGTCAATCGCCAGCAACAGCTCGTCTTCGAGCAGCGTCCGCAGATCCACGTGCCCATCGCTGACCACGTAGAGGTCTCCCAGTTCCCCGGCGTCGCCGTCTCGCTGCCGCCGGGCTAGCTGCTCCTCGCTGACGAGCTCGAGATCGAAGGCGACCGTCAAGTCCCGCTCGAGCAGGCCCAGACAGCGCTGACAGGTCTGTGCGACCTGCGCGTTGCCGGTACCACTCAGGAACGCTCTGCGACCTTCGCGCCGTGCTTCGAACCGACCGCTCGCCTCTCCGTGCAGCGCCACCGCTGCGCCGAGGCGCGGCAGGTTTGCGTCCTTGAGCGTCACCACCCGGCCGGGGGTTAGCTCTGACAGGCGCATCACGCCAGCGGGGGTCTGCTCCATAGCGCGCGCATCATAGTGATGGCCCGACGGGCTGTAAAGCGGCCACGGCTGCGTTTCACGGGACCCCGGAGCGCTGCTAAAGTCCCGAAATCAAAGCAGAAGTGTGACCGCGCCATGGGTTTGCCGAGCCCCACCGAGATCCGCGTCAACAAACCGTTCCGCGTCCGCTGTCCCCGCTGATGGCACCGCCGGTGCTGATCCTCGGCTCAAGCTCGCGCTATCGTGCGGCGTTGCTGCAACGTCTTGGGCTGGACTTCATCCAGCGCAGCCCTGACATCGACGAAACCCCCCATGCCGAGGAAGACGTCGCGACCCTCGTCGCGCGCCTCGCCCGGGAGAAAGCCCTCGCGATCGCCAAGCACGAGCCTCGTGCCCTCATCATCGCGTCCGATCAGGCCGCAGCCATCGGGAACACCATTCTCGGCAAGCCGGGCAACGCCGAGAATGCGCTGCGGCAGCTGCAACAACTTCAGGGCCAGACCGTCACCTTCTACACCAGCCTGTGCCTGTATGACGCCGGCGCGAGGCGCGCAGAGGAGGCCCTCGATCAGACCCGGGTGGTATTTCGAGCGCTCTCCGATCGGGCGCTCACTGGCTACATTGATCGTGAGCAGCCCTTCGACTGCGCCGGCGCTTTCAAGTCCGAGGGTCTGGGCGTCGCGCTTTTCGAGGCAATCCACAGCGAGGATCCGACCGCGCTCATCGGCCTCCCGCTGATCGCTCTGTGCGGGCTGCTGGCGCGGGCTGGCCTGCCTGTTCTGGAATCTTAGCGCCGGGGTTCGGAGCCCTGCTCCGTGGCTGTCCCGGCTGCGGCCAGCGCCCCCAGCCTCGCAAACCGCGCCGGTAGCGGCGCGCTGACATCGATCAGCCCCCCGGCCGGATCCGGCAGCCGGAGGCGCTCAGCGTGCAGCGCCAACTGGTTGAGCCCCTGCGCGGACCAGCGCTCCTGATCTTCGACCCGGCCATATTTGTCATCACCTAGCACCGGGTGGCCATGGCTGGCGGCGTGGACTCGGATCTGATGGGTCCGACCCGTGTGCAGATGGGCAACCAGTTCGGTGTAGCCGTCCCCAAGGGTGATGCGCTCAAAATCCGTGCGACTCGCCTGACCGGCGGGGCTGACGCGCACGCGTCGCTCACCGCTGGCGGTCACGTAGCGCTCCAGGGGCGCGGTGACCGTGGTCCGAGCGTCAGGCCAGCAACCGCGCACCAGCACTCGGTAGCGCTTGCGCACGGTGCGATCCCTGAAGGCCTGCTGGAGCAGCCGTAGCGCGGACCGCGAGCGGGCGATCGCGAGGCAGCCAGACGTGTCCCGATCAAGCCGGTGGACCAGTTCCAGGAAGCGGTCGCTGCGCGCCTGCCGGAGCACTTCGATGACCCCCAGATTGACGCCACTGCCACCATGCACGGCCAATCCGGAAGGCTTGTCGAGCACCAGCAGATGGGGGCTTTCAAACAGCACCCGATCCGCAAGGCCGCGGACCAAGCCTGCGCCCGCCGCTGGCGTATGCCGCGGATCTGGCGCGCTGACGGGTGGCAGACGAACTTCGTCTCCGGCTGCCAATCGCGCCTTCGCCTGTCGACGACCGCCATTGACCCGAACCTCGCCTCGACGAATCAGGCGATAGATGACGCTGCGGGGCAGATGGCGGAAGTGCCGAGCGACATAATTGTCAAGACGCTGGCCAGCCTCATCGGCAGAGATGGTCATCCGCGCCACGGCGGTACGTTCGGCCATGGGAGGCGATGGGACCATGTTAAAGCGCAGGTTATTGAAGGGTTTAGGGGACACTGTTACGATCAAGTCACCGTGATCGAGTGCCCGTGCGTTCAGCATCGCCCAGCATAGCGACCCGAACGTTCACCGGCCAGCGCCCTTCTGCCGATCACGCGACTTACGAACACGGACTAACACCCCCGGTTCACACGATTTGTTGAACGGGCTATGCCCGCATAGAGGAGACGCTTGTCGTCCGGAGCGCAGAGCGCTTCGGGAACGCCAGCCAGACGCGATCACCGTCGAGTAAACCGTCTGCCTGCCGGCTCAACGCTGTCGGGCGCCCCGGGATGAGCCTGGGGCCAGGTCACCCCCCGATGTTCCGGATCACCCGGACCGGCGCAGCAACCACACGCGACACTGTATTTCAGGGCAACCGGCCGCGGCCAGTTGTCCCGCGGTGCCAACCGCGGTGCCTGAGGGCACCCTGGCACTGCAAACGCTGGAACGGACCCATGCGCTCAAGCCGCGCACGGCTGCTCGTTCACAGCAACGAAGAGGGCACGTTCGGCGATGGCCGACCTGCCCGCGATGGACTCAGCCGACGGTGTGCCAGCAGTTGCGGCTACCGCCACGGGTCTCGCAGTACGTGATTGGCTCGCAGCCGTTCAGTGCAAGCGCCCCTCCTGCCACAGGAGGAGGCGCACTGATGAAGAGAATGCTCATAAACGCGACGCAGGCCGAAGAGGTACGCGTCGCGCTGGTCGATGGCCAGAAACTCCACGACCTGGATATCGAGAATCGCGAGCGGGAGCAGAAGAAAGCCAGTATCTATAAGGCCCGGATTACCCGCGTTGAGCCGAGCCTCGAAGCCGCGTTCGTCGAGTTCGGCTCCGAGCGGCACGGGTTCCTGCCGCTCAAGGAGATCTCCCGACAATACTTCCGCAAGAAGCCCACCGAGATGTCGAAGCTGGACATCAAGGAACTGGTCGCGGAAGGCACCGAAGTCATCGTGCAGGTAGACAAGGAAGAGCGTGGCACCAAGGGCGCGGCCCTGACCACCTTCGTCAGCCTCGCCGGTCGCTACATGGTGCTCATGCCGAACAACCCCAGAGCAGGCGGCATCAGCCGGCGCATCGAGGGCGAGGACCGGGATCAGCTTCGGGCCGCGATGAGCGAGCTCGATATTCCCCAGGGCATGGGCGTCATCGTGCGGACCGCAGGGGTCGGCCGCACCGCCGAGGAACTGCAGTGGGACCTCAATTACCTGCTGCAGCTCTGGGAGGCGATTGGCAACGCTGTTGACAACGAACCCAATCCGTCCCTGCTCTATCAGGAGAACAATGTGGTGTTGCGGGCCATCCGCGACAACCTGCGCAAGGATGTCGGCGAGGTGCTGATCGACTCGCCAGAAGCCTACCAGGAGGCCAGCGGGTTCATTTCCCAGGTGATGCCCCACTACGCGAGCAAAGTGAAGCTCTACGAAGACGATATCCCCCTGTTCAGTCGCTACCAGGTCGAGAGCCAGATCGAGACGGCGTTCCAGCGCAACGTGCGGCTGCCCTCTGGCGGCAGTCTGGTGATTGACCCGACAGAAGCGCTCGTCTCGATCGACATTAACAGCGCCCGAGCCACCAAAGGTGCAGACATCGAGGAGACCGCGCTTAACACCAATCTGGAAGCCGCCGAAGAGGTGGCCCGGCAGCTGCGGCTGCGGGACATGGGCGGTCTGATCGTCATTGACTTCATCGACATGAGTGCGCAAAAAAATCAGCGCGCCGTGGAGAACCGGCTCCGGGAATCCCTGCAGATCGACCGCGCCCGGGTTCAGGTCGGCCGCATCAGCCGCTTTGGTCTCATGGAAATGTCACGGCAACGGCTGCGCCCCTCGCTGGAAGAAATGACATCAACGGTATGCCCGCGCTGCTCGGGCCAGGGCAGCATCCGCGACACCCGCCCGCTGGCGCTGGCGATTCTGCGCGTGGTTGAAGAAGAGTGCCTGAAGGAGCGCTCCTCGCTGGTGCGCGCGATGGTGCCGCTCTCGATCGCTTCCTTCCTTTTGAACGAAAAGCGTCGGGAAGTGAACGAGATCGAGCAACGCACTGCGACACGGGTGCAGATCATCCCCAACGTCAACATGGAGACGCCGGCCTACGAGGTGCAGCGACTGCGTGATGACCAGGCTCAACAGGAACCGGACGTTCCCTCCTACGAGCTCGCCGACGTGACGCCCACCGTCGAGATCCCGCAAACCGAGGCGCCCCGGAGCACGACCAGCCAACAGGCGGCGGTCCGTGCGCCGGAGCCGGTTGCGCCTGCGCCGGTGCCGCAAAGCGCCGCCGCGCCCGAACCGGCCACGGTGGCAGCCCCCGATGCTGCCGCAGCGGCTACGGCAATCGCCGCCGGTGCGGCAGCGAGCGTTGCGGCTGCTAGCACCACCGAACGTCCCGGCCTCTTCAAGCGACTCGTGACGAGCTTGTTCAGTGACGAGCCGGCCGCCGCCCCTGCGCCCACCGGCAGCGAACCGGCAGCGACCGAGGCCGCCGAAGCGACGCCAGCACCAGCGCCGGCAGGTAACCGCGACGGCGATTCAACAGGGCGCGGTGGCTCCGGCGAGCGACGCCGGCGGAGTCGCGGTGGCCGCGGTCGGAATCGTGGCGGCCGCGGCCGTTCCGACGGCAACCGCAATCGCGACGCAGGTGACGCCCCCGCGCGCTCCGAGAGCGCGCAGGGCGATTCGCCGCAGCGATCTGCCAGCGATGATCGCGACGGGGCGCCGCGCGAACACAGTGCCCGAAATGCCCAGGATGGCGACGGGGAACAACGTGGCAATCGACGTTCGCGCCGCGGTGGACGCCGTCGCAATCGACGGGATGAAGGCGATCGCAGCGGCAATGAGCGCGCGGAAGCAACGGAACAGAACGCCGATGACGCCGGGCGCCGTGAACCTCGTTCAGAGCGCCCTGCCGGTGGCCGCAGCGAAGGTCGCGGGCGTGCCCGGAATCCGGAGGCAGACGCGGTCATCGAGGCACGCAATGCGATCGATCCGCAGTCCCGTCAACCCAGCGCCGAGGCGCTCGCAGAGAGCAAGCGCCAACCGGTGCGCGACCGCGCAGCGCTGGCGGAAGCAGCTGCAGCATCGGCCGCCGGCGCAGGTGCCACGGCAGCCCGCAAGGCCAGTGCCGCGCAGGATGCCCCCGCCAGTGAACCCGCAGCGAGTCAGCCTGCTGAGAGCAGCGCGGAAACGACGCCGGCGGTAGCAACGGTGACCGATGCCGAAGGCACAACGCCGACAATCCCATCGGACCGCACCGCGATGGCACAGGAAAGCGACGCCGCGTCGGCAAGCAGCGCCGCGGGCACTCCTCCCGGAGACGAACCGCAAGCGACAGCAACGAGCGCGCCGGCGTCGACTGCTGCGCCGATCGTGGAAGCGGCTGCAACCGTCGATACTGCTGAAGAGGCAGAAGCGGCGGCCGAAGCGCCCGTGGCCGAAGCGCCCGTGGCCGAAGCGCCTGCGACTGACGCCAGTGAGGTCAACGCCGCTGCGGCAGAAACGGTCGACGAGGCGCCTGCCGCGCAGGAACCCGCGCCCGAAGAGCCGGCTCGTGCCTACAATGACCCTCGCGAAGTCCGCCGCCGTCGCCGCGAGGCGGAGCTGAAAGCGCAGGGAGTGCTGCCGAAAGGCTGAAGGTCCGACTAGCGCAGCTGCACGGGCTCGACTTCCAGACGAAGGTCGAACCGCTCCTCGACACTGTCCTGCACCGCCTGGAGCAACGCCACAAAGGCGGTGCTGTCGGGTGGTGCAGAGATCGATCGGCGCTGGACCAGCACCAGCGCCTGGCGCTGCCAGACGCCGGCGCTCCCCTGCCAGCGTCCGCGCCAACCACAGCGCTCGATCAGGGCGCCGGCAGCGAGCCTGACACTGTCCCCCCGGGGATACCCGATGAGCCCGGGATGCTGCGCCTGCAGGGTCGCGAAGCGAGCGGTGCTGACCGTTGGATTCTTGAACACGCTGCCAACGTTGCCCAGGCGCCGCCAGTCCGGCAGCTTACGGCGGCGCACACGGCAAACGGCTTCGGCGATATGTACCGGCTGTGGGTGCACGATGCCCATGTTCGCAAGTTCGCGATCGACCTCTGCGTAGGGCTGCCGCTCGCTGGGTGCTTCCGCGCGCGGTAGCGACAGTTGCACGGACAGCACGATCTCACCTAGGTCACGCCGCACCTTGAACCGGCTGGACCGGTAGCCGAATGCACACTCGGCGGCCGCGCGCTCGACGATACGTTCCTTCGCCGGGCTGTAGACCCGCACGGAGACGCAGCGCTGAGCGAATTCCTGTCCGTACGCACCGATATTCTGAATGGGCGCTGCGCCGACCGACCCGGGGATGAGGGCCAGGCACTCAATCCCCTGCAGCCCGCGCCCGAGTGCCGCCCGTACCAGGGCGTGCCAGTTCTCACCCGCCGCAGCGTGGACCTCGCAGCCCTGCCCTGACGCTTCGAACCGGATCCCACGATTGGCGAACTTGATCACCAGACCCGCGACGGTTTTCGCTGGGATGATATTGCTGCCGCCACCGATCACCGTGGTGGGCACGCTCAGGGAGCGGGCCTGCTGCAGCGCCTCAATCAGTTCATCCTCAGTCCGCGCCGTAAGGCCGAACTGCGCCTCGCTGTGAACACCCAGGGTCAGGTGAGGTGCCAGGTTCCAGCGCCGCTGCCAGTGCGCGGGTATGGTCAACGCACCCACCGGAAGCTCAGGTTGATCCGCGGCTCGTCGACCCGCCGCATACGTGGCAGGCAGTGCGGCAGATGGCGTGGGATCTCGATCACCTGGCCATGCTGCAACAGGATGCTGTGGCGTTGCCCCTGCGCGTCCTCGTAGCGAAACCGGCGTGTCGCCCCAAGGGAGACGGACGCGACCTGCCCCTCCAGTTCCGGCTCGTCATCGGTGTGCCAGCCCATCGCATCCTGCCCATGGCGATAGTGGTTCAGCAGCACGAAGTTGTAGCGCGCCTTCAGACGCTGCTCGAGCGCGCTGCGCACGTTCGCCAACACCGACGACCAGCCGGAGGCCACATGATCGATTCTGCTGTAGCGATAGGTCACGCCAGCATCCCCGGCCCAGGCGATCTGTCGCGGCACCTCATGTTCGCGTCCGTATAGGCGCAGCCGCTCGCTGCGCCAGGCCACCGTCTTGAGCAGGTCCTGGAACACGGCGTCCGCACCGGGAAGCTGCCAGGACGAGAAGCGCGCTGTCACGTCAGCCATGGGTGCTCGGGACGGCATCACTGCGAATCCGGGTCAGATCGGCTTCCGTATCGACCCCAGCGGGTACCGGCTCCGGTGCCAGCGCCACATGCAGATCCATATCGTTGGCCAGCAGGCGTAACTGCTCCAGTGATTCCTGCGCCTCGAGCGTCGCCACTGGCAGACGCACGAAGCGGCGCAGCGTCGCCAGCCTGAACCCGTAGATCCCGACATGGTGCAGAAAAGGGGTTGGCGCGCCTTCCACGGAAATCGCGGACTCGGGACCGTCGCGCAAATAGGGAATGACCGATCGCGAGAAGTACAGCGCCCGACCGCTGACGCTGCGCACCACCTTCACCAGATTCGGGTCCTGCGCGTGGGCCTGATTCGCGAACGGCTGCGCCAGGGTTGCTGCGCCCAACTCCGGACGCTCGGCGAGCGCTCGCGCAACCGCCTCGATCGCGCTGGCGGGGATTCGCGGCTCGTCGCCCTGCACGTTGATCACCAGCGCATCGTCATCAAGACCGAGGGCTTGTGCCGCCTCCATGACCCGGTCACTGCCCGACGGGTGATCTGGCGAGGTCAGGAGTGCGCCAACCTCCTCGAGATTGGCTTCGAGAACGGTCTGAAGGATCCGCTCGTCATCTGTCGCCACCGTCACGCTAGCAGCACCCGCGCTGCGAGCGCGATCGACCACATGCAGGATCATGGCGCGCCCGTCGATCAGTCGCAGCGGCTTACCCGGAAGCCGGGTCGAAGCGTAGCGCGCGGGAACGATCACGTGAAAGTTCGGCGTTCCGTCTGGCGACGCTACTGACGTCACGGTGCAATGCCCCGCTCTTTCAGGAGCGCATCGAGCCTGGCCACATCCTCTTCCGGCAGGGTCAGCTCGATCTCCAGGTAGTAGAGGCGCTCCCCACCGTGCATAAACCGACTGAGCTTAATCGCGTCTTTCTCGGTGCAGACGATCGGGCGGCGATCCGCGGGGCCAGCCTGCCAGGCCTTGAGTTCACTCCCATCGTACTCGTGATGGTCCGGATAGGCGTGCATGGCCGGTCGCAGCCCGAGATCCCGCAGAGTCGCTGCGAAGCGACCAGGGTTGCCAATGCCGGCGATGGCCAGCACATCCCGGTTCTCGCGGACAATCTCGTCGAGGGGAATGCGCTCGTTCTGCGGACCGACGCGCACGAAACACCGGGGCAGCACCTGGGCAACGCTCTCATCGGACACTTCCCCGAGCGCTTGCCCGGTACAGATGACCCAGTCGACTTCTTTCAGTCGCTCCGGCGGCTCGCGCAGCGGCCCCGCTGGCAGTGCACGTCGATTGCCCAAGCCGCGCACACCGTCGACCATGGCGATCTCGATATCCCGCGCCAGCTCGTAGTGCTGCAGGCCATCATCACTGATCACGATGTTGACCGGTTGCACCTCGAGCAAGCGCGCTACCGCATCCTTGCGGCGACGCCCGACGACGACCGGCACTCCGCTGCGCCGGGCCAGCAGCGGCGCTTCGTCGCCAACGAGCACCGGGTCGGCGTCGGGATTCACCAGCAACGGCGTGCTGGCGCTACCGCCATAGCCGCGGCTGACAATGCCCGGGCTGAAGCCCCGCGCCGACAGCGCTTTTGCCAGCCAGACCACGAAGGGCGTCTTGCCGGTGCCACCGACGCTGATATTGCCGACGACGATGACCGGGACCGGCGCACGCCACACGTCCTTACGTCCGCTGCGAAAGGCATTGCGCCGACGCCGAGCCTCCCGGGCGAACACCCAGGATGCCGGTGCCAGCGCTCCGGCGAGCGCGCTGCCGCCGTACCAGAGCCGGTTCTCGAGCGTGTTCTGGTAGGTCGACGGGCTCCGGCGGCGGCCGACCTCAACCTTGCGAGGCGTCTCACGCTTGCGTCGCGCTGCGTTACGGCGTTTGCGGTCACTCTTTCCTGCCTGGTCATCGAACTGCGCATCGTAGAGCGCCGCGTAAGCACCGCCCTGTTCCAACAGCGTCTTGTGGGGACCGGACTCGACGATGCGCCCGTCTTCCATCACCAGGATTCGGTCGGCCTTCTCGATGGTCGATAACCGGTGGGCGATCACGATCGTCGTCCGACCGCGCATGGCTTCTTCCAGCGCATCCTGGATCCGACGCTCAGACTCGGCGTCGAGGGCCGACGTCGCCTCATCGAGGATAAGGATCGGCGCATCTTTCAGCAGCGCTCGCGCGATGGCGATGCGCTGGCGCTGCCCGCCGCTGAGCAGCACCCCGTCGTCACCCACCAGCGTGTCCAGGCCCAGGGGCAGATCAGGCAGGAAGTCGGCAACGCGCGCCCGAGCCACCACGTCCTCAATGTCGTCGTCGCTGGCGCCACTCAGCTCGCCGTAGGCGATGTTCGCCCTCAAGGTGTCGTTGAACAGCACAACCTGCTGGTTGACGACCGCCACCTGCCGCCGCAGCGAGTCGCGGCGATAGGTCGCGATGTCCGCGCCGTCCAGCAGGATGCGGCCGCTGCCCACCTCGTAGAAGCGCGGAATGAGACTGGCAAGCGTGGACTTGCCGCTTCCCGATGCACCGACGAGCGCAATGGTCTCACCGGCCTCGATCTCGAAGGACACGTTGCGCAGGGCCGCATTGGTTCGCGTTTCGTAACTGAAGCTGACGTCTTCGAAGACCACGCTCCCCTCCACCCGCTCGATGGTCTCCGTGCCATCATCAGCCTCAGCCGGCTCATCGAGTTGAGCAAAGACATCGTCGGCAGCGGCAAGGCCACGCTGGAGGCGCGCATTCACTTCCGATAGCTTGCGTATCGGGCGCGACAACAAGCCCGCATAGCCCAGAAACGCGACCACGTCGCCGGTGCTCAGCGCACCGCCAAGCTCCGGCCGGAACATCAGCCAGATCAATATCGACAGCGCTGCTGCGACCATGACCTGGATCAGCTGCGTGCTCGCCACTTTGGTGGCCACCATCTTGAGGTTCTGGCGCCGGTTGCGATCACTTGCTCCGGTAAACCGTTCGCGCTCGTATTGCTCGCCGCCAAAGACGCGTACGACGCGATAGCCGGAGACCATCTCCGAAGAGACGTGTGTAACGTCACCCATACTGTTCTGGATGCGGCGGCTGATACGCCGGAACCGCCGGGATGCAAAACCGACCACGACCGCGACTAGCGGCGCCGCTATCAGAAACACCGCCGTGAGCTTCCAGCTGAGAAACAGCATGCAGGCGAACAGCACGATCACATAGCCGCCATCCTTGACGATGGATTTCAACGCGTCCGTGCCCGTATCGCGCAGCTGAGCGACGTTGAAGGTGATTCGATTGACCAGATGCCCCTGGGTCGCGGCATCGAAGTAAGCGCTTGGCAGTACCAGCAGCCGATCGGCCAGCTCTACCCTCAGCGTGTGCACCACGCTGAAGGAAATCTTGCTGAGCAGCAGTTCCCCGGTGATCTCGCCAAGCCCGCGGATGATGGCGACCGCGAACATGGTAATGGGAATCGTGACCATGACGCCCGAGTCCGGGTCACCCCAGCCGTCGATCAGGTTGCCGAGCAGGCGGACAAAGTAAGCCTCAGCGCCGCTGCCGACGAGGAAGCCGACCACGGAGAGGAAAAACAGCGGCCAGTAGGGACGAACGTAGCCAAGCAGTCTTTTGTAGGTCGACCAGTCGTTACCCTTCATCTTCCGGCTGCTGGGTCGTGATGCTGATGCGGGTCAATCCTACCTTGCCTGCCGCATCCATGGCACGTACCACAGCCTGGTGAGTCGCATTGGCGTCTGCCGTAACGATCACCCGTTCTGACTTGTCAACTGTTTTCGAAGTTTCTTTGAGCGCCCGGACCAGCGTCCCTAGCTCATTGTTCACGAGGATGGTGCCGTTGAGCGCATACTCGCCGCGCGCGTCGACGGCAATTTCCAGCACCTCGCCCTCGATTTCCTGCAGTTCCCCGCTGGCTTCGGGCAGATCGATCTTGAGCTGGGTTTCCCGAATGAAGGTGCTCGACACCATGAAAAAGATGAGCAGCAGAAACACCACGTCGATCAGTGGTGTCAACTCCACCTGGACTTCGTGCCGGTTGCCACGCTTGAATTTCACAGCCGCGGATCTTCCTGATCACCGTGCATGATGTCGACGAGTTTACTCGCCTCCTGTTCCATGCTGACCATCAGCTCGTCGACCCGGCGCAGAAAGAAGCGATGAAATATGAGCGCCGGGATCGCGACGGACAGTCCCGCCGCGGTGGTGATCAGGGCTTTGGAGATCCCACCGGCCAGCACGTTCGCGTTGCCGGCGCCTTCCAGCAGCATGACCGAGAAGACCTGGATCATGCCGACGACCGTACCGAGCAGGCCGAGCAGCGGCGCGATGGACGCGATGATGCCCAGCGCCGTGAGATAGCGCTCGAGATCATGGCTGACCTGCCCTGCAGACTCTTCCATGGCCTCTTTCATGATGTCGCGTCCACGCCGTGCATTACTCAGACCAGCGGCGAACACCTGGCCCAAGGGGCTCGAGCCGCGCAGGTCGCGGATCGACTGCGGATCGGGCTCGGAGTCCTTGTGGTTATTCCACACCTCTGCCAACAGGTTCTTCGGCGTGATCCGACCGCGCTGCAGTGACCACAGCCGCTCCACACTGATCGCGGCCGCCACGATGCTGCACAGCAAGATGGGGACCATCAGCCAGCCGCCGGATTGAATGATGTCTAGCATTGCGATGCCTCCTTGAATCTCGAGGAGCCAGCCGGGCGCAATTCGCGCCGCTGCGGGCGCTGTCTAGGGCGTGTTCTTGAGGTGCCGCTCGTAGCAGAAATTGGTCGCGTCGACGAATCCGCCTACGCTGCCACAGTCAAAGCGCTGGCCGCGGAACTTGTAGGCGATCACACACCCACGCTGAGCCTGCGTGAGCAGCGCATCGGTAATCTGCAGCTCACCGTTCTTGCCCGCAGGCGTGCTTTCCAGAATCTCAAAGATATCCGGCGTCAGCAGATAACGGCCAATGATCGCGAGGTTACTCGGCGCTTCTTCCGGGGCCGGCTTCTCGACCATATCCGTGATGCGGAACAGGCGGTCGCTAATCGGCTCGCCAGCGATCACGCCATACTTGTGGGTCTGATCCGCCGGCACCTCCTCGATGGCGACGATGCTGCAGCGGAACTGGCTGAACAGCTGTGCCATCTGCGCCAGCACGCCCTGATCCTCGTTGAAGCACAGATCGTCGGCCAGCACGACACCAAAGGGCTCATCGCCGACGATGGTGCGCCCGGTGAGGATGGCGTGCCCGAGGCCCTTCATTTCCCGCTGGCGGGTGTAGGAGAAGGTGCAGTCCTCGATCAGCTCGCGAATCCCGTCCAGAGCGCGCTCTTTGCCCGTACCCTTGATCGAGTGCTCGAGCTCGAAACTCACGTCGAAGTGGTCTTCGATTGCGCGCTTGGTGCGGCCGGTGACGAATGCCATATCCCGGATGCCGGCTTCGTGCGCTTCTTCCACGCCGTATTGAACAAGGGGCTTGTCCAAAACCGGGAGCATTTCCTTCGGCATCGCTTTCGTTGCCGGCAGGAAGCGGGTGCCATACCCAGCCACCGGAAACAGGCACTTCGTAATCATAAAATCCATGTCCAGATTGAGACCGCTCGGAAGTCTAGGGGGGCATGGAAGCGCTGGCCAGTGATGCAATCACAGTTTGGGTGTCGCAGCGCAAGTGGCGACAGGAATATGAACTGGCTGGATCAGACGGACTGTTGAAGCCTTGCTTTATCCGGACTCCTGAATCTGCGCTTCAGACGGCTTCCTGAGCGTCGAGAGACGCGATCACGTGAT
>JBCDIK010000011.1:0-37738 GCA_038749065.1 Pseudomonadota bacterium | reverse complement strand
GGGCCGGGTTACTCTGCGGCGATGAACCGGCGGGGGTGGGGGCATGTTCTCGGATCCGGAAAACCAGTTTCTCGATGCACATCGCTGGGCGGTGCTGACGCACCTGGATCGCGAGCAGGCGCCCGCCAGTTCTGTGGTCGCCTTCGCCAGGGATGGTTCTCAGTTCGTGGTCAGTACACCCGGCGCAACCGCCAAACGGCACCGTATCGAAGCGGACGGGCGCGTGAACCTGTGTGTGATCAGCAACCGCGAACCCTTCGATTTCATCGCCATCACTGGCCAGGCCCGGGTCAGCCGGCACGATCTGGAGCGACGCACGCGCCTGGTGTTTGCCGCCATTGCGGAGACGGGCTGGCAGGTACCGGACGACCTGGACGCGTGGCTTGAGAAGCAGCAGCGCGTCATGATCGAGGTGGAGCCGCTGCGCTACCACGCGGTGCTGCGCTCGTGAGCCCGCTGGTCCTGTGTGGCCTGGGGGCCCTCTGGCTGGGCGCCCAGATCGTCTGGGTTGCGCCCTGGCCCCGGCAGCTGCGTCGCGGTGAGATCCCAACCGCGCCACCGGGGAGCCCGGAGGCCTTCCTCCTGTTCTGGCTCGATCAGTACGCCTGGATCGGCATCACGCTCACGGCGGGCGGTCTGCTGCTGACGCTGCTGGGCATCGCCCGGTGACGATCACCCTCCTCTACGCGGGCGTTCTGGCGCTGTTCGCTGTGTTTCTGGCCAACCTGGTGCTGTACGTCCGCTTGCGACCCCGTGCGCAGCCCGCCTGGCGCGCCGAGGCGGTGGAACGGGTACAGGGCAATTTCGTAGAGAACGTGCCACTGGCGCTGATCCTGCTCGCCCTGCTCGAACACGGGGGACTGTCGGGCACCGCACTCCATCTCTGCGGTACGACGTTACTGATGTTGCGCGCACTGCATGCCTGGGGGCTTGGGCGCTACGAAGGCGCCAACTACCCGCGCCTGATCGGCGCCCAGGGCACCTTCCTGCTGCTGTCAATCATGGGGATTATGGCAATCGCCTTGAGCCTCGGCAGCGTTCACTAGCGGCAAACCCTTGCTCTAGAAACGTCGGGCAAGCGTGGCGACGATCGTACGCTGCTCGCCGGGAAAACAGTCACCGCGCGACAGACAGGTCGAATAGTACTCCTCGTCACCCAGATTGCGCAGGTTCACAGCCAGATCGAACCCCGCAAACTCGTAGCCGATCATCGCGTCGAACACGGTGTAGCCATCGCTTTCCACGCGAATCGGCGTAGGTGCAAAGCCATTCGCAGCGAGGAATGCCGTGCCGTTGCTTTCGTTGCCACTGGCATAGCGAATGCCAAAGCCCGCCCGCCAGCCGAGCAGTGCACCGCTTTGCGGCTGCCAGCGGGTCCACAGGGACGCCGCGTCGTCAGGGAGACTGGGTCGCGGCACACTGTCACCGTTCTCGTCGACTTCCTCGCCATCAAGATGACGGTAGTTGAAATCGAAGGTAAAGGCCCCCGCGGTCAACAGCGCCTCGACTTCGATGCCCCGGGTCTCAATGGAGAGTCCGGGCTGGGTTTGTCCGCCCGCCACGAAGTCGACCAGATTGTCTTCTTCCAGATCAAACCAGGCGACCGTGATGAAGTTACGACTATCCGCGGACTGGTACTTCAGGCCGATTTCGGTCTGTTCGCCGCGACGAGGCTTCAAGGAACGCCCTGTGACCACGTCCGTGCCCACAGTCGCACGGAAGGATTCGGCGTAGCTGACGTAGGGATTCAGGCCCAGGTCGGTCCGGTAGAGGGCCCCCAGGGTGATCGGCGTTTCCCGGTCTGTCTGATCACTGGCTGCGTCTTCGGAATCCACCGATGAAAAGCGGATCCCGGCATTCACCACGAGATCGCCCACGGTCAGCGTATCGACCAGGTACACATCACTCGCGACCGTCTCGTCATCGTCAGCGCCTCGGACCGCATCGAACTCGGCCGCCGTCGGGATCTCCGCTCCGCTGTAGACAGGATTAAAGATGTTGAAGGTGGTCGGACGCGCATAGATGAACGCCGCATCGATCTCGGTCTCAACGTCCTGATAGTTGGCCCCGACCAGCATCTGGTGCGCGATCCCACCGGTATCGAAATCTGCACGCAGCCGCACATCAAAGGCTGACTGCGTCGAACCAGCCGGTGCGCTGTACCAGGAACGGCCAACCGCCGTGCCATCGGGCAGCACCCGGGCGTTGCCATCGCCCAGGAACGAGATCCAGGTCTGATCGTACTCCGCTTCGTTGTCGCGATAGCGTGCCGTGCCCTCGACCGCGAGCCACTCGTTGATCTCGTAAGTACCGAACAGGCTGACCGTGATGGCCTCCGTGTCATAGCGATTGAAGTTAGGATCACCCACAGAAATCGAGCCATCGACCTCAGCGCCGGAAGTCCCGACACACACACTGGGCTCGGAAATCGTGATCGACCCGCTACCGCAGGCTGTGGCAGCCAGCGGCAGGAACTGTGCGGCGGTGTCGCTTTCGCGGTCTGTGTAGTTGACCAGCAGCGTCATGGACGCACGCTCATTCTCCCAGGTAATCGAGGGTGCCAGCACGATCGCATCGTCCGTGACGAAATCCACCTGCGTATCGGCATCCCGGTAGAGCGCCACCAGTCGGGCGCTCCAACCGCTGTCGGCACCCAGGGGTAGCGCAAGATCAACGGATGCTTGGTACCGATCGAAATTCCCGGCGGTGAGGACCAGTTCCCTGGCGTCGTTGTCGGCACGGGCAACCTTGGACACGGTACTGACGATGCCGCCCGGCGCCGCCTGGCCGTAAAGCACGGAGGCTGGTCCCTTGAGCACCTCGACCTGCTCCAGGGTGTACACGTCGGCGCGCGCGTTGTTATAGAAGCCGAACAGCACCTGTAGATTGTCCTGATACTCAGGCGCATCGAGCCCGCGAATGCTGGTGAAGTCACCTCGGGTGGCATAGCCAAAGGCGTTGCCCACCACGCCCGCGGTGTAGTCCAAGGTATTGCTCAGCGTGAGCGCCCCGCGTTCCAGGAACTCCGCTGCTGGAATCACCGATACCGATCGGGGAAGCTCCGAAACCGCTACGTCGGATTTGGTTGCGCCGAAACGTTGCAGTTCTCCAATGACGACGATCTCATCAACAACCTGGCTGGCGCCTTGGAGGCCCTCAGCTTCCGGCGCCGCCTCCGCGGCCGGTCCGAAAATGGCAAGTAAGATGATAAAAGCAGCGTTGACGGCGATTCGCATCGGTCTCTCCAGTGGGCCTCATCGCGCCTCAATCAAGTAAAGGCTAATGAGAACTGTTTAGATTAAGGCGCGCATTCTAGGCGCTGTCGACGTCTTGGCAACCCGTGGACCGCGATTCTGTGATATTATTGAGAATCATTCTCATTAAAGGTGCGCCCGATGGTTGCCCAGTACCAGTTGACCGTGGCGGAGAACCGCAGCCTCTCTCCCCACATGCGGCGCGTGATCGTCGAGGGCGCACAGCTGCGTGACTTTCCCGAGGATCAGGAGAGCGGCTACGTCAAAGTGGTGGTTCCGGTCCCGGCAGGTGACCCGGTTATGCGCTCGTACACGATTCGTGACCAGGATCCGCAGCGGCAGCGGCTGACCCTCGACTTCGTGGATCATGGCGACAGTGGCCCGGCATCCGCCTGGGCTCGACGGGCCGGGCCGGGAGATCCGATTGTTTTGCGCGGACCGGGAGAGAAGAAACTGGTTGATCCTCTGGCCGACTGGTTTCTGCTCGCCGCGGACCTGTCCGCCCTCCCCGCGCTGGCCGTCAACCTCGAACGACTGCGTCGTGATGCCCGAGGCTACGCGGTGATCGAGATTCCGGAGGCCCAGGATCGACAGGTCATCGATGCTCCACCAGGCATCGATGTGCAGTGGGTCGTGAACGAAGATCAAGCGGCACCAAACCAGGCGCTCGTCGAGACAGTACTTGCCCTGCCCTGGTTGCCCGGGCGCGCGTATCCCTGGTTCGCCGGGGAATTCGCCGCCATGCGCCGTTTGCGTCGCTACTTTCGCGACGAACGTGGTGTCGACAAGCGGCAGATGTACGTCAGCTGCTACTGGAAGCTGGGTGATACGGACGAAGGGATGAAGCGAGCCAAACGACTCGACGCCCAGCAGGATGCAGCGTGAGCGCGCAGGTCCCGCTCCCGCCGGAGCAGGCTCTAACAAGCGCTGAGGCAGTACAGGACCGCGTCGGCGCCCTGCCGGGACCGCGAAATCTCAAAGTCATCGACCATGCCGACGCTCACGCAGAGCGATGGCTGGCTGCGTCCCCGATGATGGTGCTCGCGATCGGGGCGCACGACCGATTGCAACAGTGCCTGTGCGGCGGAGAGCGGGGCTTCGCTACGCTGTCCGATCCGTCCACGCTCAGGATCCCCTTACAGGCGATGGATGATCCGCTACTCGCGACTGACGGTCAGACGTTCGGATCCCTGTGGTTTGTCCCAGGGCTGAACGAGACGCTGCGGATCAACGGGCGCATCGCCGGCACCGAGCAAGACGCGCTACTGCTGAAGGTCGAGGAATGCTACCTGCACTGCGCGAAGGCACTCATGCGCTCGGAGTTCTGGGGCGCGGAACCGACAGAGACCGCGACTGATGCTGCCGCGTTCCTGCAGCACGCGCGATTCTTAAGCTTCGCGACCATGAATGCGGCGGGCCAGGTCGATGTCAGCCCGAAAGGCGATCCGGCCGGTGCACTGCTGGCAGCCCGTACGGACGCCATTCTCTTTCCAGACCGGCCGGGCAACCGGCGCATTGACAGCTTTCTGAACGTGCTGGAACAGCCGCGGGTCTCGCTATTAGTCTTGGTACCTGGCTCCCCGGCGTACCTGCGGATCCACGGTCCGGCCTCACTGTACGCCGAAGAAGCGTTGCTCCGAGCCTTTGCCGTACACGACAAGCTGCCGAAGCTGGTCACCCAGGTTCGCTGTGACCCGGCTAAGCTCGCGCTCCAGACCAGCGCGACCCTCGACCAGGCCGAGCGCTGGTCAACGGAAGACACCACACACGGCCTGATCCCCACGGAGATCTTCAAAGCGCACATCAGGCACAGCCGAGAACAGGGCATCGGTGCCAGTATGACGCGCGCTGCCGTCCGCGTGCCCGGGCTGCTGCGTCGCACACTCGATAGCGACTATCGCAAGAATCTGTATTAGTGCAGTCACTGCCCAACGGTGGCTAAAGGATCACGGGCGTAACCTGGAGGCAGTGGTCGACCGGGGATTCGCACCCGAACCCGATACAGACCTTCAGACGCAGTCATGTAGAGCGTGGTCAGCTCCGCACCACCCCAGCAGAAGTTGGCGCAGAAGCCCGGGGTGTTGATGCGGCCCAGCCAGGCGCCATCGTCGGGATCGTACACACTGACACCGCCAACACCCCCGGCGTAAAGAAAGCCACTCGCATCGAGCTTCAGGCCATCGGGCGCCGGGGAACGACACACCACCCGCCCCTCTCCAAGGCGATTCCCATCCAGCGCGAAGCGCCAGACCTGGCGCTGCGCCGTATCGGCCACGTACAGCGATCGCTCGTCGTCACTCAGACACAGGCCATTGGGCATCTCAAGAGAACGGTTCAGCAGGATCAGTTCGCCATCGCCGTCGATCAGGTAGACCCCGCAAAATTCGAGCTCCGGATCCCGCGCGAGGCCGGTCGGGTTGTCCTGGCGACCATAGGTCGGGTCCGTGAAGAGGATCGCGCCATCGCTGCGCACCACGATGTCGTTGGGGCTGTTGAGCGCCTTACCCTCGTAATGACTGGCCAGCACTTCCGTGGTGTCACTGTGCTCGCGCACGACCCGGCTGGTGCCATGCTCGCAGGACAGCAGGCGCCCACCGTGATCGAGCGCATTGCCGTTGGCCATGTGGCTGTCTGCCCGATACACCGTGACGCCCTCGCCCTCCCGCCACCGGAACAGCTGACTCGCCGGGATGTCGCTGAAGATGACGGATGCATCGGCCGCGCGCCAGACCGGGCCTTCCGTGAACACGAAGTCTTCCGCCAGGGTCTCGACCTGCGCCTCAACGTCCACGACCTTCGCCAGCCGTGCATCACGAACTTCAATGAACATCTACTTCCCCTGCCAGCGCGGCGGGCGCTTCTCGGCAAACGCCCGCGGCCCTTCCTCGAAGTCCTCGCTGCGCAACATGGCGCGCACCGCCTCATGGCGCGTTGTCAGTGCCGCCTCGAGCGAGGGGCTGTCAAGGGCCGCGTGCGCGACGGCCTTGCTGGCACGGATGGACAGCGGCGAGCACTCATTGATCTGCCCCGCGAGCGCCCGGGAGCGTGGCAGCACTTCGTCGACGGGCACGACTTCATTCACAAAGCCAAGGCGCTCCCCTTCCGCAGCGCTGACCCGCCGGCCCGTGAGAATCATGCTCATGGCCCGCTTCAGCCCGATCTGCGCCGGGAGCCGTACCAGGCCTCCGCCCAGAGCGGCCAGCCCGACCTTCGGCTCCGGCAAGGCAAACTCCGCAGACTCAGCCGCGATGATCAGGTCGCAGGCCAGCGCCAGCTCGAACCCGCCGCCGTGGGCGAGGCCGTTGACCGCTGCAATCACCGGCTTGTCCAGGTCAAAGCGACTGGTGAGGCCACCGAACCCCCGGGGCATGGCCAGCCGCTCACCGCCCGCGGCCTGATAGCGTAGATCATTGCCCGCGGAGAACGCCCGTCCCGCTCCGGTCAGAATGGCAACCCAGAGATCGTCGTTTGCGGCGAAGTCGTCGAAGACCGCCGCCAGCTCGACGCTGGCGGGCGGGTGCAGCGCATTCAGACGTTCCGGGCGATCGATCGTGATAGTCAGTACGTGATCAGACTGTTCCGTGCGGCAGAACGCAGTCATGGCAGGCTCCTGGATTTGTAAGAAGGGTCATGGCGCCGGATCGAGGCGCTCGTTCCCGACGATGCGCAGCTCGCCGGTCAGCTGGGGGTCTGTCAACATCTCGAACGCCACTGCCGCGACGTCCTCCGCTCGCAGCAGGGCAAAGCCCTGCTCCGCCAGCGCGTCGGCACTGCGCTTGGGCTGATACTGTGGGTGCTCGTTCTGCGCCAGGATGGCCGTGTCAACGACGCCGGGACACAGCGCGTTGATGCGAACGCCCTGCTTGCGGGCAAGCGGCACACAGCAGCGGGTGAAGTGGCTAACCGCAGCTTTGGTGCTGGCATAGATCGGATCTGCCGGCATGGTGATCGAGGCCGCCAGGGAAGACGTATTGAGAATGCTGCCGCCACGGGGACCCATGCGCGGCAGGGCAAACTGCACACCCAGCAGGACGGAGCGCAGGTTCACTGCCAGCACTCGATCCATCAGCTCCAGCGGTGTCTCAGGGAACGCCGGAAAGCCGGTCATGATGCCGACGTTGTTGTGCACGAACTCGAGCGTGCCGGTCAGCGCCTGCGCGGCGTCAAAGGCCCCGCGCAACGCGTCAGCATCACGCACGTCCACCACGGCGTGCTCGCAGCGAACCCCGGCATCAGCGCAGTGCGCTGCGACCTCCGCGAGGCCCGGCTCATCGACGTCGACGAGATAGGCCGCGCCGATACCGGCGGACGCAAAGCGCCGCGCCAGCGCTGCGCCGATACCGGACGCCGCGCCGGTCACCAGGAGCGTTGCTGCGCCGAGTTCAATCTCTGCCGGTCCCGTCATAGGCGACGTTCTCCCTGTGTGATCCCGCTGCGCGGCGTTGATCTAAACAAAACATTAAAATACGATTTAGTGAACAGCGCCAGCACGGAGCACACCATGGCCGCCACGGAAGAGACCGACGTCAAGACCGGCACGATCACCGACGAGGATATCCGCAGGCAGCAGGCGGTTGTCGGTTACGACGAGCCGAATCGGACCCGGGAGTTCCACGCCACCCTCTCCGAGGATGCCATCCGCAACTTCGCGCTAAGCATTGGCGATGACAACCCGCTCTACACCGATGCCGGCTACGCCGCCGGTACGCGCTGGGGCGGGGTGATCGCACCCTCGATCATGACGGCGATCACCAACATGCCCCTGCTGGGCGACCGCATGCCGCGAGAGATCAAGGCTCAGGCCCGAGGCTTGTTCAAAGGCACGCAAACCTTCATGTCCGGCGGTACCTGGGAGTGGTACCGGCCAATGTACCCGGGCGACACGCTCTACAGCTTCGAGGGTGAGGAGAGCGCTGAGGAAAAGATCTCGGAGTTCGGCGGGCGCACCGTTCACATCACGCGCCGCTACGTGAAGTTCAATCAGCGCGGTGAAATCGTCGCGATCTACCGGCTGCTGCGTATCATGGCGGAACGCAAGGCCGCGCGGGACAAGGGCAAGTACCAGGCAATCGAAAGCGCGCACTACAGCCGCGACGACGTCGCTGCTCTGGACGCGGAGTACCTCAAGGAAGCGCCCCGGGGCAGCACGCCCCGCTACTTCGAGGACGTGCAGGAGGGCGAGGCGGTCGGCCCGCTGCTCAAGGGGCCGCTCACCACCACCGAGGTCTTTCTGGCGCACTGCGCGGGCTATGGCTTCGCACCGCTGCGGATGCTGGCCGCCTCCCGGGTGGCGGCCAAGGACCGGCAACGCCTGAAGAGCATGTACTCGAGGAACGTCCATGGCGCCTACGACACGGAGGCCCGCGTGCACTGGGATCGTGATCTCGCACAGAAGGTCGGCAATCCGGAAGCCTATGACTGGGGCCTGCAGCGCGAGTTCTGGCTGCACCACGCCCTGTCCGATTGGGCCGGCGACGATGGCTTCGTGATCCGGCAGCACGACGAGCTGCGCAAGTTCAACTACATGGGTGATCTACAGCGCATCACCGGCACGGTGACGGGCAAGCGCGTTCAAGGGGCGCTACATCTGGTGGATGTGCGCATCAGTGCCACCAACCAGCGCGACGAAGAGACAGCGTTCGCCGAAGCGACCCTGTCCCTGCCCAGCCGCGACGGCGCACCGGCCCTGTTGCCAACGCCACCCGCCGATCTGCAGGCCAAGGCCTATGCCTACCTGGCGGAGCATCACCGGCGCAGCCACCCGGCGGCAGCGGTCTGAGCCAGGGTGGCGCCGACGGCGATTAGCAAAGGCTCCCGGGCCCCGAAACGCGGGCAACTGGACCGCACCCGTGGGCTTATTCTCTCCGCCGCAGTCGAGCTACTGGGACAGCGGGGCTACCGCGACCTCACGATCGAGCGGATCTCAACCGAGAGCGGCGTCGCGCGCTCCACCATCTACCGGCATTTCGATTCGATCCCGGACATCGCGATGCAGGCGTTCGAGGTGATTCTCGGCGACGCCCGTCCCCTGGCGGGCAGCGGGTCGATTCGCGCCGACCTGATCGCGGTCTACGAGCGCCTGGTTCAGGTGCTGGAACGGTCGCGCTGGGGCAAAGTGTTGCCGGCCATGGTGGAGGCGGCGATCGCCGATGCCGCCTTCGCAAAGCTGCTGTACCGGGCCATCGATCAGCGCCGCGCGCCAACCGAGGAGCGCATCGCGCAGGCCATCGAGCGCGGCGAACTGCCGGCGGGGACCGCAGCAGCCACCCTGCTCGATCCGCTGACCGGCGCGATCTACTTTCGCCTGCTGTTCACCGACCGACCGCTCGCTACCAGCGGTGAAATTGAGCGCTGGGTCTTTGCGGCGGTCGCAGCAGCGCAGCACCAGGACGGGTAGCGCTGACCGATCAGCCGCTTCGGCCCGGGCGAAAGTCCATCGCTTTCAGGCCGTGCTTCTTGAGCAATGTCTGAACATGCGAGCGATTCATTCCCAGCTCCCGAGCCAGGTCAACCACCCGGCCGGCGCTCGCCCGCAGCCCGCTCTCCAGATAACGCCGCTCAGCGGCATCACTCGCCTGCCGTTTGACCTGCGACAGAGTCGCGGTGGGCGCGCCCGCTTCGGTAGACGCGGACGGGTCAGCCGCCGTTGCGTCCCTTGCCGCCCGGACTGCCTTCGGCAAATGCTCGAGATCCGCCACCCCATCAGCGAGGCAGCTTAAGCGATAGATGAGGTTTTTCAGCTCGCGAATGTTGCCGGGATAAGCATAGCCCTGGAGGAAGCCCGCGAGCGCCGGAGACAGCTGCGCGCGGGGGCGATTCAGCGCCTGTGCGGCCTCACCCAGGAAGAAGTCACACAGCAGTGCGATTTCGTCCCTGCGTTCGCGCAACGGTGGCAATGAGGTGTGAATGACACTGAGCCGATAGAACAGATCTTCCCGGAACTCTCCGCGTGCAGCCATGGCCTCGAGATCTCGGTTCGTAGCGGCAACGACCCGGGCATCAACGGCAATCGGCGCATCGGTGCCCAGCCGCTGAATCTCGCCGACCTGGAGGACCCGGAGTAGCTTGACCTGCCCCTGCATGGGCAGCTCGCCGACCTCATCGAGAAAGATCGTGCCACCGTGCGCGGCCTCGAAGAAGCCTTTGCGGTCACTGCTAGCGCCGGTGAAAGCGCCCTTTTTATGACCGAAGAGCTCGGACTCGATGAGACTGTCCGGGATCGCACCACAGTTGACCGAGACAAAGGGCTGACCGGCACGGCTACTGTTGCTGTGTACGACCCGGGCAAACAGCTCCTTGCCGGTCCCGCTCTCGCCATCAATCAGCAGCGGCAGATCCGTGGGCGCAGCCCGACGCACCAGCTCCAGCGCTTCGACAATGCCCGGGCTGTCCCCGAGCACGCCCTCGAAGCCAAGCTCGGAGGCCGCCGCCGACGGCGCGGACGGTCCGGTCTCGTCGGTGCCACGCAGCCGCTCGAGGCTGCGCAGGGAATCGGCATTGCTCTGTGCCAGCACCGCCGTCCGCAGCGCGTTCATCTCCGTCAGCAAACGCTCGATCTCGGGCCTCGACAACTGCTGGGCGAGCCGCAGCTTGGCGCGCAACAGCTCGATTTTCTGCACCAGCGAGCCGGATCCGGCAAGGGGCTCCCGAAGGGGCGACAACCGGCTCATGCGGCGTCGCTCATCTGCTTGTGCACCAGCTGGTAGTACAGGCCACCTGTAGCGAGCAGCTCCTGGTGGGTGCCGCTCTCGGCGACCGCGCCATCATGCAGGACCAGGATCCGGTCAGCGCGGACGATCGTGCTGTAGCGATGGGCGATCACGATGGCCGTGCGGCCGGCGAGCATGCCATCCATGGCGCCGAGCACGTTGCTCTCGGATTCGCTGTCGAGCGCCGACGTCGCCTCATCGAAGATCAGGATGCGCGGTGACCGATACAGCGCGCGCGCAATACAGATGCGCTGAATCTGACCACCGGACAAACCGACGCCCCGCTCGCCCACGCGGTGTTCATAGCCCATGGGCAGCGCGGCAATGAAGTTATGCGCATCGGCCTGGCGCGCCGCTTCGAGCATGCGCATGCGATCCGGCTCGTCATCGCCAACGGTGATGTTCTCCGCCACGGTGCCCTGGAACAGGAGATTGCTCTGCATGACGTAGCCCACCTGAGCCCGGTAGCGCTGCAGCTCGATCTGCTGCAGGTCATAGCCGTCGATCAGAATTCGACCTGCTTCAGGCTCATGGAACCCGATGACCATTTTCGCAAGCGTCGACTTGCCGGAGCCGCTCAAGCCAACAACCGCCAGCATCTCTCCGGGTTCCACGGTAAAGCTCAGATTCTTCAGCACCATCGGCCCATCGGGCTGCGTATAGCGAAAGCTCACATCCTCGAAGGCGATCGATCCGCGCAGATCTGGCAGGATGATCTTGGAGCGCATATCTTCGAGGGTCTGCTCGGGCTCGATGTCGAGCACGTCCGACAGCCGCTCGATGGCGATCCCGGCGGCATGGAGGTCGTCCCACAGGCCGACCAGCCCCAGCAGCGGCGCCATAACCGACGCGGCCAGCATATTGAAGGCGATGAGCTGGCCGACGCTCAGCTCCTGGTTGATCACCATGCTGGCCCCCACGTAGAGCACTGTGGCTGTGGCCAGCACATTCAGAAGCTGGCTCAGGGCATCGACCTTGAGACTGAAGCTCTCCGCCTGATACTGCACGTTCAGCGCGTTCGCGTAGCGGCGCTCCCACTTCAGGCGCGCCTGCCGCTCAATGCCCATGCCCTTCACCGACTCAGCGGTACTGACCGTTTCCATGAGCACCCCTTCCGCAGCGGTCGACGCCTCGAACACCTGGCGGCTGTAGTCCTTCATGCGCGGCGTGATGGCGACGGTCAGAACCACAATGGGCACCACCAGCAGCAGGAGCAACAGCGTCAGCTTGACGCTGTAGGCGAACAGGACTGTGAGATAGACGAACGCCATCAGCACGTTCAGAACGGTGCCGATGGTCTGCCCGGTCATGAAGTCGCGAATGGTCGCGTTCTCCTGGAAACGGGCGATCACATCCCCGGTGCGCCGGTTGGCGAAGAAGGAGACCGGCAACGCGAGCGTATGCCGAAAAAAGTTGGACATCATCGCGAAGTCCATACTGCGCACCATGTAGTTGCCGAGGTAAGCGCGCGTCAACGTTGTGAGCTGGGCGAACACCTGGGCGAGCACCATGGCCAGGATCAGATACACGAGCAGACTGTCGCTGGCATGTACGATGACCCGGTCGAAGACGTTCTGACTGATGACCGGTGGCGCCAGGCTCAGCAGCTGCACCACCAGGGCCGCCAGAAACATGTGGGCAATCGAGCGCCGATGTGGTTTGAGGTACTCGAGGAACCGGCGCCAGCTGGTGCGCCCCTGTTCCGCTGGTGTCTTCAGGTTTTCCGGAGACAGCAACAGCGCCGCGCCGGTCCAGCCCCGTTCGAATTCTTCGATGGTCAGCTTGCGGAAGCCCGGACCCGGGTCGGCCACCCAGACGTGCGAATCGGACAGCCCATAGACCACCACGAAATGATAGGACTCCCAGTGCGCAATGAAGGGTAGCTCGAAGGAACGCAAGGTGCCCATGCTGGCCTGCACACCGCGAGCCGTGTACCCGAGCGACTCCGCTGCCCTGGCAATTCCGTCGAGGGAAGCCCCGTCAACGCCAACCCCGACCAGATCGCGGACCCGGCCCAATGTGAGGGTCAGGCCGTGATAGCGGCTGATCATGGTCAGACAGGCAGCGCCGCAATCCATCTCTTCGGCCTGAGGCACGATGGGAAAACGCTTAAGGATCTTCTCGCCCCGTTTCGCCTGACTGTCCAGATCCAATCGGACCAGGGGCGTGCTTTCCAGCTCCCGTACGCGGGCCAGCCGCTCGAGTTCGCGCTCCGTCCGCGCTATGCGCTCCTCGAGGCGCCCGAGGAACTCGGGATGATGCGTCAGGATTGCACGCACCGTCGACTGCGGCACGATCAGAAGGACGACGGCCGATTCCGCCTCGACCTGTACCCGGCTCTCCTGATTGCGTAAACAACCACGCTCACCGAAGGTGTCGCCCACCCGGGCGGAGCCCAGGGGATAGGTTTCGCCATCAACGCGCCGGCTGATGCGCACCGTGCCACTGCGCACGACGTACAGTCGCCGGTCATCGTTTGAATCCTGCTCGACGATCACATCATCAGCCGCAACCGCCTTGATGCCCACCGTCGAAATGAGCTCGCGCAGCTGCTCTGCAGAGAGCTTGCCACCAAGATCGAACAGCTGACTCACTAGACCGCCGGTCGCCGCGATCGCAGCATAGGAGGCCATGAATGCTTCTGCTTCCGGGTTTGTGCTGAGCACCTCGGCAAACGCTGCGGTCGGAACGAACAGCAGTTCCGTCGTGCCTGAGGCCCGCAGCGAGTACTCTAGCCGGTAGTCCCGGAGGGCCGCCAGCTCACACAGCAGGTCGCCGCTCTTGCGGAAACCGATACTGCGCTGACGGCCATCGCGCTCCTCGAACAGGCGTACCCGCCCGCTCACCACCAGGAAGACGCCGCCGGCGGATACACCGGCTTCCCTGATCACATCGCCCATCTCGAACCGCAGCTGCTCCGAGCGCGCCTCCAAAGAAGCCCGCTCGCGCTCGGTCAGGGCGCCGAGAAATTCGTGCTGCGGAAAGAGCGTCATAGCGACCTAGGCCTCGACGCCGTGCTCGCGAGCCGCGCTCTCAAGCCATTGGTCGCACAGACGCTGACGGATCATGGCCGACGTCTCGTCATCAAGGGCCGCATCCTTGCGATCAAAGACCGCGAATACCTCGAAGTTGCCGCCCTCCAGCGCGATCGGTCCGAGCAGATCGTTGACCTTGGCATTGAAGATCTTGGCTTCCAGATCACCGGCTAGGGTGCCGCGGTAAACCGTTCCGATCAGCCCTCCCTCGGCGCCGGTCGGCACCAGCGACTGCTCTTTCGCCAGGTCCTGAAAGGACGCTGCGCCTTCCTGGGTGAGCGCTATGATCTCTTCGGCTTTGCCTTCGCTGTCGACCACGATGTGGCCAATCTCTACGGCATCGTACTCGGCTTTCGTGCTCTCGAAGTGTGCCTCGACTTCGCTGTCGCTGGCGACCTCCTTCATCATCTTGGCTGCCAGCAGCCCGTCTTCGATGAAGCCTTCGTAGTCTTCCAGCGAGAGTCCCGCCGCGTCCAGAAAGGCGTTCGCATCACTGACCTTGTACAGACCGTGCAGCCGCCGATGGTTGTCCACGGCGTTCTGCAGTTCCTCATCGCTGATCGTGAGCCCGCGCTTGCGCGCTGCGGTGGCGCTGAGCTTTTCCTCGATCAGATCGCTCGCCACATCGGGAAATCGTCCGGTCAGCCTCAGCCAGCTCACCATTTCCTCGCTACTGACAGGATTGCCATCAATTTTTGCAATGTTCATCGCTTCTCCTTCCTCAGTTACAGGCATCACCAAAAGCGACGATGCCATCAGTTGAAACGCCGCAGCGGATCGATCGCCAGATCGATCACGCGGCGCTTACGAACCACGATCTCAGCGGTTGCGTTCATGCCGTAGCGCAGACCCGCCGGCCCATTGGCCGTCTCCACGGTGGTTGCAGACAGCAGCACCTTGCCGTCGTACGCCGGCGGCGCGCCTTCTCCTGCCGGCACGACGGTCGGCGAGATGTAGTCGAGCTGGCCTTCGATCAGTCCGTAGGTTTGGTAGGGGAAGGCGCTGAACTTGACCTTGACCGACAGCCCCACCGCAATGAAGCCCCGATCCTTCTCAGCGATGTGCACCCGCAGCACTTTCCGGGAGTCTGCTGGGGCGATGCTCAGCAACGGTTCCGAAGCGCGCAGCTTGTCGCCGGGTTGCTGTAGGGGAATCTGCGTCACAGTGCCCGAGATCGGCGCATAAATCTTCAGGTTGTTGTTTTCGTCAAAGTTCTCGAAGCTCAGCTCCCGGGCAGCCTCCGCCGCGGCTTTGGCGCTGCGATAACGCACCTCTACGCGAGCCGAGTCCCGTTCAATCTTCGCCAGCAGAGTCTCAAGTTCGATTTTCGCTTCGCTGACCTCTTCGGCAGCACTCGCCAGGGCCTTGTCCGCCTGCGTCAGTGAGTTGTTGAGCTCATACTCCAGTGCGGCCAGCTGCGCTCGCGCAGTTCGGAGCGCATCCTGGGCGTCCAACCGCGCGTTGAGTTTGCTCTCGACCTGCGTCCGCGACACCCCGCCGCCCCCTTCACTCCTGGACAGCCGTTCGAACTGCTCGGCCTCGGTCTCGGCTGCCTGGGCCTGACGCTGCGCCTGTTCCACCGCCGCCTGTGCCTCTACCAGGCGTGCACGCTGGGCCTGTGCTAAGCGGAAACGGCCATCCGCGAGCTGCTTTTCGTAGGCTTGCGAAAGAAAGTCGTAGCGCTGTTGAAGTACCGACGCTCGTTGCTGCAGCAACGTCTTTTGCGCCGGAAAGCTGCGATACTCGAGCTGCGCATCCGCGAGCTGCAGTCGTGCCTCGACCAGTTTGCTGGCCGCGTCGATGGCCCCGCGGGCTTTCACCCGGGCAACGATGTCACCGGCTTCCACCGGGGCGCCCTCGCTGGCATAGACTTCCACCAGCTCTCCGTCGACTGGGGTGTAAACCCGGCGCAGGTCCTGCTCCGGAACCAGGGAACCCGGGGCAGACACCACCACGTCGACGCGGGCGTAGCAGGCCCAGGCGACCGCCGCCAGCAGTCCGGCGGCCAGCAACAGATTGAATACCCGCAGGATCGCCGCAGGCTCGCTCAAGAGCACATCGATCCCTTCGGCCGAGTGCTCGCGCAAGAGCTGATCCGTGGCGCTCATACCCCCTGCGCCTCGCCCGGCAACAGCGCAAGCTTCGCCCGCACCAGTTCGGCGCCGAGCACCGGCCGCAGTGAGCGCAGCGCACTGCGTTGCCGGTCAATTTCTTCTGTCGCCGCCTGATACTGTTGCGCCAGGGTCGCTGGCGCCGGCGTATCCAACAACTCGAAAAGCCGGTGCGCGCGTGCCAGCGCCCTGCTGCTGTCGGTCAGCTGCTGTGCCAGCGCACGAAAGCGCTCGGTCACTTCCGGCTCGAGCCGCAGGCCGCCGCCCACCCCCTCGAAGCTGTCCTGATAGCGCTGCCACAGCGTCTCGCCCTGCCGGGCCATCTCAGCTGCGTTGGCCAAAGCCCGCTCGCGGTGGCTGGCAAAATCCTCCGCCAGCGCGTCGTACATGAAACGGTCAGCTTGCGGATCGAGTAGCGTGTAGAAATCGATCACCGCATCGGGGTACTCCTCGCTGCCCACCAGACCCCGCAACGCGGCGAAACGGGTCTGCAACATGCCAAAGTGCTCGGCGCGGGTCGCAACGAGTCGCTGCCACGGCGCTTCGAAGGACCCGGCGAGGACCGCCTGAGCTTCCGCCAGCGAACCGTTCGACCATAGCGCCTGGGCATCGCCCAGTGCGTCCTGGACGGCCTGCGCGGCGGCAATCTCCGGGACCATCAAACGCTTGCGAGCCCGAAAATCATCGGTCACGAACTGCGCGTCTTCAGCGGCCTCCAGATATTCGGTGAGCGCTGCGCTCGCGCGGGCTCGTGCCAGCTCGGCATACAGCGTCAGGTCCGTGGTGTACGCGGGCACGCCGCCGATGTCCGGATGATCTTCCGCGAAGCGCCCGAGCGTTGAGACGGCGGTGTCGAATTGCGATTGCTCGATCAGGTCATCGACCTGCTCACGCAGCAGCGCGACCGCCTGAAGTTGATCCGCGCCCTCGCCCTGGATGGTCCGGATGCGGCTCATGGCCTCAGCATGCAGGGGCGCAAGCGCCGGGTACGCATCGCCAAGTCGCCGCAGCAGGCGTGTGAACTGATCACTGCCGCTGTCCCAGCCCGCGGCGAGCGCCTGAATCTGCGCATTATCACCGCCCAGGGTGACCCGGCTGGCGGCCCCCCGGCTGGTACTGAACTGCGCAAGCTGCGACATCCAGCGCAAGAGCTCGCTCAGCCGGCTATCTGCGAGTTGACCCGCGATCGCGAGCTGCGCCTGCAGATGATCATCGGCAGCCTCAAAGCGCGCGGCAGCCATCCGCTCGATCCACCCAGGCAGGACGGCCTCTTCAAACGCGAGGCGAAGTTTCTGCCCGGCTTCCGGGTCTTCCTGGTGATCCTGTTCGTAGCTCGCAGCGAGCGTCAGCGCCGCTTCCGCCTGCCCCGAAGCCAGCAGCTCATCGATCTCGCCAGCGCGATCGTCGCGCAGGGAGAGCGCAGCAACGAAACCCAGCACCAGCAAGGGCAACCCGACAAAGGTAAAAAGCTGGCGCTCCCGCAGATAGGGCGCCTGCTCCCAGCGCAGTCGACCGCTCCGCGCCAGGCGACGAAGGGTCTGCGCGGGCGTGGCCGCTGCGGCCGCTGGACTTGTCCCCGAGCCGGATGGTTGCTCGGCGCTCACTTCGTCCAGTGCATCATTGCAATAGACGTCCAGGAAGGACCCCGCGGAAGAGATCAGTACCGTCCCGTCGGGCAGCGCCCGCGCGGTCGGATGCTCAGGATCTTCCGCGGGGATGAGGACGACTTCGAACGTGAAGTCCTTGTGCCCAAAGCGCACCTCGTCCCCGCTATCCAGCACAACCGCCTGTTCCTTCAGGCGCTCGCCATTGACCCGCGTCCCATTGGTACTGCCCAGGTCCTCCAGCCAGAGCTGGCCCTGTGCGCAGTACACGTGGGCGTGACGCCGGGAGAGGAAGTTGACCGCCTTCGGGTGGCTTGTTGCGTAGCTAGCGAAATGGCCATCAGACTTGGCGATGAGGAAGGGAAAGTCGGTAATCGCGATCGGCGCTGCCAGCGCATCATCGACGCTTGGGATCAACAGCAACTTACCGCAGTCCGCCGGCTGCTCGAGCAGCCGCGTTGCATCAAGCTCTGCATGCGGCGGCGCCTCGACGCGAAACTCGAGCGACCCACCAAAACACAGCAAGTCGCCGGGCTGCACCGGCACCGGGCCGGCGCCCACCGGTTCGCCGTTGCGCGTGCTGGTGCTGTCCATGCTGAGATCGATGAGTAGTAAAGCGCCGCCTTCGAGAATCAGCCGCGCATGGCGGCGCTCCAGCCCGGCCAGCGCCGAGTCTGGGTAGTCCGCAAGCGCTGCTTCCTCGCGCCCGATGGGTGTGAGCGGGCCGGATACGGTCACCGGCGCCAGAGACTCATCAATGGTGGGCTGCAGGCGATACATGACAGGCTCTCCTAGCGTCTGGCCGCCGTGACAGTCGCTGGGTCCCAGCCGCCGCCAAGGGCTTTGTAGAGCGTCACTGTGTCGCTAAGAATGTTCTGGTGCGTCTCCAGGAGCGCCTGGTTGACACTCAGCAACCGCCGCTGCGACTCCAACACCTCCAGCTGGTTGGCTAGACCCAGTTCGAGCTGCGCTTCCGTCTGCTGAGCAACCTGCCTGAGCTTGGTAAGCTCCGCCTCGATTGCGCTCTTCTGTGCCCTGCGGCTTGCAAGGTTCACGAGCGCGCTCTCCACTTCCTGAAATGCCAGCAAAACCACACGTCGATACTCCGCCTCACGCGTGTCGGCGCTCGCGGTGCGCGTTCGGAGCTGCGCTCGAACGGCAGGATCAAAGATCGGTATCTGCAGCGACGGGCCCAATCCGAAGGTCAGCGATTTGACGAAGGAGGACAGCCCTGCGCTTGCAAGGCTGCCACCACCGTTGCCCTGCGCCGTGAGACTGATGGCAGGAAGCCGCGCCAGGCGCGCCTCTCCAACGAGCTGGTGAGCTTCGAGCACGCGATACTCTGCAGCGACGATATCTGGCCGACGACTCAGCAGGTCCGCGGGCAGACCACCAGGGACCGGCGGTTCCGCGACCGTCGTCGTGAGCGCATCGCGCGGGACCCGCAGCGCATCAGCGGGCTCCCCGAGCAGCGTTGCCAGCGCCAGCTCTGCAAGTGCGCGCTGACGCTCGAGCTCCAGCTGGCCGCGCTCGATGCCAGTGACCTCAGCTTCCTGCCGCAGCACCTGGGTGTTACCCACAAGGCCTTCGCGGTACTGGGCCTGGAAGATCGCCAGCACCGCCTGAGCAGCTTTAAGAGAGCGGGCCTGAATCAGCCCCTGTTCATCGAGTTGCCGCAGCAGAAAGTAGGACGTCGCGACAGAGCTGACAGTGGTGAGATAGGCCGCACGCCAGTCAGCCTCGCTCGCCTGGTACGCCGCGCGGCGCGCAGCGACCCCTTTCTTGATCTTGCCCCAGGTGTCCAGCTCCCAGCTGAGCTGAGTGTTGCCGCGATAGCTTTCCGTGGTCGCGAAATCACCGGTGAACGGGTTCCGCGCGCCGTCAACGCTCACAGAGCCACCAGCAGACAGACTTGGCAGACCAGCGGCGCGCACCTGGCCAATCGCCGCCTGGGCTTCCTGAACGCGCGCAACACTGACGCGCAAATCCAGATTCCCCGCCACACTTCGATCGATCAGTTCGTTCAAGTAGGGATCCTGAAATCCCGTCCACCAATCTCGGGTAATGGCCGTCGCCGCCGTCACAGGCCCAGGGGCGGACGCTCTAAACTGCTCGGGTACGGTCACCTCGGGACGCTCATAGTCAGGACCCGCGACGCTGCTGCAGCCCAAGCACAGGACGCTGCCGCTCAGCAGAACGGCAAGCCCTGCGGCGACGCGGGTGCGCATGGATCGTGAGTTTGAGGGCATGAACCGGCGGGCCTATACAGTTGCGTCTGCTTAAGTAGACGTAGGGCACAGCAAAACTGGCTCACCGAAGGGGCGAATTAACGAAAGTCGTCTTCTGGCAAACACTTTTCTCCTACTGTTGGCCCGAAGACGCTCTTTCGGAGAACACGGACCGTGCAGCCGCCGGCGCTTTGCCGGAAAACCCCAGAAAAGACGTGGCTTGCGGGCCCGTTAAGGCGCGTTCGCTAAAGCTGGCACGGCTCCTGCAATCTCATCCGCAAGCCACGGCAATCCATGCTCAGGCACATCACAAGCACTCAGGAGTCACACTCATGGCACGGATCACTTTCAACGACATCGAGCGGAATGAAACTCTGGAGCAGGAAGCTATGGCCGCAGCGATGGGCGGCTTGTTTTCCTTTCGACCCAACAATTTCGGGATGGGTTTCGGCGGCGGCTTCGGTCAGGGCTTTGGCGGTGGCTTCGGCCAAGGTTTTGGGGGCGGCTTTGGTCTGGGCTTTGGCGGCGGCTTCGGCCAAGGCTTTGGCGGCGGCCTGGGGAGCCCGCGATGGGGCCAGTGGGGCAACAACTGGGGCGCCAGCACCCTCTATGCTCCGGTGTTTGGGCCCAGCACCTTCGCCACCTCGCTGTCAGGGGCAACAGGCATGATGAACATGGCATTCAACAACAGCCATGACGCCTTCATCTCGCGCCTGCGGAGCTAGGAGGGGCTAATTGCCCCAGGGCGCGATCGGGCGCCCTGCCGGGCCTCCTCGCCAAGGGCGTGCTCAGAGCACGCTCTTGGCACGACTACTCCGGCGGCAACAGCTCGTCGTTGTGCTCTCCAAGCGCCGGGCTAGGTCCGGTCACCATCGGCGTCACCCCACCGAAGCTCACGGGCGTGGCAATAGACCTCAGCGCGGGCCCGTTCGCACCCGCGGGAATATCGACGAAGGCACCGCTGGCCTCGACCTGCACATCCTCGACCGCCTGCTGCACCGTCTGCACCGGCGCCCACCAGACACCCTGTTCATCGAGGAGTCTGATCCAGTCATCACGATCCAGCGCTGCAAAACAGTTATCGAGCGCAGCGATCAGCGCTGCGCGGTGCTTGCGACGCGAACGTGCATCGGCAAACTCATCGGCTCCCAGCGCACTCGCGTCGGCACCCTCACTAAGCGCGGTGACTAAGGCGGGCCAGTGCCGGTCGGACTCAACGGCTAGGAGCCACAGCCACAGGCCATCGCGACATCGATAAGCATTCACCAGAGGCGCATCCGCCTCGCTGCGAGGTTTGCGGCGCCCCAGGCGCCCGAGCCCCAGATACATCGCGTAGTCCGTTGCGATGCTGTAGATGCCCGTACGCAACAGTGACGTCTCTACCAGTTCGCCACGCCCGGTCCGTTCACGCTGGAGCAGCGCCGCGAGGATGCCGCTGGCGAGGGCCATGGCGGTGATGTGATCACCGAATGCAGAAGGAATCGCCGCCGGAGGCTCGCCCTGCGGCGTGACCCGCAACGCCACCCCGGAACGCGCCCAGAACCCGCCCGTGTCGTAACCCGCACGATCCTTGTCCGGTCCTGCACTGCCATAGCCAGTGACCTGCCCGTAGACCAGCCTCGGGTAGCGTTCGCGAATCGTTGCCGGGTCGAGCCGCAGCCGGGCCAGCGCTGCGGGCCGCATGTTGGTGATCAGCACATCGACGTCGGGCAGCAAACGGTGCAACTGTTGTTGCCCCTCATCGGAGCGCAGCTCAGCGCTAAGGCCCAACTTGCCCCGATTGTCGAGCTCGAACGCGGGGTTACGCTCGATGTCCAGTCCCAGCGCGCGGGCACTATGACGGGCCGGTTCACCGCCCGGCGGCTCGAGCTTGATCACCCGGGCACCCCAGTCCGCCAGCATGGCGGCACAGGCTGGGCCGGCGATCCAGACTCCCAGCTCCAGGACGGTCAGGCCCTCGAGCGGACGCGGTGGAACAGGGTCAGAAAGATCAGAAATACCAGTCGCCCAACAGCATTGCAGACCGCACAACCTACCGCAGGCAAGGCGCCAACGACAGCGCGAACTTTCACAGGGGCGATGCGGCCGCCGAGGCAGCATCGGGCACGCCGACAGAGCAGAGCAAGGCCGCACATGCCCCGCAAACTGACCACCTCCTCGATGGCGCGAATGTTGCGTATGAGCGCGTTGGCGACCCAGGTCAGCACGTCCCTTGCAGCGGGTCATGCCCTCAACTTCTGGCTGAGTGATCCGATCGCCAACGCACGGCGCTCCGAACGCTTCGTGCGCAACGCCTTCCGCGTCTCTGAGGCACTCGGCGAACTCAAGGGCGCGGCCATGAAAGTAGGCCAGATGCTATCGACCCATGAAGGCTTTCTTCCGCCGGAGGTGTGCCAAGTGCTCCAGTCGCTGCAGCGGGATGCACCGCCAATACCCTATCACCAGATGCGAACGGTACTGGAACAGTCCCTCCCGCAGGGGCTTGCCACCTTCGCCAGCCTGACCGAAACGCCCATCGCCGCTGCCTCCATCGGCCAGGTCTACCGCGGCACGCTCCGCGACGGTCGCGACGTCGTGGTCAAAGTCCAGTACCCAGGCATCGATAAGGTGATCCGGGCCGATCTGAACACACTGAAGAAGCTCTTTGGATCGTTGCTCGAGATGTTCACCGAAATTGCATTCGAACCCCTCTGGGAGGAGTTGCGCGAGCGACTGCTGGAAGAGCTCGACTATCATCAGGAGGCCCAGAATATCTCGCGCATGCGTGCTCAGTACGAAGGGGATCCTCAGATCATGATTCCCGCCGTGCTATCGGAACTCAGCAACGAACGCGTCCTGGTCATGGAGTTCATGCCAGGCATTCCGCCGCAGCAGGCGAGCTCGACGCGCTATGAACAGCCCCTGCGCGATCATTGGGGCGCGGGGCTCATGCGCTTCACGATGCAGGGTCTGCTCACGCATCGCTTCCTGCATGCGGACCCGAATTTTGGCAATTTCGCATTCCGGGAGGACGGCCGGCTGATCGTGTATGACTACGGCTGCGTCAAGGCCGTGCCCGAGCACATCGCGACGGGTTGCGCGGCTGTCCTGCAGGCGGCCTTGCAGCAGGATCTCGACGCCATACCCGCGCGCCTGAAGGAGCTGGGCATCTGGGACCGAGGGCGGCGAGCGCCGGTGACGCGAGCGGTCATCGATCCGCTTGCAGCACAGGTCCTGCGCATCGTCAACGGTACGCCCTATGGCTTCAGCGCCGACGACGATCTCTACCGCATCCTGCTCGATCGGAACGGGCAGTATCTGACCGAGCTGACCAGGCTCGAGCTGCCCGCTGAGCTCATGTTCGTTAACCGCACACTATCTGGCCTGTACGGAAACTTGTGCCAACTGCGAGCGACTGGCAATTGGCGTGAGGTTCTGTCGCCGCTGGCGGCAAACGGCTAGCTGGGCTTGCGGAACACCAGCACATGCTGCTGCGGCAGGTAAGACTCAGTACGTTCCCAGCGCAGGCCCAGCGCGGTCACTTCACGCCTTACCTGGGCCTCGCTCATCTTGTGCAGCGTCTTGATCGGCACGCTCGGATCCTCGGCCCGATACTCCACCAGCACCAAAAGTCCGCCGGGCTTGAGTGCACGGACAAGGCTCGTACCCATCTCCCGTGGATGGCTAAACTCGTGATACGCATCAACGATGAATGCCAGATCGAGGACCGCTGCAGGCAACCGCACCGACTGCTCATCACCCAGTACCGGCTCCACATTGGCAATGCCAGCGGACCGGGCTCGCTCGCTGATGATTGCCAGCATCTCCGGCTGGATGTCGACCGCGTATACACGCCCGTCCGGGACGCGCGTGGCGACGGGAAAGCTGAAGTAACCGGTGCCCGCGCCAATGTCGGCGACGACGTCTGAGGACCGTAAAGGCAGCTTACTGATCAACAGATCAGTACGTTCCTGCGACTGACGAGCCGGGCGCTCGAGCCAGCGCGCGCCGCGATGACCCATGACCTGCGCGATCTCCCGATCGAAGTAGAACTTTCCAATGCCGTCCCGGGACGCGCGCCCGGTGCGATACTCGGCTCCCGCACTCGAACGGCCAGCGTCCGGTTGACTGGTGGGTCGGGACGCGGTCGTTGTCTCGGTACTGCATCCGGCGACGAGCAGACACAGGAGCCCGACACTGTGTGGAAGGCTCAGATAGCGCATGAGCGTAGACCTCTCGTTCAGCAGAGTGGAATCGTAGAGCAAACTGCGCCAAGCGCCTGCGAGGGCGCGGCCCCACAGCTGTGAATCGGTACTGCCATGCAGCGACCCGGCAGGGTGGTCGCATCATCGACACGCTCGAGCGATGGTTAGCTGGGCTCCGACGCCGCGTCCACATCGGCTTGCAACAGCCCGGCCGCGTAGCGCGCCCCGAGCTCCGGGTCCGTGCAGACCTTGCGATAGCCAAGGTCGATCTGCTTGACCTTCAGCGTCGGCACGATCGCGGTCGCCAGCTGCCAGGCTTTCCGCGCCTCCTCAATGTTGCCCAGCAGCCCATAGACGTTGGCGACGTTGACATGCGCGAAGAAATTGCCAGGGTTCGAGCGCTGATCGCGCAGGACAAAGTGCAACGCCTGCTCAAGGTCACCCCTGAGTAGATGGAGATTGCCGAGCAGGCCAAGGGGCCGAAACTCGCCCGAGGCCACAGGCGCATCGTCGGGCAAGTCCTGCAGCAGTAACTCGCAATGGCGAAAAGCCTCGTCGAGCTGACCGTTCCAGGTCAGCGCCGCGACCAGTAGCGGATCCGGCCGACCGCGGAGCTCATAGGCGCGCTGCGCCAGCGCCAGGGTGTGCGGTGCCTCGCCCACTGCGGCCAGCCCGCCGGCCCCCAGGCGGAGCGTGACCGCATCCGCAGCGCCGCGCTGCAGTGCGGCATCGAGATGCTCGCGCGCCCGCGCCAGATCTCCCTGTGGATCCGGGCTGGTACGGCGCCCAACGGATGCGAACAGCAGCGATGCGAGGTACGCGTGCGCGCGCGGGTACTCTGGATCGACGGCAACAGACTCTTCAACCAGATCAAGCTGCGCTTGCCGGGTCGCTGAGTTAACCACCTGAATCTGCATGGCGCGCATCAAGAGACCCCAGGCGTTCAGGCTGGTCCGCGGCGCTCGGCGCACGCGTTCCCGCTCTGCAAATCCGAGCTGATGTTTCAGCGTCCGAAAAATGGCATGGGCGACATCGTCCTGAATCTCGAACACATCATCGAGCGGACGGTCGTAGCGCTGCGCCCAGAGCTGCGCGCCATCGTTCGTGTCAACGAGCGCAACATTGACGCGGACGCGGTTGCCCGCGGTGCGGACGACGCCCTCGATCACGTAGGCCACCCCGAGTCCTTCGCGCACGGCCTCGATCTGCACATCGGCCCCACGATAGTGAAAACTCTGGCTGCGCCCCGCCACCCGCCAGCTGGCGGAGCTCGTGAGCAGATTGATCAGCTCTTCGGTCATTCCATCAGCGAGATAGGCATGATCGTTCTCCGCTGAAGTGCTGCGGAACGGCAGCACTGCAAGGCTCGGCAACGCGGCCCGGCGATCGACGGGCGCCGACGCGTCCGGCGGCACCGTCTCAACGGCATCGCCGGCACGGTCCGCAGGGCGCGTGGCTGCAGCAGGTCCTGATGCGCTCTCGCTACCCAGCGCCTGGAACAATGCGAGCGTTTCCCGGGATGGCGGGCGCTGCAGTTCAGCCTCCAGCACGTCGCGGCACAGCCGAAACTGACGGCGCGCGGCGCCGAGCTGACCGCGCGTGGCAAACAGCCGCATGAGGCTGCGATGCACATCTTCCTGTAGCGGATCCAGGCTCAGCAGCCGACCGGCCACCTCGATGGCGCGATCGTCCGCGCCGCCCTCTTCTTCCATGCCCAGCAGCTTGCGCAGGGCGACCGTCGCGCTCTGCCGGAGCTGCTCACGCTCCAGCAGTAACCACTCATCAAAAGGCGCAGCGCTGGCGCTGAATCCATCGAGCAGATCACCCTGGTACAGCTCGAGCACCGGACGCAGCCCCTTGGCATTCGGCTGGCCGATCGCTGACCGCAGTTGCAGGACGTCACAGCGGATCCGGGTGTGGTCGATCGACAGCTCGGTGCTGCTGGCCTGCAGAACCCCCTCCGGCAACACCTTGCGTAGCCCCGCCAGTGCCTGCCGCAGGCTGGCCCGGGCATTGGCGGCGCTGCGGTCGCCCCACAGCAGCCCCGCCAACCGGTCCCGGGGCGTGGGATGCGCTCCCTGGCAGAGCAGCCACGCCAGCAGAGCCCGGTTCTTGCGCGCCGCCAGCACGACCGGCTGCTCTGCCACCCGCAGCTGAAAATCGCCCAGAAGTCCGACATTCACGCTCATCGGGCCATTAGAGCGATCTTTTGCGATTTTTTCACGCCTGACACCGGGGCCGACTCACGCCCGCGACCTACCGTGCACTCACCAGCCCATCGGGCCGGTCAGGAACGACAGACACGGAGAGCAACCCCATGGATACCATGACGACTGAACGCCAACACCCCACCACCACGCACACGTCTGCGCTGGCCCGCGGACTGACCCTGGGCTACGGCGTGCTGAGCTACGCCGTCTTTTTTGCAACCTTTCTTTACAGCATTGGGTTCATTGGCGGCTTCGGCGTGCCTACTACCCTGGACGGCCATCGGCTGCTGCCCTGGGGCAGCGCACTGGGGATCAATCTGGGCCTGTTAACCCTCTTCGCGCTACAGCACAGCGTGATGGCACGCCCCGCCTTCAAGCGCTGGTGGACCCGGCTGATCCCGGCCGCCATAGAGCGCAGCACCTACGTGCTGGCGTCGAGCCTCGCCCTGATCGCCGTGTTTGTGTTCTGGCAGCCGCTCGGCGGGATGGTCTGGCAGCTCGAACACCCGACGGTGCGAGCTGCGCTGTTCACGGCCTATGGCGCTGGCTGGGCCCTGGTGCTGTACGCGACCTTTCTGATCAACCACTTCGATCTGTTCGGGCTGCGCCAGGTCTGGCTCGCCTACCGCAGCAAGCCCTACACACAGCTCAAGTTCGTGACGCCCTGGCTGTACCGGATCATCCGTCACCCGCTGTATCTGGGCTGGCTCATGGTGTTCTGGTTCACACCGACCATGTCCCTGGCACACCTGCTGTTCGCCGTCGTGACCACCGCGTACCTGTTCGTGGGTATTCGTCTCGAGGAAAGCGATCTGAAACGTGAGCACCCGGGCTATGCCGACTATCAGCAGCGCGTCCCCATGATTGTGCCGGGCCTTTCAAACAAGGCTGTTTCAGACAAGAACACGCACACAAACCAGAAAGCGCAGGCCGAGCTGGCAGCGCAGTAACGACTAGATACGGAGATCCACACCATGACCCTTTCACGATCCATTTTCATCGGCATCGCCATCGCCGGCAGCCTCGCGGGGTGTGCGTACAGCGCCGCGCTGCTGGCAACGCTCGCCTCATTGCAGCTCGCAGACGCCCTCTCAGAGCGTCAGGCCCAACGCCAGGAGGCTCGCTGTCATGCCTAGCAGTATCGCCCGCTATCGCCGCGCGCTGCCGCAGCTCGACAGCCGCCGGCCCTTTCTGACCGACGGCGGTCTGGAGACCACGCTCCTCTTTCTGGAGCAACGGGAACTGCCGGAGTTCGCAGCCTTCCCGTTGCTCAACAGCACCGAGGGGCGGGCCCTGCTCGCCGCCTACTACGAGCGCTACCTCGCCGTCGCCGCCCGGTACCAGCGTGGTTTCATCCTGGAGAGCCCGACCTGGCGTGCCAGCCCACGCTGGGGCGAGGCGCTGGGTCTGAGCGAGGCGGAACTCGAAGCCTTGAACTGGCTCGCCATTGCAGAGCTGCAGGTGCTGCGGGAACGCCACGAAGTCGACGGGCAACCGATCGTGATCAGCGGCAACATCGGTCCCCAGGACGATGGCTACGCGCCCCAGGGGACGCTGACCGCGGAAGCCGCAGAGGCTTACCATCGCTTTCAGGCACAGGCGTTCGCGCTCAGCGCCGCAGACATGCTGTGCGCCATGACCCTCACCTACGCCGAGGAAGCCGTGGGCATCACCCGCGCCGCCGCAGCGGTCAGCATGCCCGTCGCAATCGCGTTTACCGTCGAGACCGATGGTGCCCTGCCGTCAGGGCAACCGCTGTGCGAGGCGATCGAGCAGGTTGACCAGGACTGCGCGGTCCCACCGGTGTACTACATGATCAACTGTGCCCACCCGGATCACTTCTCGTCGGTAGTTCAAGGCGGCGGATCCTGGCTCGGTCGGATTCGCGGACTGCGCGTCAACGCCTCCTGCAAGAGCCACGCAGAGCTCGACGCGGCGACGGAACTCGACCAGGGCAATCCGCAGGCTCTGGCTTGTGCCCATCGGCACCTGGCAGGCCACCTACCGGCGGTCTGCGTACTGGGTGGCTGCTGTGGCACCACGGACGTTCACGTGGACGCGATCGCCCGTGGCTGGGAGAGCCGCTGAGCGTCAGGCCATCAGATCGGCGGGGGCCAATAACTACTGGATGAATCAGGACGGCGAGTCCTTCACCACCGACGACGACAACGACAATCCGAACACGGATCCGGGCATGTACGATCAGCAGTGGCAACAGCTGGAAGCGGACTAGTCGCGCAACGACTGACGCTGTGCAGGCTCGCCGCAGCGGCGTATTCTCAGGAGCCTCGTTGCTGACGGAACCTGCGCGTGCGATCACACCACCACCGCCGGCGGCGCTTGCTCGCCACCGCCCTTGCAGCGCTGCTGTTGCTCACGGAAACGGTCGCAACTGCCCTGCCGCCGCATGCGGATGTGGCGCAGGAAGCCGCGCTGCGTCAGCACCTGATCGCAGTCGCCTTAGCCAAAGCGCCGGCGGACCTGGTGATCGGCAACGTCACGCTCCTGAACGTGTTTACCTCCCGCTGGCAATCCGCCCAGGACATCGTGATCGCGCGCGGGCGCATCGCCTGGGTCGGCCCTCACGGCACATGGCCAGGCAAAGCGTCGTCGCGTGTCGACGGCAGCGATCACTGGGCCGTGCCCGGCTTCGGGGAATCGCACAAACACATCGAAAGCAGCTATCTGACCCCCGAGTACGAAGCCGCGCTGGTTATTCCCAGGGGCAACACCTGGACCGTGGAAGGTTCCCACGAGATGTCCAACGTCGTCGGCGAGCACAACATCGACTTCTGGCTGGCGGCCGAGAATGCCGGCAGCCCGCTAAAGATCTTTCCAGCCGTGGGTTCCGCAACCCCACCGACCGCCTACGAGCAGGGTGGCGGCTACTACGGCTTCGATGAGATGGCCGCATTTCTGAAGCAGGACCTGCGTGTGGTCGCCCTGGGCGAGGTCATGGACTGGCCTGCGGTCAGCCAACCGGACGCCCCGGCCGGGGAGCGACTGTGGGGCATGATCCGGGCCACCTGGGCAGGTCGCGGTGTGGTCGAGGGCCATGGCAGCGGGCTCGTTGACCTGGCATCCATCAATGCCTTCGCCGCCGCGGGACTGTCCTCAGATCATGAAGTGCGGCTCGCCGAAGAAGGCCTGGAGAAGCTGCGCCGCGGCGTGTTTCTTGAGGTGCGGGCCGACGCCGCCCGCATCCTGTTTCCGCAGCTCGTCAAGCTCGGCTGGAGCGACTGGAGCAATCTGTCCATCACGACTGATGATCGCGATGTCGCGGCGACGCAATCCCTTGGGGCTATGGACTACAACATCCGCAACGCGATCGACGCCGGCGCGCCGGTCATCGCGGCGTACCAGATGGGCAGCTACAACACGGCGCGCCATTTTCGCATCGACCACCTGGTCGGCGCGCTGGCACCGGGGCGCTATGCGGATGTCGTATTGCTACGCGACCCGGCGCAAGTCGACATCGCCGAGGTCTACGTCAACGGCAGACAGGCCACGACCGCCGGGAAGGATGGCAGCCTGAGCTACCGGCTACCGATCCCGAAGCTCCAGTATCCGGCCTGGGCGCGGGACACCTTTGCCCTACCGCGCGCGCTGACGGCGAACGACTTTGAACTACGCGCACCAGGTCGACAGAGCGTCACCGCAGCGATCCTCGAACCCTTTTACTTCAAGCCGCAGTTCATGCAGGCCACGGTGCCCGTGCGCGACGGGCAGGTCATCCCCGACCCGGCCGCGGGTTTCAGCAAGGTTGCGGTCGTGGATCGCTACCGGAACCCCGGCGCCGTTTCAAAGATGCTGTGGAAGAACGTCGGCCCCCTGACGCCGGGCTCAGCCCTCGCCAGTTCCCAGATGCACGACATCCACAACATCTGGGTGCTTGGGAACGATGATGCGGCCATGGCGCTGGCCGCCAACACAGTCGCGAACAATCAGGGCGGCTGGGCGCTCGTCGCCGACGGCGGGGTGGTGGCAACGGTGGTGCTCGACATCGCGGGACTGATGACCGCCCGACCGGTTGCGGAAGTGGCGAAAGAGGTGGACGCTCTGTTTGCCGCAGCAGACCAGATGCGCTGGATCAACGAGACTGGACTGCCGGAGCGGATGCGCTTCGCCTTTCTGACCGCCAGCCCCTGGCAGTGGCAACTGGTTGCACCTTACGAGGGCAATCCGCAGGGACTCGTGAACGTGACCAACGGAGCGATCCATCCGGTCATCTGGTAAGGCGAAGCTGCTGCTGGCGCTGGGACTGGTCCTGGCGCCGCTCAGCCACGCCCATCTGCTGAACATGACCGAGGCGCGGCTCGACGTAGACGCCGACACGGGCGAAGTTCAGCTACGTCTGCACATTGATCTCCTGCGCAATTTCGACTCCCCCGCGGCCTATCGACGCTTCGCCGCATCACTGCCGCAGCAGAACCATCTGGCGTTCTACGAGCGCCTCGCGAACGGCATCGAGCTGCGCCAGGGAGACCGGCGCCTGCCGCTTGACGTCCGAGCCGCACAACCACCGACGCCGTTCCTGCCGGAAGCGTTCGACGACCCGTTCGCCTGGCCGCGGGTGTGGATCGACCTGGCTGGTCGCGGCTACGACCCCAGTGCACCGCTGCAGGTCCGGTTCACCTCCGGCTTCGTCTTCGAAGAGCCCATCGCGTTAACCCAGGTGCGGGGATCACAGCGTATGAGTCGCTGGCTGATCAGCGATCAGCTCGGGCCGATGCTGCCGGCCGCGCTGACCGGAAGCCCCGAAGCCCCAACGGCGACGATGGCGCAGTCCCAACCGGGCCCGCCGCTACTGCAGACGCTGTGGGTGGGGTTCCGGCACATCCTGCCTGCGGGCATCGACCACCTGATGTTTCTGCTCAGCCTGGTGCTGCTCTGTCAGTCACTGCGGTCGCTGGTGCTGCTGGTCACCGCATTCACCATCGGGCACTGCCTGACACTCGCGATCGCAGCCCTGCGGTTGATCACCGTGCCCACCCATCTGGTCGAGCCGCTGATCCTGCTCAGTATTTCCCTATATGCGTTGCTGGCACTGCGTCGCATGGGCACCACCCGTTCGCAGCATCTGCTACCGGTGGCGATGATCGGCCTGCTGCACGGTCTCGGATTCGCGACGGCCTATGCGAACGCATTCTCTGCTGCGAACGAATTCGACGGTGCCGGCTGGGCGCAGCGCCCACTTGCCCACCTGTTGAGTTTCAATCTCGGAATCGAGCTGGCGCAGTTGCTGTTTGTGGCCGCGGTGTACCCGTTCATATCGCGCTACCGCGCGTTACTGCACCGGCCCCTGGCCCTGATGCTGATCGCTGCCCCGCTGCTGTGGGCGCTCGCCACCCTCCAGGCCCAGGCGAATCGCCAGTCGCTGCACGGCCGGGCGCACGCGCAGGAATCCACGGTAAGCGGTCTCGAGCAACCAGAGCGCCGGCTGCCAGCGCGCGACGAGGCCCAGGGGGCGCAGCAGCGGGATCGCTCGCCACATCGCCGCGAAGGCGGCAGCACCGGAGACCAGCGCGCCGTCCGTATCGCGGGCGTGCAGCCGCGCCAGCAGGCTCTCCCGGTCTAGGGGGCAGACCCCGCCACCATGCACGTCGACGAAGTCGATCGCTGATCGCCGGTCCAGCCGCCGCATTAAAGCGATCTCACGGACGCACAGGGGACACTGGGCGTCGTACCAGACGGTCACGCGTTGTTCCATGATCGTTCCTCTGCGCAAGCGCCGCCGCCATCACCTTGCCAACGGGCGGGTGGTAGATCAGCAACACGGATGTGAGATGCGCAGTGGAGCGTCTCGGATGTGAAAGCGGCGCGAGTCGCTGCTCGCCTTTCGCGGCGGCTCGTATAAGCGTGAAACGAGTGTCGGACCGACTCCTTTAGCACCCTTTCCTCAGGCCAAAACGGGTACGCGAACTCGAGTGCGCGCAACACTCTCAGCCCCAGCTCTCCCGAACAATCTCAAGAATCTGCATCCCAGGGCTGTTCAGACACTCCCCGGTATCCTTGTGGAAGATATAGGGCCCTTTGAGCGTGTTGTTCGACTTGTTGTCGCCCTGCTGGCCATCTTCGGCGAAGACCAGCCCGTAGTGGCCGGTGGAGGCAAAGCGCACAATCTTCGCCAGCACCGTCGCGTGTCGACCGGTTGTCAGACCGGCACCGCCCTGCAGGTGCATTTCCACGGCCACACCTTCGTTCAACAGTTTCGCCAGCGCATTCATGACCTCGCCAAAGGGTGGTAGGGATTCACCGCCAAAGGACTGCTCCGGGTTTTTCAGCACGCGCGTGCGCACCTTGTTCCAGGGGGGCGGCATGGTTTTCAGCTTCTCCAGCTTGGCGCTGATCAACCGGCCAGCGAAGTAGCCCGTAAGACCACCGAACGCTGGCGGGTCAATTGTGACCGTGGCCGCACCGGAAGCGGTGGCTTCACCGGACTGTCCGCCGCCGGCCGGCCCGCCACCAGGTCCGCTACCACCGTCAGTCGCCTGGGCATCGCCGTCGATATCGGCTTCGATCGGCCCATCACAGAGATTGAGATCCAGCCCCGGTGTCACCGTGCCCCCAGCCGGGCGCTGTGGTTGGGGACGCTTGTTCCGAGCATCATGATCAACCCAGCCGCCCAGCTCGCGGAGGAGCTCATCAGCGAAGTTCTGAGCGCTGTAATCGCGGGTTCCGTTGGGATCATTGCGGTTGCCGAGATACCCGAGCGCCCGACCAACCATCGCCGGCAGACACTGGTTATGGCCTTCGTTGATCGCGGGCATGCGGTTCAGATCAGGTAGCGCGCCCAGCGTTTCGAAACCGCCGTATTCACCCTCGGCATCGGTCGCCCCCTGATATTTGCCATTGGCAATTCCGTCGGCAATCCTGTCAGCCAAGGCCTCCTCTCCCGGGTCATTCCACGGCGCTGACGAGCCGTAGGCCGAGAAGCTGGCGGCAAGACTCAGTGCAAGCGCCATTGCATGTACGGGGGTTGATCTCAGTGTTGTCATCACGGCCCAGCGTCCTTTGCAAAATCGGGCCCCAAACATAGGAGCCTGACAGCCGGATGGCACTAGTACGGGTGTACTAGGAGGACTCGTCCTGGCGCCCTGCGACAGCGCTCAGCAACATGGACTTGAAGCGCGCAGGCGCAACGGGCTTATGGAGCACCGGCACATCCGCCGAGCGTGCTTGATTCGTGAGTTCCTCAGCGGTGTTTCCAGTCATCAGCAAGGCTCGCAGCTGAGGTCGCTGAGCCCGGCAATGAGCGATGTAGGCCAGGCCATCGAGGGGCGAGCGATCACCTAATTCGTAGTCACAGATCAGCACGTCGGCGTTGCAATCAATGGTTGGATCAGGTCGTTCCATGCACACACACTCACTGCCCCAGCGCTGCAGCAGTGCTGCGGTGGCCTCCAGCGTATCCGGGTCATCGTCCACCACCCAGATGAGCAGCCCTGCGAGCAGATTCTCCGGTTGCGCCGGCATCCCCCCATCGGCGGCAGGGCTTGCGCGATTCAAACCGTGGATACGGACCCAAGTCCCCGCTGGTTGCTCGCCAACGTTCGGATCTTGACGCCTGGACTTGAGTGCCACGTCCAGCGACAGCAGTGTCGCAATGCGCCGAACAATCGAAAGGCCCAGGCCAAGACCACGCGTCTGCGCCGCGCGATCATCCTGTTTCTGCGCCAGGCGGACAAACTCTGCGAAGACCCGTTCCTGATCGACTTTCGCGATGCCAGGCCCGTCATCGGCCACCAGCAGCACCGGGCCCGAGCCTCCTGCCCGACGGATGCCCACAACCACCCGTCGTGTTGCAAAGCGAATGGCATTGGCCAGTAGGTTCTGCACCAGCCTCCGCAACAGGGCAGGATCCGTATGCACCCACAGGGAACTGTGGACAATGCGCAGGGAAACACCGCTGTCAGCTGCAGACTCGGCATAGTCGCGGCGGAGATCATCGAACAGCTGCGCCACAGGCACTGGCGACAACTTTGGCGTGACCTGGCCGGCATCCAGCAAAGAGGTGTCCAGCAGGGAATCGAACAGGCTGGACAGCGTCTCCACAGAACGCCGGAGCTGCGCCACAGCCTGCCCTGCACGACCCTGCTCTGGCAGATCAGCCACACCCTCCATGAACAGGCCCATGGCATGCAGGGGTTGACGCAGATCATGACTCGCCTGCGCAAGGAAGCGGGACTTGGCGGCAGAAGCTTCATCCAGCGCCGCAGCCTGGACACTCAGCTCACGCAGTAGCTCTTGCCGCTCCTCCCGCAGCAGCGCAGCCGTCTTCACAAAGCGATGCAGGATGTAGGTGAACCGCGCCAGAACCAACGCAGCGACCATCAGGATGCTCAGCTGCAGCCAGGCGCGTGACGACAGACTCAGCAGCATCAGAGGAACCAGCAGTAGCAGCACAAAGGTAACGGTCACCCTGGGATGGGTGTGATGCCCACCAACGTGCGCCACGCACACACCACCGGTCAGCAGCAGGATCAGAATCTGCTGGTCGTTGGTGAGCGTCGCAAAGGTCAAGGCGTAAAACAGAGCCCAGGTCGCTCCCAACGAGAGGATCCAGCCCGTGTAAGGAGCGTCGATTGGTCCTGCCAAACGCCGCAACCGGCGCCGTGCCCAGACGGCCTGCCCGCAGATCAGAAGCAGCAAGACCAGCAGCCAGCCGCCCAACAGGCCTGAAGACGTACTGGCTCGAAGCACATAGGCAGCGATCAGTGCGCTGCCAAACATGCCGGCACTACTCAGACCGAACCGACTGTTCCGCAGCGCACGCTTCGCCAGGGGTCGTATCCGGAGTCCATCCTCAATCACCCGCAACATCCTTGCGGCTCGTGATCAGCGTTTGAGCAGGCGACTCCCCTAGCATACCGTGATATTGCCAACCGCCCGGCTGCAGCCGGCCTGCCAGGCGCGTGGTTGTCCGGGGATCCGTCACGCCGCTGCGGTGCTGCAGATACCGCAGGGCATCCAGCGCTTCGACCTCCGGTTCTCGAAGCCCAAGCGCTTCAGATGCTTTGATCACCTCCTCGAGCACGCTCCTCGCCGTGGTCAATTCCGCGCCAGGCTGGCGCTGGAGACACAGCACGTGGCGGATCTGCGCCCGCAGGCGAATCAGGGCCCGTTGCGACGACAGCAGCGGCCCGAGCTGACAGTCTGCCTCCAGTGCTTGCGCGCGTCCCCGGGTCAAGTCGGACTGTGTGTGAAGCCGCAGCCACAGATCGATACGGTTGATCTGCAGGCGCTGCTCATAGGGCTTCAGATCCATACCTGCAAGCGTCTTCGCCGTCGCCTCGTACAGGCCAACCGCCTGTTCAAGGCGGCCTTCCGTAACTGCGATGCGACCCTGCAGCAGCTGTGCAATCGCTACATCTGGCGTCAGTTGCGCAGCGCGATACACTTGTTCCATCGCCTTGGCGATGGCCGTTGCCTCCGCCAACCGCAGCTCAAAAAAGCTGATCTCGCCCAGAAAAAATCGGCTGTGCTCAGCCAGAGAACCCTCCGGCCTTGTCTGCGCGTTGCGCTGAGCTTCCTCAAAGGCCACACGAGCATCGGCGAGCTCACCACGAAACAACAGCACCCGTGCCTGATGGTACGGGCGCCATGCCAGGCCAATCTCATCGGACACCTCCACAAAGTGCTCACCCGCCCTCGCGAACTGACGCTGAGCCTGCGCCAGCTCACCGAGTTTCAGCAAAGAGTGTCCGATGTTCTCCTGCATCACCGCATGGCCACCGCGTACGCCCCGGCGCAGGTAGCTCTCAGCAACCTCACGCTTGTAGCGCAGCCCCTCCTCAAGATCACCCTGCAGGTCCAGCGTAATCGAGAGCATATTCATGGACGTTGCGACCGCTGCTTCATTGCCCAGATCCTGCGCCAGCACCAGAGCCTGCCGATGCGCAGCGGCGGACTCTTCCAGCAGGCCGCGGCGTCTCGCATCGACACCGCGAGACTGCAGGACCTCGATCATGCCCTGCATATTGCTCGACACTTCGAAGAGTGACTGGGCCTCGGTCAGCAGTTCAGGGTCGGGGTTATCGCTCGTCATGCCCCACTGCAGCGCGAGCGCATTCGCCAGCAGATCATCTGCGTCCAGGGCGCGGGCCTTGGCGATGACCTTGGCCGTTGCCATTCGACCGGCACTCCAGTCACCGGCGCGCCGGTGAATCAGCGCCTCCGCCATATCAACCCTGGGGTCGGAGCCGAATGGGTCAGGTAAGCGACGGAGCTGTTCCAAGGTCTCCATCGCCGGATTCACTTTGGCATCAGCCAGCTGGCTGTTGATGAGCGCCAGTCCGTAATTCAGATCCGTTGGGAAAAACTCCCACAACGCTCGGTAAACACTCTCCGCCCGCGCCCAGTCGTTGCTCAGCATTCGATACTGGCCTTCGATGTTGAGCTGCCGTTCCCGACTGAGGCTACCGCGCAGCTCGAACGCTGAGCGCGCGAAGGTGGTTGCCTTCGCGGTATAGCCGAGCTGTGACCAGGCATCCGCGAGGGCCAGCTGAACCAGCGGATGATCCGGCGCATCCTTCTCAGCGACCGCGAGACGCTCCGTCGCTCGCCGGGCATCCCTGCGAGCCAACGCAGCAGAGGCTTCGGCGAACGCCCGACGGGCGCGGCGGCTGGTCAGCAGCTCTGCATCAGCCAGGCGGGTCTCGACTGCATCGAGGGCGCGCAGCCCAAGCCACGCCTGCACCTGCCCAACGCCGCGCGCCGCAAGATCGGACAGTCCCGCCACGGAGCCGCTGAGCGTCGCCGTGCGTGTAAGGTCCTGACGCTGATCCGTCAGCGTCAGGTCGAGGTAGAGATGGCCGGACCGTTGCGCCGATGGCCGAAAGCGCGTTTCGAGGAGCCAGTTGGTCTGCCGGGCGGGCAACAGCAAGGTCGCCCGATCTACCGCGACGGAAGAGACTGCCTCGACCAGCTCGATGCGCTCACTGACGCCAAGATAGGCGTGTAGCGCCTGCTGCGTGGCCATGCCGATCCAGGCCTGGTCATCTGCGAGCGCACTGACGTCCACCGGTCTCGGCTGGATGGCGAAGACCACGCGGCGCTGTTCCGCGATGTAGGCCCAGCTCAGCACCGCGACCAAAGAAATGACTAAGGCCAGCGCCGTGATTTCCCGGGTCCAACCGCTCTCCTGCTCATCGTCGAAGGAACTGCGCAGGGCCTCAACCGCATCGCTGAACTCGCGCTGCGTGACCCCAACCTGTTCGGCGGACTTACCGCTCACTCAACCCCCCAGCCAGCTAGTGCACCTGTACTAGTGCCGTCCCCACCGGGCAGCGCTATGGTGCGCTCCAGAATGACCAGAGGTGATCCTATGCCTTCTTCGATCAAAATGCTGAGCCTGACAGCGGCTTCAATCCTGCTGCTGGCCTGTGATCGCAGCCCAGAATC
>JBCDIK010000010.1:0-37971 GCA_038749065.1 Pseudomonadota bacterium | reverse complement strand
TTCTTTGCCATGACCGCGCTCGATGAGGACGGCACGGAGAGCGGCTTCTCGAACGAGGTCCGCAAAACCGTGAGCGACGGCGCCGGAGCCGCGGTCGCCGCTGTGCTTAAATCGCCGCCCACCACGCTCTACACACGCAAACGCAATGACAAGGCGCCGCCAACGATCACGCCGGGGTAAACGCGCGCTCCGCCGGCCCTCACGCCTGGGCTGGGTGGTGCTCGCCGCAGCGCTGCTGGGCAGCGCCTGGCTACTGCTGACGCTGGGCTGGCAAACCCTGCTGAAAGCGCTGCTGGCCGGCGCATTGGCGCTGCTGCTGCTGCGCTGGCTGGTCAACACGGTGCGCGAGTATCGACTGCTGCGGCGGCGTGAGGCACTGCTCGAACGCTACGGCGACGAACAGGTGGTGGACGATCTGCTCGAGCAGGTGTTGTGGGAAGGTGAGACCGCGGCGCAGGTTCGTGATTCGCTTGGGGAGCCGCAGGCGGTCGACGTGCTGCCGCGGCAGACCAAGAAGAAAGAGCTGTGGAAGTACGGCCACGAGGGCGGCAACCGCTACCGGCTGCGCGTGACCCTGGACGATGACCTGGTGGTGAGCTGGGTGCTGCGCGACTAGCGGCGCTGCACCACCAGCGAGCCGATGGAGTAGCCGGCGCCGAAGGAGCAGATCACCCCGACATCGCCGCTCGCAAGGCCTTCCTGGTGCGAGGCAAAGGCGATGATCGATCCTGCGGACGCGGTGTTCGCGTACTCGTTCAGCACAATGGGCGCTTCGTCCGCCGTCGCGTCGCGACCGAGCAGGCGCCGCACGATGAGCTGGTTCATGTTGAGGTTCGCCTGGTGCAGCCACCAGCGCCGCACATCGGCGACGGGCACGCCAACGCTCGCCACCTGTGCCTCCAGGTGCTCAGCGGCCATGGGGCAGACTTCCTTGAACACCTTGCGGCCGTTCTGGTGGAACAGTTTGTCGGCGGCGTAGGGATCACTGTCATCGGCGTAGGACAGGTAGCCGAAGTTCGAGCGGATGTTGTTGGAGTAGAGCGTGCGCGCTTTCGTGCCGAGCACGTCGTACACAGGGCCCTGGGCCGCGTGCTCGGCATCCGCCGGCTCCAGCACCACCGCGGTCGCCACGTCGCCAAAGATGAAGTGGCTGTCGCGGTCGCCATAGTTGACCTGCGGCGAGGTCAGCTCCGGGTTGATCACCAGCACGCAGCGCGCACTGCCGGCGGCGATGGCATCGCTCGCCCGGTGGAGGGCGAAGGTCGCCGCGCTGCAGGCGACGAGCATGTCGAAGCCGAAGCCCTCGGCGCCGAGCGCCTGCTGGACCTCGATCGCGAGCGCCGGATAGGAGCGCTGCGTATAGGCACAGGACACAATGATCATGTCGACCTCGCGGCCTTCCCGGCCGGCGGCGGCGAGCGCCGGCCGCGCCGCGTTGAGCGCGATCTCCGCCTGGTGCGACAGCGCATCATCCGGCCGCTCGGGAATGCGCGGTCGCAGGCGCTGCGGATCCAGGATGCCATCCTTGATGTAGGCATAGCGGCGCTCAATGCCGGAGGCCTTGAGGATGAACTCGGCGCTGGAGGGCGCCTTGGCCTCAACCTCGCCGCGCTCGATGGCGGCCGCGTGCTCGGCGTTGAACAGGTCGACGTGTTCGTTGTAGGCGGTGACCAGCTCTTCGTTGGTCACGACGTGCTCGGGCTTCCAGAGCCCGACACCGGTCAGGGCGACGGCAGGCGCATTGGCCATGGGTAGTTCCGCAGGCGAGGATCAGGGCGCCGGAGCATAGCCCCCTTCGACACCCTTCGTGAAGACACCGACCGCATCGTGCGCGTGCAGGCTCTCGTGATGCTCGATGCGCATCCAGAAATCATCGAAGCGCGCATCGGTGCTAAGCAGCCCCTTGAGCTTGCGCCCGGCATCCTCGATAAACATCAGGTTCTGGCCGTTGAGGCGCGCAAACTCCTGCTCATCCTCGCGCTTGACCGCGGTCTGCACCGGGGTTTTCAGGGTGCTTTCCAGGTCGTTGATCAGGCTGGTCACCGGGAAGTCTTCCAGCCCATCACGCAGCTTCACGAGCACCCGGCCGGTGCTGCGCTGGCTGTGCGGGGTGGCCACGATGCCCTGGTCCGTGCCCAGCCAGGCGTGCACCTGGGCCGCATCAACGCTGCCGCTGGTGCCAAAGTCCTGCTCGAACTGCTCCTGGATGAGCTGCCGGGCGAGCGCGGCGGAAGCCGGGCAGGTCGATGAGTACTGCACCGCGAGCTTCAGCTCGAGGGTCATCTCGCCGTCGACCAGGGAGCCGGTGATCTCGACCGGATAGGCGTTCCAGCCGGAATGATCGCTGACCAGCGCGGGCCGCCGCAGATAGTAGTCAAAGGCGAAGCGCACGAAAGCACGGGTCGACAGGCCCCGGTGCGACTCGAGCATGGACTGCAGCAGCAGCTTCAGCCCGGGCACGGACAGGGGCCGGGTGTCCGAGTGCTCATCGAGAATCAGATACAGCCGCGACATGTGAATGCCCTTGGCCCGGGGATCGCCCAGATCGACATACACCTGCACGCGCGACTGCACGGTGCCGGTGTTGCCGCTGTCGCGAATGAGCAGGGGCTGGTGGATCTCGCTCATGCCGACCCAATCGAGCTGCGCGCCGAGCTGCGCCAGCTGGGCGCTCTGCATATCCGGCATGTCTCGGAAACTGGGCTGGCTCATGGGCTTGGACGGCAACAACGGCGGCCGGGCATTGTAGAGGCAACGGCGGGGATCGCCGGCCCGGACGGCGAACCGCAAGGAATATGCTTATTCGATTGGAGTATTAACCTGGGAGACTAATCCCGCAGCTGCTCCATCTCGTCAGCGTTGAGCTGGCGCGCCTCTTCTTCGAGCATGACCGGGATGTCATCCCGGATCGGATAGGCGAGACCGCTGGCGCGACACCACAGCTCCCCTTCAGCCCGGCGCAGCACCAGGGACGCCTTGGAGACCGGGCACACGAGCAGTTCGAGCAGCTTTGAGTCCATGGTCGGGGTCAGCCCGCAAAGGGATCGCGAAGCACGATCGTATCCGCCCGGTCCGGGCCGGTCGAGATGATGTCGATCGGGCAGCCGACCACACTTTCAAGGTGGGTCAGGTATTTCTTCGCGGCCGCCGGCAGATCGTCGTAGCGACGCACCCCGACGGTCGAGTCCTGCCAGCCGGGCAGCTCCTCGTACACGGGCTCGAGATCTTCGTAGTACTCGCTGCCCAGCCGCGTGCTCGCGGCTTCGCTGTCGCCGTGCCGGTAGTCGACGCACAGCTTGATCGTCTCCATACCATCGAGCACATCGAGCTTGGTGACGCACAGCCCGGACAGCGAGTTCACCTGCACCGCGCGACGCAACGCCACGGCGTCGAACCAGCCGCAGCGCCGCGGCCGGCCGGTGGTCGCGCCGAACTCGTTGCCGCGCTCCGCCAGGCGCTTGCCCGTCTCGTCGAACAGCTCCGTGGGAAAGGGCCCGGAGCCGACGCGGGTCGCATAGGCCTTGGTGATACCGAGCACGTAGCTCAAATTGAGCGGGCCGAAGCCGGTGCCGACGCCGGTGCCGCCAGCGGTGGTGTTCGAGGAGGTGACGTAGGGATAGGTGCCCAGATCCACGTCGAGCAGCGCGCCCTGGGCGCCCTCGAACAGCAGGTTGGAGCCCCCGGTGTGCAGCTCGTGCAGCACCGGCACCACATCGCGCACCATGGGGCGGAGTTCCTCCACCACACTCGCGCACTGATCAAGGACCTCGTTTAACGCCACCGGCGCGGCCTTGTAGTACTGCGTCAGCATGAAATTCTGGTACTCGGTGACCTCAGCCAGCTGCGCCGCAAAGCGTTGCCAATCAAAGAGGTCACCCACGCGCAGTCCACGGCGGGCGGCCTTATCTTCGTAGGCGGGCCCGATCCCGCGGCCGGTGGTGCCGATCTTCTGCCGGCCCCGGGCTTTCTCCCGCGCCGCATCGAGCGCCACGTGGTACGGCAGGATGAGCGGGCAGGCGGGTGAGATCATCAGCCGCTCGCGCACGGAGACGTCCGCTTGCTCCAGGTCGCCCACTTCCTTCAGCAGCGCGTGCGGCTCGAGCACCACACCGTTGCCGATCAGGCAGCGCACATCGGGCCGGAGAATGCCCGAGGGGATCAGATGCAACACGGTTTTCTCGCCGTTGATGACGAGCGTGTGCCCGGCGTTGTGGCCGCCCTGAAAGCGCACCACGGCCGCGGCCTGCTCGGTGAGCAGGTCGACGATCTTGCCTTTGCCTTCATCGCCCCACTGGGTCCCGATGACGACGACGTTTCTTCCCACGATGTCCTGCCTGCTCCAGTCGTTTGCGGGCTACGCCTCGCGCGGCGCGCTCAAGGCTTCCGTGTGCCAGCCACCCTCGTTCCAGCGCGCGCGCCGGTTGCAGTCAGCGGTCGGCTGTTCCTGCGGCGTGAGCGCGACGAGCACCCGCTGCCCGGCCTCGCGCTGCTCGCGAATCCAGACCCACAGCGCACTGCGGCGCGGGGCATCGGCCCCGTGCGCGTCCGCATGGCTGACCCAGATACACGGTGACGGCACGAAGGACTGCTGAGTGGCTAGCAGCGGCTTCAAACTCACATCGAATCCGGTCGCGCTGCGGCGCTTGCCGTAGAGCCGCCCGAGGCCATCGTAGCGGCCACCGCGCGCCAGCGCCCGACCCAGCTCCGCATGATACGCCGAATAGATCGGGCCATTGTGGTAACCGAAACCGGCGAGCTCCGACAGGTCCACCCGCAGATCCACGTCGCTGTTTCGCTCGCTCACCTGCGCCGCCAGTGCCGCGAGCGCATCGATCGCTTCGAGCACCGCAGCGCCGTGGGCGCGGAAGGCGGCGCGCGCGTCATCGAGCACATTCACTGCGCCCATCAGGTTCGGCAGGCTCACCAGAGCATCGCGCAGCGCGCCGGCCGGCAGCTCCTGCGCAATGTCCGTCTCCGACTTGATCTGCACCGCCTGAAAGAGCCGCGCCTGTTGCTCAGCGGTCAGCTGCGCCGCCTCGATGAGCGCGTTGAACACCCCCATGTGGCCGAGCACGAGCACCGGCCGCTCGATACCGCCGTGTGCGAGCACGTCGAGCATGAGGGCGATCGCTTCACCGTCCGCCTGCGCGCCGGGCGCGCCAAAGATCTCGGCGCCGGCCTTGATCGGCACGCGGGTCTCGTGCACGCCCTGGGGGTTTGCATGAACGACCACGCCGGCATAGCACAGACGGCTGACGGCCCCGTCGTCGCGGTCTAACGCCCGGCGGGCGTCGATCCGCACCGCCTGGCTGGTCATGTCCGCGCGAACGCCGAGCAGACGCCCGCTGCGCTGGTCGGTCACCTTCAGGGTCTGCAGGTCGAGGTCACTGCCGTAGCCCGCAAGCAGAGCATCCAGGTACTCGATCACCGGGGGATCGATCAGGTCAAAGCCCCAGCGGTGGAAGACATCGAGCACCTGGCGGCGCAGGTGTTCCAGTTGCCGCGCGCGGGGCGGGAGCAACTCATCCACGCCATCGGGCAATTGCCAGCGAAGGTCTGTCACAGTGAGATTTCCGTGTCGCGGCCGCGCGAGCGCGCGGCCGCGTGCAGGTGGTTAGCTGCCGCCGTCGCTCTTCAGATACTTGAAGAACTCGCTGTTCGGATCGAGGATCAGCATGTCGTTCTTGCTGTCGAACACCGCGCCGTAGGCGTCGATGCTGCGATAGAACTCGTAAAACTCCGGGTCCCGCTCGAAGGCCGCCGCATAGGTGGCAGCGGCGGAGGCATCGCCATCGCCGCGAATCTGCTCGGACTTGTTGTACGCGTCGGCCTTGATGACCACCGTCTGCCGGTCCGCATCGGCGCGAATGCCCAGCGCCAGCTCGCGGCCCTGCGCCCGGTACTGCTCCGCTTCGATCTTGCGCTCGGAGTTCATGCGATCGTAGACGCTGTCCGAGACGTTGGAGGGCAGGTCGATCCGCTTGACGCGCACGTCGACCACGCGCACACCGACGTTGTCGCGCATCACCGTGTCGAGATCGTCCGTGAGCTCCTGCATCAGCTCATCGCGGGAGCCGGAGATCACCTCGTGCATGTCACGCTTACTGATCTGGTTGCGCAGCCCTTCGTTGACGCGCTCCTGCAGGATCTGCTCGGCGCGGCTCTCCAGGCCCGACGTCGCCTTATAGTAGGCGGGCACATCGACCACCTGATACTTCACAAAGGAGTCGACGATGAGCGGTTTCTTTTCCAGCGTGTAGTAGGTCTGCGGCGCCGAGTCGAGGGTCAGGACCCGCGCATCGAAGCGCTTGACCGTTTCCGCGATCGGCACTTTGAAGTGCAGCCCGGGCTGCACATCGGTTTCTTCGACTGCGCCGAAGCGCAGCACGATGACGCGCTCCGTTTCCTGCACCGTGTAAACGCTTGCGGAGACCACGCCCACCACGAGCAGAGAGACGATCATCAGCACCATGTTACGCATCGGGGAATCCTCCTAGCGGGTATCGCGGCGACGGGTTGTGGACGCGCGCTCGCTGAGATCGCGGACCGTGGCATCAACGATGCTGCGGACCGACTCGGGGCTCAACGCGTCGCTCTCCAGGGCCCGGCCCTGGGTCATGCGATCCAGGGGCAGGTACAGCATGTTGTTGCCCCCTTCCACATCGACCAGCACTTTGGAGCTTTGCGTCAGTACGCGCTCCATGGCGTCGATGTGCAGGCGATCGCGGGTCACGCGCTTGGCCTGGCTGTACTCCGTGAGCAGCTTGCTGAAGCGGTCGGCCTCACCTTCGGAGCGGGCGACCACCTGATCACGGTAGGCGTTGGCCTGCTCGATCTGCATCTGCGCATCACCGCGCGCTTCCGGAATGATGCGCTCGGCATAGGCGTTGGCTTCGTTGATAAAGCGCTGCTCATCCTCTTTGGCTTTCTGGACATCGTTGAACGCGTCCTGCACCTGCTGCGGCGGCGCACTCTCGTCGATGTTGACCTTGCTGACCAGGTAGCCGGTCGTATAGCGGTCGAGGTAGCTCTGCAGGCGCTCCTGCACCTCGACGCCGATCGCCGCCCGGCCGCTGGTGATCACCGCGTCCATCTCGCTGCTGCCCACCACGTGGCGCAGAGCGCTCTCGGTGGCGTGATCGAGGCTGCGCTCGGGATCGCGGACGTTGATGAGGTAATCAACGGGATCGTTGACCACGTACTGCACGGTCAGCTTCACATCGACGATGTTCTCGTCTTCTGTGAGCATGAGCGCCTGGTGCGTGTGGCTGTTGACGCGCGTGACGTTGACCTTCTCGACCCGGTCGATGATCGGCGGGTTCCAGTGCAGGCCCGGCTGCACCACGTTTTCCTGCGCCTTGCCGAAGCGGAACACGACGCCGCGCTCCTGCTCGTCGATGGTGTACAGCCCCAGTAACCCGTAGGCGATCGCCGCCAGGATCAGAAGGCCACCGAGGGCGCCCGCGGTGATACCACCGCCACCGCCGCTACTGCTGCCGCCACCGCCACCAAAGATGCCGGAGAGCTGGTTCTGCAGCTTGCGGAACGCCTCGTCCAGATCAGGGGGGCCCTGATCGCCCCGGTTGCCCCAGGGGTCTTTGTCGTTTCCGCCTGGCTCATTCCAAGCCATTCACATGCTCCTGTTAGCTGCTGCTCACCGGGGCCAAGCCCCGCACTGCACGCGGTCAGCCGCGTTAATTCGGAAGGGCCGCGATTCTAGGGAGGCCCCCATCGGCGCGCAACACGAGGTCACGGCGACGCGCCAGCGCCCCCAGCAGGGCCTGATCAGCCTTGAGGTCAAGCAGCAGTTTACCATCGGGACTGACCGTCTCAGCGACCACGGCGCCCTGGCTGTAGAGCCAGGCCCGGGTCTTGCCGTCACCGGCGTGCAGCTCGACCTGCGCCGGCGTGGTGTCGGCCGACAACTGTGCCGCGATGGCCGTGCGCAGCGCGTCAAGGCCGGTGCCGGCCACGGCGCTGACGGCGCAGCGCTGCACCTCCGGCGCCAGGGACCCGCTCGCCCCCAGATCGTCCGGCAAGGCGCTGGCGGCGCTGTCCAACAGCAGCAGCCGATCCTGCCAGGCCGCTCCGGCCGCCTGATCGATCTTGTTCAACACCAGCAGCCGGGGAACCTCACCGGCGCCGATCTCCGCCAGCACGGCGTTGACCTCCATGATCTGCTCGAGCATGTCGTCCGCGGCCGCGTCGACCACGTGCAGTAACAGGTCAGCGTGCACGGCCTCATCGAGGGTGCTGTGGAAGGCATTGACCAGGGCATGCGGCAGGTGGCTGATGAAGCCGACGGTATCGCTCATGACGACGTCGGCGGGCAGCGCCAGGGGCAGCCGGCGCAGGGTCGGGTCCAGGGTCGCGAACAGCCGGTCCTCGGCCAGCACCTCGGCGGTGGTCAGCGCGTTAAACAGCGTCGATTTGCCGGCGTTGGTGTAGCCGACCAGCGCCACGGACAGGGCACGCTGGCGCTCCCGGCGCTCGCGACTGCGCACCCGGCGCGCCGCAACCGTCTCCAGCCGGGTGCTGGTGATCTTGATGCGCTCGCCGAGCATCCGCTGGTCGAGCTCGATCTGCGTCTCACCGGCACCGCGCAGGCCGATGCCGCCCTTCTGCCGGTCCAGGTGAGTCCAGCCGCGCACCAGTCGGCTCTGGGCGTGTTTGAGCTGCGCCAGCTCGACCTGCAGCTGCCCTTCATGGCTGCGCGCCCGATCGGCAAAGATGTGCAGGATCAGCTCCGTGCGCGGCATGACGCGGGCGTTCAGGGCCCGCTCCAAGTTGCGCTGCTGGTTCGGGGCGATGTCGTGGTTCAGGAGCAGCAGGTCCGCATCCTCGTGGCGCATGACCTGCTTCAGCTCATCGAGTTTGCCGCTGCCCACAAAATGCCGCGGGTGCGGCGTCCGGCGCTTGCCGCGCACGACGGCCGCGACGGCGAGGCCCGCCCCTTCCGCGAGTTCCCGGGTTTCCTGCGGCGCCGGTGCCGCCGACAACGCGCGGCCATCGCCGTCGTTGCGGGGGCTGTCGAAGTCGATATGCAGCAGGACCGCCTGGCGGCCAAGCTCGGGTCTTTCAAAAAACAAAAGGGTCCTGCGTCCTCATTCGCGGCCGCGCGGCGCCTTACGCCTCGGCCGACTCATCAGATGTGGGGGCACCGGCATTCATTTTCACCGCCCGCGAGGGCACGACGGTGGAGATGGCATGTTTATAGACCATCTGGCTGACCGAATTGCGCAGCAGCACCACAAACTGGTCAAAGCTCTCGATCTGCCCCTGCAGCTTGATGCCGTTCACCAGGTAGATCGAGACCGGTACGCGTTCCTTGCGCAGGGTGTTCAGGTACGGGTCCTGCAACGAATGCCCCTTGGACATGGTTCCTCCTAAGGTAGGCCCCGGCGCGGCGCTGGCCGAAGGCCCGAATCGACGTCAGTTTTGTTGTTATCGGTGCCAGTACTCGGCGACCGGGATGCCCGGCCCCTGACGTCAGGGCGCATCACCAAATTCACTATGGCCAGCCGCCCCATGCATTGCAAGGCAGCGCCGCAGCGCGGCCAGCAGGGTTTCAAGGGCCTGGCGCGCAGCGGCGGGCGTGTCCGCCGCAAGCAGCGGATCGACCGGAAGTTCGGTCAGCTCGGGCCAACCCCGAAGCCAGGTGAGCTGGCGCTTGGCGAGCTGTCGGGTCGCCGCGGCGCCTTTGTCGGACAGTTCCTCCCGGGGCGTGCGGCCCTCCAGATGCTCCCAGACCTGGCGATAGCCCACCGCGCGGATCGCCGGCAGCGCGGCCGTCAGATCCCCGCGCGCGCGCAGCCGCACGACCTCGTCGATCAGCCCGCCGGTGAGCATGGCCTCGAAGCGGGCCTCGAGCTGCCGGTGCAGGAGCGCCCGATCCTTGGGGATCAGCGCAACCGGGAGGACGCGCACGCTCAGGCGCTCGGCGGCCCCAGTGGCGCCCGCGGTGCCCCACTGGCGGGACAGTGGCTCGCCGGTAATGGCCAGCACCTCCAGGGCGCGCTGCAGCCGCTGCGTGTTGTTCGGATGAATCCCGGCGGCAGCCTGCGGATCGACGGCGGCGAGCTCCGCGTGCAGGGCCGCCCAGCCTTCCTGCTTGGCGCGTGCGGCGATCTGCGCCCGCACCTCAGGCCGCGCCGGCGGCAGCGGATCGAGACCGCGCTCGAAGGCCCGGGCGTAGAGCATGGTGCCGCCCACTAGCACCGGCAGCTGCCCTCGGGACAGGGCCGTGCGCACCTCCCGATCCGCGTCCTCGACGAAGCGCGCGGCGGAGTAGGCCTCGGCGGGATCGCAGCAGTCGATGAGGGCGTGAGGGTAGCGGGCCAGGGTCGCCGCATCGGGCTTGGCACTGCCGATGTCGAGGCCGCGGTAGACCTGCGCCGAGTCCATGCTGATCAGATGCACCGGGCAGGCGTCGGCGAGCGCCATGGCGAGCGCGGTCTTGCCGGTCCCGGTGGGGCCCATGAGCAGCAGCACGAGCGGCGCCGGTGCCATTCGCTACTGACCTCGCAGGAAGGCGCCGTCCAAGGATTTCAGATCGTGCACGACAAAGGTGGGCCGCCCGTGATTGCACTGCCCGGCGTTCTCCGTGACCTCCATCTGGCGCAGCAGCGCATTCATCTCCTCGAGGGTCAGGCTGCGATTGGCGCGCACGGAGCCGTGGCAGGCCATGCTCGCCAGCAGATCGTGCTGCGCGTGAGTCAGGCGCGCGGGATCGTCGATGGTCGCGAGGTCCGCGATCAGGTCCCGGGCCAGGGCCAGCGCATCGCCCCCGGCGAGGGTCGCCGGCACCTCACGCAGGGTCACGCTCTGGATGCCGCTGCGCTCGAGCACGAGGCCAAGCGCCGGCAGCGCCTGCGCGTGGCGCTCCACCGCATCGGCTTCAGCCTCGGTCACGTCCAGCTGTTCCGGGACCAGGAGCCGTTGCCGGGCGATCCCGCTGGCTGCGAGCTGCGTCTTCATCTGCTCGTAGACCACCCGCTCGTGCGCGGCGTGCATATCCACGATCACGAGGCCCTGCGCGTTCTGCGCCAGGATGTAGATGCCGTGGAGCTGGGCGATGGCGTAGCCCAGCGGCGGGACGCCCGATGGTTCGTCGGGCACCGGGGGCGCGGTGGCGGGCAAAGATCCCGTCGGAGCCGACGGGTCGCCGGCCTCCGCAACCGTAGGCACATGATGCGCAAAGGCTTCTGCGGCGCTGCGGAACGGGGATGCCTGCGGTGCGCCGGAGTGCGCGCGAAAGGCGCTCCCGCTCGGCAACGACAGCGGGTTCTGGGTGGGTGCGAACGACGTGGGTGCACTCGGGGCCGGCGCGAACTGCGCGGCGGAGCCGTGATCTTCCGGACGCTGCTCCCGCAAGCGGCGATGCAGCGTGCCGAAGATGAAGTCATGGACCGTGCGCGCTTCGCGAAAGCGCACTTCATGTTTGGTTGGATGCACATTGACGTCGACGGCGGTCGGGTCGATCTCGAGGTACAGCACGAACACCGGATGCCGGCCGCCGAACAACACATCGCGGTAGGCCTGGCGTATCGCGTGGGCGACCAGCTTGTCGCGGATGACGCGACCGTTCACAAAGAAGTACTGCTGATCCGCCTGCGCGCGCGACTGCGTGGGCCGGGCCACCCAGCCGTGCAATCGCAGGGTGCCCGCGGCCGTGTCCGCGCGCTGCTCATCGACCACGATCGCCTGCTCGGCAAAGGCCTCGGTCAGCAGCCGCGACAGCCGCTGCGCCATGGCGTTCGCCGGCAAGCGCAGACTGATGCGACCGTTCACCTTCAGCTCGAAGGCCACCTCCGGATGCGCAAGCGCCTGACGGCGCAGCACCTGATCGATCTGCCCCTGCTCTGTGCGCTCGGTCTTCAAGAACTTGCGGCGCGCCGGGGTGTTGAAGAACAGATCGCTGACGATGACGGTCGTGCCGATGGGGTGCGGCGCCGGCCGATCACCGAGCACTTCGCCGCCACGCACCCGCAGCTCCGCGCCGGCGTCCTGACCCGCGGTGCGGGAGATCAGAGTCACCGACGCGACGGACGCGACGCTGGCCAGGGCCTCGCCGCGAAATCCCAGGGACGCAATCCCATCCAGATCCGCCGTGTCCGCGATCTTGCTCGTGGCGTGGCGGGCCAGCGCCAGGGACATTTCCGCGGCGGGGATACCGTGACCATCGTCGGTGACGGTGATGCGCTTCAGGCCACCGCCCTCGATGCTGACCTGGATCTGCGTCGCCTGCGCATCGAGCGCATTCTCCACCAGCTCTTTCACGATCGACGCCGGGCGCTCGACCACTTCGCCGGCGGCGATCTGGTTCGCCACCACGGCACTGAGCCGCCCGATGGGCCGGCGCTGCAACGCGGCGGCGGTCATCAGCTGGCGGGGATGATGAGGCGCTGGCCTACGCGAATCGCATCGCCGCGCAGGCCGTTGGCTTCGCGGATGCGGCGCGCCGCCACGCCGTAGCGCACTGCCAAGCCCGACAGGGTCTCACCACGCTGGATCGTGTGGCGCTTGTCGGGAGGCGGCTGCTGCGCTGCCAGGTAGGTGCCGGGCGCCGCGGCCTCGCTCAAATAGCGGGTCACGCCGCGGGCAATGGCGTCGCTGAGCTGCTGCTGGTAGCGCGCACTCGCCAGGCGCCGGGCTTCCCCAGGGTTGGAGATAAAGCCGGTCTCGACCAGGATCGACGGCACGTCCGGGGCCTTTAAGACCATAAAGGCGGCCTTGCCCAACTGATTCTTGTGCAGCTCCGCGATGCCGCCCAGCTCGCGCAGCACCTCGACCCCTGCCTTGTAGCTACCGGAGCGCGTCGCCTGGGTGGACATGTCGAGGAGCACTTCCGCCAGGACCTTGTCCTTGCCCGCCAGGGACACGTCACCGGCGCCGCCGATGAGTTCCGATTCCTTCTCTTTCTTTTCCAGCCAGCGCGCCATTTCCGAGGTGGCGCCGCGCTGGCTGAGCACGTACACCGAGGCACCGCGCACTTTGCTGCTATGAAAGGCATCGGCGTGAATCGACACGAACAGGTCGGCGCGCCGGGCGCGGGCGATGCTGACGCGCCGGCGCAGGCCGATGAGCTCATCACCACTGCGCACGAGCAGCGCATCAAAGCCCTTCTGCGCCTTCAGGGTCGCAACCAGACGCCGGGAGATGGCGAGGGTCACGTCTTTCTCGCGGATCTTGCCGCCGGGCGCGACGGCACCGGGATCTTTGCCACCGTGCCCGGGGTCGACGGCCACCAGCACATCGCGCAGCGGCGGCGGCTTCGGCCGCGCGCGTGCAGGCGGTTGCGGCACGCTGGCAATACGCTGCGGTGCGGCGCTGCGAGACGGCGCCACAAAACGGACCGGGCCTCGGTTGGCATTGGCCGGACGCTGCCGCGGGTCATCGTAGAGATCGATCACCAGCCGGTGGCCAGACTGCGCGTTCGGCCCGAGCGCGAAGGTGTTCGGATACATCGGCGCGTTGGTATCCAGCACCAGACGCGCGCCGCCCTCCTGGGGCCCGGTGCGGATCGCGCGCAGGCGTCGCAGATCAGCCGGGACGACGGTATTGAGTCCCGGGCTCAGGTTGAGGGCCGTGAGGTCAAGAAACACCCGGTCTGGCCCGGCAAGGGTCGACAGGGTCCCGCTGGTCGGCGCGCTGAGATCGAGCACCACGCGCGTGTAACGCGGCGCCTCGTGGATGCGAATGCCAAGCAGCGTGCTCGATTCCGCGTTCGCGGACATCGCCGGGCCGAGCACACTCACCAGCAACGTGAGCAGGAGGGCGATGTTCAAGCACCGGCCGCACCCGTTCACGATCGCCACTCCAGGGCAATTTCGCGAGCGACCGTGCCATCGGCGGCCGTCACGTCGCGCAGCCACACTTCGAGCTGCGGCGTGGGCAAACGTCCGGCTGCTTGTTGTGGCCATTCCACGAGTTTGAGTCCAGGTCCTGCAAGCACCTCGGCGACACCGATAAAGTCGAGCTCTTCCGGATCGACGATGCGATAAAAGTCGAAGTGGTAGATGGCCCCGCTCGGCAGCTCATAGGGCTCGAGCAGGGTATAGGTGGGGCTTTTGACCGCACCGCTGAATCCTCGACCCCGGAGTATGCCGCGCACCAGCGTGGTCTTGCCAGCGCCCAGATCGCCGTGCAGGAACACCAGCGCGCGCTCCGGCAACTCGCTTGCAAGCGCCTCGCCCCGGGCCAGGGTGGCGGCTTCGTCTGACAACAACGCCCACTGGCGCGACTTACTCATGGTCGCGCCTCCCCTGGCCACCCTGCCCGCGGGCTTCCGCGGCGGCGATGACCGCCGGAAGCATCTCAAGCAGGACCGATGCACTGAGCGTCCGCACCGCGCCCCGCTCGCCCGCGCGACCGCCCGCAGTGCCGTGAAGCACAACGGCGCCCGCGGCCGCGGCCCAGGGCGCTGCAAAGGCATCGGCCGCCGGGTCGGCGACGCGAGTCAGCTGCGCGAGCAGGCCGCCGGCCAGCCCGGCGAGCACATCGCCCATGCCGGCGCTGGCCATGCCCGGCTGGCCCTCGAGACACAAAGCTGGCGGCGCCTCGGGCGCGCCGATGAGCGTGCCCGGCCCTTTCAGCACCGCCACCGCCTGATAGCGGGTGGACAGCTCGTTGACAGCGCTGAGCCGATCCGCCTCGATCGTGCTGCTGGGCTGGCCCAGGAGCCTGGCCGCCTCGCCGCTGTGGGGGGTCAGGATCGCGCCCGGGGGCACGGGTGTGCTGTGCGTAGGATCCGCCAGCAGGTTCAAGGCATCGGCATCGAGCACGCGCTGACCCGGTGCGGCCAGGACCGCATTCAGCAGGGCGCGGCCCCAGGCGCCCTGCCCGAGTCCCGGGCCGCAGACCATCACATCGGCGCGCGCCAGCAGCGCCAGCACCGCCGGCCAGCGCGCGGTGCTGCACACCATGAGCTCCGGCAGACGCGCGAGCGCGGGGGCCACATGCTCGGGACGCGTGATCAGGGAAACCATCCCGGCGCCACTGCGCAGCCCGGCTTCCGCCGCCAGCATCGTCGCACCGCCCATACCCTGATCCCCGCCGACCACGACCAGGTGCCCAAGCCGATGCTTGTAGACGGTTTTCGGGAGTGGCGGCAGCGACAGATCATCGCCCCGCAGCGCCCGGAGGCCGGGCTGTGTGGCGAGCGCGCGGGCCGGCAGACCAAGCGGATGGACGCTGACGGTGCCGCCGACGCCAGCGCCGCTGTGTAGCGCGACCTTATCGACCAGAAAGGTGGCGGTGTGCGCCGCCTGCACCAGCGCGCCCGGCGCCGAGCCCCGGTCCGCATCCAGCCCCGAGGGCACATCGAGGGCGAACACCGGTGCTGGCGCCTGATTCATCCGCTCGATCAGCGCCGCGAACAGGGGTCGGGGCGCGGTGCTCAGACCGATCCCCAGCAGGGCATCCACCACCAGGTCGGCCGTGGTGAGCGCCGCTATGGCCCGGTCCCAGATCGGACCCTCGCTGCTCGTGACATCGATTCGGGTCACGGTTGGCGGTAGCGACTGCTGTGCCTCGCCCGCAGCGCCGGTCAGGGCGCGGCCTTCGAGCTGCAGCAATGTCACCGCGCAGCCGGCGGCGCTGGCGAGCGCTGCCAGGTAGTAGCCGTCACCGGCGTTGTTGCCCACGCCGGCGCACACGATGACCCGCCGCACATCCGGCCAGCACTCGCGCAGGACGTCGTAGGCCGCCGCGGCGGCCTGCTGCATCAACGAAGCGCTGCTGGCACCAAAGGCGGTCTGCAGGTGCGCATCGATGGCGGCGCACTCACGGCCTGTGTACAGGCGGGGGCTGTCAGAAAACTGGGGGAACAGAAGCAATCACCGCAAACGGGCATCGAAGCCGCTCATTATACTGTGCGCCATGACCTCGCCTCCGCCTCCCGCCACCACGGCCGCGCTCACGGCCTTGCGTCGCGATATCGATGACTGGGCGCAGGCGGCCGGCTTCGATGCGCTGCGCGTTACCGACGTCGACTTGAGTGCCTACGCGAATGAGGTCCGGGACTGGCTGGCCCGCGGGTTCGCTGGGGACATGGCCTACCTGCACGCAAACCTCGACAAGCGACTTGATCCCGCGGCGCTGGTGCCGGACACGATTCGCGTGCTCTGCGCTCGCATGAGCTATCGCCCCGGCCAGGATGATGCGCTGGGTCAGCTGCAGCGCGACGACGGCGCCTACATCGCTCGCTACGCGCTGGGCCGGGACTATCACAAAGTTCTGCGCCGGCGCCTGGCGCGACTCGGAGCGCGCATCGCCGATGCGGCCCGGGACTTTGGGCCCAGCTACCGAGCCTTCACGGACTCGGCGCCGGTGCTGGAAAAACCGCTCGGCGAGAAAGCCGGGCTCGGCTGGATTGGCAAACATGGGCTGTTGCTGAGTGAGGACGTGGGCTCCTGGTTCTTCCTGGGCGAGATCTATACCAGCCTGCCACTGCCCATCGACCCACCGGTACACGGCCCGCGCAGCTTTGGCGAGTGCGGGAACTGCCGCGCCTGCATGACCGTGTGCCCGACGGACGCCATCGTCGCGCCGGGGCAGCTCGACGCGCGGCGCTGCATTGCCTATCTGACCATCGAGCACAAAGGCGTCATCCCCGAGCCCTTGCGCGCCCCCATGGGCAACCGCGTGTTCGGCTGCGATGACTGCCAGCTCTACTGCCCCTGGAACCGCGAGGCGCCAGCCACCACGGAGCCTGATTTCGACGTACGCCACAGCCTGGATACAGCGCAGCTGTTGCCGCTCTTTGAGCTGAGCGAGGCAGACTTTCTAGCAGTGACGGAGGGCATGGCCATTCGGCGGATCAGCTACGAGCAGTGGCAGCGCAATCTGGCGGTCGGGCTGGGGAATGGCCCGCCCGCTGAGGCGGTGTTCACGGCGCTTAGGAACCGGCGCCAACAGGCGAGCGCGCTGGTGCGTGAGCATATCGATTGGGCGCTGGCGCAGCTCACCGCGCGGGCGGGAAGCGCCTAGCCTTTCAAGAAGGTGCCCCGGTAGTGGGCCAGCTCGGCGATGGACTCGCGAATGTCGGCCAATGCCGTATGCGCGCCCTGCTTGCTGAAGCCGGCGTACACGTCCGGTGCCCAGCGCCGGGCGAGTTCCTTGACTGTGCTGACGTCGATGAGCCGATAGTGCAGATACTCTTCCAGCGTGGGCATATAGCGCGCCAGAAAGCGGCGGTCCTGCCAGATGCTGTTGCCGCACAGGGGGGCGGTGTTCTCCTCAACGTGCTCGGCGATGAAGGCGAGCGTCGTGGCCTCGGCTTCCGCGACAGAGATTTTTGAGGCCCGCACCCGGTCGGTCAGCCCCGACTCCCCATGGGTACGCACGTTCCAGTCATCCATCAACGCGAGCGTCGCGTCGTCCTGATGCACCGCGATCACCGGGCCTTCTGCCACGATTTCAAGCTCGCTGTTGGTGATGAGCGTCGCCATCTCGATGATGGCATCGCGCTGCGGATCGAGCCCGGTCATCTCCAGATCCATCCACACCAGCAACGCATCGCTCACAGATCGTCTCCATCGGGTCGGGGTTGACTCGAAGTATAGCGGTCGGGCGGGACTGCCCCTAAGATGGCGCCGCACTGTGACGGGACCCGTGATCATCGACGTTCAGCTCTACGAACCTCAGGCCCTGGCCGACGCGCAGGCCGCTCTGGGCGATACGCTGCTGCTTGTGCAGGTCACCAGCGCCGAAACGTTCGCCCAGGCGCATCCGCCAGGCGCAGTGCTGGTGGAGCCTGCGGAATTGGTGAGCGGCGAGCCTCCGGCCACCGGCAAGCTGCCGAGCGCCGAGCGTATCGCGGCCGTGCTCGAGCGCATCGGCTACAGCCCGGAACGGCAGGTGGTGGCGCTCGATGACGAGGGCGGCGGCTGGGCGGGGCGACTGCTGTGGACGCTCGATTGCATCGGCCGCCGAGATTGGGGCTACCTGAATGGGGGACTGCACGCCTGGCACGGGGCCGGACTACCGCTGGTGAACGGGCCATGCACGGCAACACCCGCCAATGCGCCAGTGACTGTCACCATCGACCGCTCACCGATTGCTGATCAGGCGGAGGTTCTGGCTGCGATCGATGACCCGGAGGTGCAAATCTGGGACGTGCGCTCCGCCGCGGAGCACGCTGGACTGCGCCGCGCCGCAGCTCGGGTGGGCCATATCCCGGGCGCGCTGAACACGGACTGGCTGCTGCTGCAGGATCCAGATCGCCAGTACCGACTGCTGGAAGACCTGCCTGGGTTTCTGGCAGAGGCGGGGCTTGAGCCCGCGAGCAAAGCGATCATTACGCACTGTCAGACGCACCACCGCTCAAGCCTTAGCTACCTGGTCGGACGCCTGCTGGGCTTTCACTCCATTCGCGCCTACGACGGGTCCTGGTCCGAGTGGGGCAACGATCCGAACACGCCGATCCACAATCCGGCCGCAGGGGAGGAGCGCTCGTGAGCGCCGGTGTGCCGCCATTGGACAACAGCGCGGGGACCCGGGCCTTCGCGGCTCTGCAGCGCGCGCTGCCGCAGCACGCGCTCACGCGACTGGTGGGGTGGCTGGCAAAGTCGGAAGTGCCGCTGATCCGCGATACCTTCATTCGCACCTTTGCGCGCGCCTACGATATCTCCCTGGCCGAAGCGCGCATCGAGAGCCTGGCGGGGTTTCCCACCTTCAATGATTTTTTCACCCGCGCGCTGAAGGAGGATGCACGCCCGATCGATGCAGATCCCAGCGCCTTCGTCAGTCCCGCTGATGGCACCATCAGCCAATGCGGCCCCATCGAAGACGGCACGCTGTTGCAGGCCAAAGGCACGCGGTACCGGCTTGACAGCCTGGCAGGCGCGAACGTGAGTTCGCGCTATCGCGGCGGCTCCTTCGCCACGGTCTATCTGGCACCGAGCAACTACCATCGCTATCACCTGCCCACCGCTGCTCAGCTCACGCGGGCGCGCGGCATTCCCGGTGCGCTGTTTTCCGTCAACGCGCGCACGGAAGCGGCGATCAGCGACCTGTTCTGCCGCAACGAGCGCTTGGTGTGCGAGTTCGAGACGGATGCGGGGCCAATGATGTTGGTCATGGTGGGCGCGCTGATCGTCGGCGCGATCGAGACCCGCATCGGCACCCCTCCGTCACCCTACGTCAAACCATTCGAGATGCCGCAGGACCGAGCATTCGCCCGGGGCGAGGAGCTGGGTCAGTTTCTGCTGGGCTCGACCGTCATCGTGTGCGTGGGCAAGGACATGGTTGACTGGCGCGACGGCCTGGCCGCAGGCACGACGGTGCGCATGGGAGAAACGCTGGGGCACCTGACCGCAGGTTAGCGGGCCATTTCGATTATCCGTTCGCCCACGGACACGCGCTGGCAGCTCAGATCGAAACCCAGGGCGGTTTTCATCATCGGAAACACTCGGCCGATCTGCACCGCGATGGAGAGGTCGACCACGCCCGCGTCGCCCCAGCGCGCTCGAACCTGCTCTCGAAGCACCTCGCGCGTGGTTGCACGCTCGACGACGGCGGTCGCAAAGGCGTAGCCCAGCTGGGTCTCCGGATCCATCGCCTCGACGTTGCGAGTCAGCACAGCGGCAATGCTTTCCGCAGAAACGCCGCCTTCCTGCGCCATGGCGACGGTCAACTGCACGCAGGGTCCGCAATCTTCGGTCATGGCCCCCACAAGCTTGGCCGCGTAGCTGGCGTTCGGCGGCGCCGCCTGCCGCATCTGCACCAGCTCGCTGAGCACGGAAAACTTCTCGAAGGTGGCCGGAGCATGGGTGTTCATGTGCCGCATATAGGTGGCGTCATAGTCATAGTGTGCTTCGAAAGCATCGAGTGCCTGCTCAACCTGATTGCTGTCCACCGCTGGTCTCCTTCAAGAATCGTTTGCGCCTAAGGCGTGTGTGGTTTCTACATAACGAAGTCGCACGCCGGTTTGTGACAGGCGCTTCTCCTGCCAGGCTGGCGGTCTTCGGGATATCGGTTTCGGGTGTGCGACATTGGGTGCGGGGGACCGGTTCGAATGAGGCTTGATTAAACTGTATCGATATACAGTGATCGAGAAGATCAGCCATGACCACCACCGCCCGTCAGTTCGCGCCCATCGATGATCTCCAGGCGGCGCTGCTATCCGCTCTCGCCGATGCTGCCAGAGCCGAGCAGCGCTTCCTGCACCTGCTCTTCGAGTTTGACTGGCGCCGGGGCTGGGCCGAAGACGGCAGCGTGGACTGCGCCGACTGGCTGGGCTGGAAATGCGGCATCTGCCGCGGCACCGCGCTCGAGAAACTGCGCGTGGCGCGAGCGCTGCAGCGACTGCCGCACATCGATGATGCCTTTGGCGAGGGCGGGCTCAGCTACTCGCAGGTACGTGCGCTGACGCGAGTCGCCGATGCAGACAACGAGCGCGAGTTGCTTGGTTACGCCCGTGCCAACAGCGCTGATGCACTGGAGCAGTACTGCAGTCGGCTGCGCAACGCCGATCCGGAGGCCGCCGCGGTGCTCGCGCACCGGCAGCAGCAGGGTCGTTGCCTGACCTGGCACCGCCGGCGCGATGGCTCGGGCACCCTGAACGTCACACTGCCCGCGGCGGAGTTCGAGCTGGTGCTGGCCGCGCTGGAGCAGGCTGCGAAGACGCTGCCGGAGGACGCGGATTGCCCACTGTTCGCCAGGAGCGCCGATGCGCTGGTGGCTTTGGCGCGCCATCCGGCGCCGACTCAGGAAGGCGCAGCGGCGGACAGCACAGCACCCGCCGCGGAGGTGATCGTCCATGTGGATGCGATGGCGCTTTCCGCGGAAAGCGGTGGCAGCGCCGATATGCCCTTGCCAGCCGTCCGGCGATTCTGCTGTGACGGAACGCTGCGGCCGATGATCACGCAGGGCGGCCAGCCCCTGCATCTGGGACGCAGGCAACGCACCGTATCAAAAGCGCTCAAAAGGGCACTTCAAGCGAGGGACCGACAGTGCCGGTTTCCCGGCTGCCACCACCATCGCTACGTCGATGCCCACCACATCGTGCACTGGGCGGACGGCGGCGAGACCAGTCTCGAGAACCTGGTGCTCCTATGTTCCTTCCACCATACGAAGGTGCACGAGGGGGGATACAGGGTCGAGCGGACTCCGGAAGGCGAGCTGTTGTTCCGTCGACCGGACGGACGGCCTCTGGTGATTGAGGATCAGCATCGAGTTTCAGCGGAAATCCGCGAAGCGCGGCCGCAATACCGCCTAAGCGCGACCAGCAGCTCAAGCCACCGCGTAGATGCGCTGAGTCAACGCTATGCGCAATGCCGGACCCGCGTTGGCCGCCGGCGCGTGGAACAGATACGGATGCATGAGGATCAGATCACCGGCAGTGCCCGTCAGCTCGTCGACCCCTAGCTCGATCCCGGCCTCGAGATGCGGTTCCAGAAACGCCTCATCCCGCCAGGGGCCAACTCGCTCTTTGCGTAGCAACTGTGCGAACCACTCGGATTCGTTCGCGATGCGCCTTCGCAGCGTTGCCGATCCGTGCTTCGCCGGAAGGCCCTCGGCCTGGAGAACGGACTGAACCAACTGCTGCGTGCCGCTAGCCACCACGGTGGCGCCGCAGCGTGGCTGGATGTCTTCTACGCAGATGAACAGTTGCACTCCCGGTCGCTTACTGTCGGGAATCTGAGCCGGCAGATCCAGGTGCCATGCCTGAGAAGGAATCGTCCAGCGCTGATCGACCGGCAGAGACAGCAACAGTTGCCCCCAGTGGGCGGGTGCATGCCACCTCCTCGCGCCGAGCAGGGTATCCACACAGGCGCAGACCTCCTCGTCAAACAGCGCATCGTAACGATCGTCGTTGGCCGTGGTCTGCAGTCCCTTGGGCCGGGCTCGTCGGAAGCTTTCGGGCCGGTCGCGCTCCAGCCCAAAGGGTGCAAGTTCGCACCAGAGTTGTTCGCGAACGCGCTCCAGAGCGTCCGGGTCAACGGCGTCCTGCACGCGCGTGTACCCGCGGACATCAAACTCCTGCAGCTGCACGATGGAGAGCATGTCCCATGGTAGCAGCCGCACGCACTGCTCCCGGCAGGCAAACCCACGCGCTGTCAGTCGAACGCGAGAACCTCGCGCAACTCCCGGGCGCCAAAGGCCAGCAGCAGCAGCCGATCCACGCCCAGGGCAACGCCCGCGCAGTCCGGGAGGCCCGCGGCCATGGCCGCTAGAAAGGCCTCGTCGAGCGCTCGCTCGGGTTTGCCGAGCCGGCGACGCACCTCATTGTCCTGGTCGAAGCGTGCCCGCAGCTGCGCTTCATCCCCTAGCTCGTGATAGCCGTTCGCCAACTCCACGCCGTCGACCACCAGTTCGAAACGCGCGGCGGTACCAGGCTCCTGCTCATGGAGTCGGGCAAGCGCCGCCTGTTCAGCGGGATAATGCGTGATGAACACGCGCCGCGCCGACAATGACTCGATCGCTGCGGCCAAACGCAGTTCTTCCGGCTCATGCGCTGGGGCCGGGGACTGCGCCAGGAGATCGTCATAGCGATTAAAGGTGTACTGGTCAGAACCCAGCAGACGATCCACCAGCGCCGCAACCTCTTGCATCAGCGCCTGATCGTCGTAGCCGAGCCGGTACCACTCCAACAGCGTGAACTCTGGATTGTGCAATCGCCCGCGCTCACCGGCCCGGAAGGCGGGGCCAAGCTGATAGATGGAGGGCGCGCCAGCGGCCAGAAGCCGTTTCATCGCGTACTCAGGCGAGGTTTGCAGAAACCCATCGCCCGCTGGGATGGCATCGACGTGCGGGTCGGTCACCGTAGCGGGCGCCAGCACGGGGGTCTGCACTTCAAGCACATTGCGCTCAGCGAAGAACGCGCGAATGTCGCTCAGCGCCGCGGCGCGCCGCCGCAGCAACGCAAGGCTAGCTGCGGGTTGCCAGTGCGCGAGGGTCAGCCTTTGCTCCGGCTCACGTAGTCCCCGGTCCGGGTATCGATGCGCAGCACGTCACCGATGTTGACGAACAGTGGCACCTTGATCGTGGCGCCGGTCGACAGAGTGGCGGGCTTGGTCCCGCCTTGCGCGGTGTCGCCCTTCAGCCCCGGGTCGGTCTCCGTCACCTCGAGCTCGACGAAGTTCGGCGGGGTAACGGCGATCGGATCATCGTTCCAGAGGGTCACCTGGCAGACTTCCTGTTCCTTGAGCCAGTCCTTCGCCTCGCCCACGACAGCCACCGCTGCGGCCACCTGCTCAAAGCTGCCATCGGTCTTCATGAAGTGGAAGAACTCGCCGTCGGCGTAGAGGTATTCCATGTCAAGGTCCATGACATCCGCCGCTTCGAGCGATTCGCCAGACTTGAAGGTGCGTTCCCAGACCCGGCCGGTCTTGAGGTTACGAAACTTGACCCGGTTGAACGCCTGCCCCTTGCCCGGCTTCACGAACTCGTTCTCGAGAATCGAGCAGGGGTCCCCTTCGAGCATGACTTTCAGGCCCGAGCGGAACTCATTGGTTGCAAAGCTGGCCATCAGGCGGGCACCGGTAGCAAAAGACGGTGCGCATGATACCTGCCGGCGTCCCATTTGGTAGATGTGTGTCCTGATGCCGCAGAAGCTGTGAGCAATTTACGTATACTCGCCGGCCCTTTCCGCTACGCTCCCTGAAGCGAACGCGCCCGGCACCCGCATGGATAACAACCCCCAAATCAGACTGCTGGTCCCCAAGCCCGCGCTGGAAGCGCTGAGCTACTGCGCCACCACGGAAAGTGCGCTGGCCGACTGGGTCGCGGGGCTCCCGATGGCGAACACCACGGTGGCCGCTCGACAGGTCCATGCCGGCGTCACCGAAGTCGCCGCGCTGACCACCACCGCGAGCGCACGGTTGGCGCTGTTGGAAATCCTGCGACCGCCAGTGCACTACCTGGCAGCCCGGCTCGATCGCGCCTCCCTCAGCACCGGCGACGAGGGCGAGGAGCTCGCGGCGTTGGCCCAGGCACTGCAGTCTATTTTGTGCACCGGCTACAAGGCCGTTGTGCGCGATGCGATGGAAGAACTGGACGGTTCCAGGAGCAGCTTGCGCGACACGCTGCCGAAGGCGATCCACCGGGCCATCTCGGACCTGTCCCGGCAGCACCTTCGAACTCTGCAGCTCTACGTAGCGCCGCCACCGAAGACCTGGCTCGAGCCCAATCAGCTATACCTGCTGGCAGAGCGCCTCGAGCTGGATCAGTACCGGCTCGCGGATTCGGAAAACCACACCGATCTGAGCCTCAGCATCACCGACGTGTACCTGCGCCTGGCGCTGATGAGCTGCTGCCGACCGAATCAGCTCCGGCACCGGCACCTGGGCCGCATCTTCAGCGCGCTAGAAGATTGGTCGTCGCGGGCGATCATCAGCACCGATCTCCCGGACGCCCAGTTCGTGGTCGATCTGGCCGCCGACCATAGCCCCATGTACGCAGCGCTAAACCGGGATGCATCAGAGCCCCGGGGCATTCGCACGGATGTGCTCGTGTACGAGATCGACGCCTATCTGAAGGACATCGATTCCAGCCTGCCGATTCCAGACTACATTACGCCGAACCTGCTCAGTCAGCTGACCGTCGCCTGGGGCAAGATCAGCCCGCGCGCGCACCGCCGCCTGCCCTCTGACGAGCGGCTGATGGTGTGCGTCGGCCTGCGCGCCACGCACTACTTTCTGTCAGGCGGCGTAGAGTTCTCTGAGCAGGTCTTCAACAGCGATACGCTGCTGCGCAGCGAGATCAATCCCTTCGTCACGGACGGGCCCGGCATGCGTGACCGTTCAGAGCGGGACGTCTGGGATCAGGCGTTCGATGTGGGCGGCAGCATCCCGCTCAATCCCAACATCGGCAGCCCCGAAAGCCTGCTGCGCGAAGCGCGCGAGCAAACCAAGGACAAGACCGTCGCCGACGCTCTGCCTTCCGGCATGCAGTTCTACGAAGCCGCCGCGCTCGACACCAGCCCGAATGGCTATCGCATGCGTTGGCCGGACCCGCTCCCGCCAAATCTGCAGGCTGGCGAGCTGCTGGCCGTGCGCGAAGCCGCAGACCCGCGCTGGTGCGCGGCCGTACTGCGTTGGATCCGGCAGGACGAGCAGGGCACGACCACGGGCATCGAGCTGCTGTCCCCTCGGGCTATTCCGCTGGCCATCCGCGTCATCCAGAAAAAAGGTGGGCCCACCGATTTCGCGCGCGGTTTGCTGTTGCCGGAGATCAAGCCGATCGGCCAAAGTGCGACACTGATCACGCCGCGCATGCCGTTCACTGCCGGACAAAAAGTGCACGTACATCGCCAGGGCGTTCAGAACACCGCGCAACTGCAGCAGCTCGTCACGACCACAGATAGTTTTAACCAGTTCACATTCAAAATGCTGGATGGTTACTTGGAAAAGTCACAGATTGACCTCAACATCCAGAGCGTGTCTGCTCTGACAGGATCTCAAGAGCCCGGCGCGACCACCAAGCAGTAAGGACACTTCGGTCACCATGGACATGTCGGCGAGCCAGCGCCAATCAGCACCAGTCCGACTCCTCATCGCCGACCGCACCGAGAACGATGCGTACGCCATCGACTCACTGCTGCGCAACTCCGGAATCGCTACTCGCATGCGCTTCATCGACGATCTGTCGATGGCAGCGGATCATGTGGACGATACTGATCTGGTCCTGATCAACACCGAACTTAAAGACGCCGTACGCGCGGTCAGTGCGCTGCACGAACTACGCGAGCGCCTGCCCGTGATCCTCGTGGCCGGCGACGGCGACGCGACCCTGACTCTGGACCAGGCCTACAGCGAAGGTGCCAGCGATCTGGTCCAGCGCGACCATGAGACGCACCTGCTGCGCGCCTGTCGCCGCGAACTTGATCATCAGTGCGTGAGCACACGCCTGTCGGAAAGCCGGCGCGCCCTGGCAGAGGCCGAACAGCGCTGCCAGCTGCTGCTGCAGTCCTCGCGCGCCGCAATCGCCTACGTGCACGAAGGCATGCATATCTACGCCAACGAGACCTATCTCAAGCTGTTCGGCTACGAAGATGCCGATGATCTGCTGGGGTTACCGCTCATCGACCTGACCGACAGCGACTGCGTCGACGTGCTGAAGACAGAACTCAAGGCGTTTCGTGTCAGCGAGCAGGAACGCACCTTCGGCTTTACCGGCCAGGCGAGCAACGGCGAGACCTTCAGCGCCGGGATGACTCTTGCCGGCGCCCAGTACGAAGGCGAGCATTGCATGCAGGTCACGCTGCGCACGGAAGCGGCGAATGATGCCGACGGTGGCACCAGCGACCCCGTGCCCGTGCTCGATGCGGTCAATACGCGTCCCACCCTGGGCGAGTTCGCCCTGGCGGCAGAAGGCGCAACCCGCAATATCAACGCCCCAAGCAAAGTCGTGTTCATCGCTGAAATCGATGAGCTCGACAAACTCCAGGACGAACACGGCCTGCTGGGCATGGAGCAGGTCTGCGACCGCGTTGAGCTGACGCTGCAGACCTTGAGCGGCGGCATGCCGTTCCTGCCTCTGGACAACGCGCGCTTTGCACTGCTGCTCTGCGGGGAAACCCAGAGCAAGGTGCTCGCGCAGGCGGAGTCGCTGCGCAACGGCGTGGCCGAGCTGCTGCTGGAGGTCGCTGAGAAGACGGTTCGTCCGACCATCGGACTGGTGGGCGTAGAGCAGCTCAAGAAAGAAGGATTCGTCGAGCAGCTCGAGCGGCTCAACCGCCTGCAGCGCAGCGGCGGCCTCGGGCAGCCGAACGAAGTCGTCATTCACCAGGACACGGAGAACGCCACCGTCGACGACGAGGCCGCCCGGGTCCTGAATCTGATCAACGAGGCCATCGAAAAACAGAAGTTCCTGCTGCTGTTCCAGCCCATCATCAGCCTGCGCGGCGACAACGACGAGCACTACGAAGTGTTCCTGCGCATGCTCGACCGGCACGGCGAGCAGATGGTGCCGCGGCAGTTTCTGCGCACGGCCATCGAGCACAATGTTGCGGGCAAGATCGATCGCTGGGTGATTCTGCAGTCGATCAAGATGCTGTCCGTGCACCGTGGCAAGGGACACAACACCCGACTGACCATCAACATCACCGCCAACAGCGTGGCCGATGGCGAGTTCATCCAGTGGCTGGCCGTCGCCATCAAGGCGGCACGCCTGCCGAGCGATGCGGTCATTTTCCAGATCACGGAAGAGGACGCGACCAGCTATCAGCGGCAAACGCGAGAGTTTGCAGAAGGACTGAAGAAGCTGCACTGCCAGCTGTCCCTGTCACGCTTCGGGCTGGTCGAAGATCCCTACGAGTTGCTCAATCACGTGCCCGTCAACATGGTCAAGCTCGACGGTTCGCTCAGCGCCATGGAAACCGACGAGCAGCGCGAGCGCATGAGCAACATGATTCGCAAACTGCAGTCCATCGGCAAACTGACGCTGGTGCCGATGGTCGAGAACGCCAACATGCTCTCGACGCTGTGGCAGGCGGGCGCGAACTACATTCAGGGCCACTACCTGCAGGAACCGGTCGCCGAGATGTCCTACGACTTCTCGACGGACGAGTGATCGGGCGCCCGGACCCCAAACCCCTGAAATTTGGGGTCCACGACATCAATCCCACCCTCCGGCGTGCATTCCCTTAAGCTCGCGCGGTTCGGCCAAAACACATAATCGCGAACGCGCGGATCCTCGTTCAGCAGCGCGAGCAAACGATCGAACTGAGCGCTGCTCCCGCAATGCCCGGCCAGGACAAATTTGAGTTCGGATGCTTCGCGAATCGAAGCCAATAGCCCCGCAGCGCTGTCATACCGTTGGCCGGCGAGTCGATAACCCTCGGCCAGAACCTCAATGCACGCCCATTTGGCCGCCATCGCAGGCGCCTGCCCACAAGGATCGCGCGCACCGGCGACCGCGCTGACGGCCAGCCACAGCCCTGCGTACAGGCTCATCGCGGCTCCGCAAAGCTCACCTTGAGCCCCGGCACCGCCCGCGCCCGATCCAGCAGCGCCACCACGGCCCCGTTCGAAGCTTCATCCTCGGGCACGATGACCAGCCCTTGCTCAGGGTTCTGCGCATGGCGTTGCTCGAGCCGCGCCCGCAACAGGCGCACATCGACATCATCGCCGTTGATCAGATAGCGGTCTGCGCCGGTGATGCGGATCACGAAGGGGACGGCCTCGGGACTCGGTGGCCGCTCTGTTCCCGGTTCCGGAGGATTCAGATCGAGCCCCTGCTCGACTACGAAGGTCGCGGTTACCACGAAGAAGATGAGCATGATGAACACGACATCCAGCATCGGAGTCAGATCCGGCCCGGCTGTCGACTCGCTGCGATGGTTCACGGCACGGCTCCCGAAGGGTGTGCTAATTTTTTAGCACCCCTGACCGCCGGACGCAACCCCGGCGATCAGCGCCCCTACGGATTCAGTATCCGCACCTCCCGCTGCGGGAACGGAATCTCCACACCCGCCTCGACCATGTAGTTGTAGAAGCTGTGCAGCAGGTCGGCTCCGACCCGGTTCTTACCGTCATCGATGCCCTCCATCCAGTACTCGACCAGAATGTCGATGCCGGAGTCGCCGAAGCCCGCGATCTCCGCATCGGGCTGATAGTCGAGCGGCAGGTGATCGCCGCTGAGCACCGTCGGATGTTCGCGACAGATGCGCCGCAGATTTTCGAACAGCGGCTCCAGGTCTGACCCATAGGCCACCTGAAACTCGATCGCGTAGCGCTGCCGTGGGTCCTTGTGTGTCCAGTTGGTGTAGGACGAGGTGATGAACTGCTCGTTCGGCACCATCACATCCTTGCCGTCGAAGGTCTCGATGATGCCGTGGCGCATGTTGAGCTCGCGCAGCGTGCCGGAGCGACCGTCCTCGAGCTCGATGTAGTCACCGATGCTGACGGAGCGGTCGAGCAGGATGATCAGCCCGGAGATGAAGTTCGAGGCAATCTGCTGCAGGCCGAAGCCCAGGCCCACACCCAGCGCGCCGCCAAAGACCGCGAGCGCAGTCAGGTTAATGCCCATGATCTGCAGCAGCAGCAGGAACATCACCACGTACAGCCCGATTTCGAACAGCTTGGCGAACACCTCGCGGGTACCAATGTCCAGGCTCGCCTGGCTGCGGATCGCCTGCTTGCCGGCATCGTTGGAAATCCGGCCAAGCCAGAACAGCACGATCCCGAACAGCAGCGTGCGCAGGAGCGCGAGCAACGAGACGCGGATGTTGCCGGCGGACAGGGAGATGCCGTCAAGATAGGCGGTGACGTCGTCCAGCAGGCCGAACACCTCCAGGGTGGCCATGGGGATGCCGACCCAGATGGCCAGTGCGCGGATCAGGTTGCTGCTGATGAACTGTTTCGCGAGCCGATACAGCAGCAGTACAACGGCCAGGCTCTCCGCCAGGCGCACCAGACCGCTCTGTTCCACCGTCTGCTCCGCGATGCCGATCGCGATGCCCAGAAACAGAATGTTGATCACCGGAAAGATCACCGGCCCGAGCGCATAGAGCAGCGAGCGCAACCAGTAGAACCGGCCAGGTTGCGGTGCCTCGCGCAGCAGCGGGATCTGCTTGCGCAGGATGCGGGCCACCACCCAGGCGAGCGTCACCGCCGTCAGGATCGCTCCAATCTGCGCATAGAAGGCCGGGCTCGTGGCCCACTCGGTCACGGTCTCCCAGACACCCAGCAGCCACAGGGAGATCTGTTCCAGATAGGCGTTGAGCTGATCGGGCTTCAGCAGTTCCATACGGTTCCCCTAGGCATGCGGCGCGCTCCGGGCGAGCGCCTGTTCGATGTCCGAGTCGGTAAAGCCCATCAGGTACAGCAGGCTGTCGAGGGCCATGGTCGAGATGGCGTGCTCGGCACTTTCCTTGACCAGGGGCTTCGCGTGATAGGCGATACCCAGCCCCGCCGCGCTGAGCATGGGCAGGTCGTTGGCGCCGTCGCCGATGGCGATGGTCTGCTCCATATCGATTCCCTCGCGCTCCGCGATCTCGCGCAGCAGCGCGGCTTTGCGCTGGGCATCGACGATCTCGCCGACAGCGGCGCCGGTCATGACCCCATCCTCGATCGCCAGCGTGTTGGCGAACACGTAGTCGAGGCCGAGCTGCGCCTGGAGCCGAGCGCCAACGTAGGCGAAGCCGCCGGAGAGCACCGCAACCTTGTAGCCGAAGTGTTTCAGCACCCGGATCAGCCGCTCCGCCCCGTCGCTTAAGCGCACCGCCGCGGCCACATCGGCCAGCGCAGACTCCGGAAGGCCCTTGAGCAGCGCGGCCCGCGCCTGAAAGCTCTCCTTGAAATCAAGCTCACCGCGCATGGCGCGAGCGGTAATGGCCGCAACCTCATCGCCCACCCCGTGCCGGGCCGCGAGCTCGTCGATCACTTCGCCGTGGATGAGCGTGGAATCCATATCGAAGGCCACGAGTCGCCGGTTGCGCCGGTAGACCGTGTCGCGCTGCACGCTGAAGTCGAAGTCGTGCGCCGTGCCTGCGGCCAGCAGCGCGCCCTTGAGCTGCGCTTCCTGATCGCGCTCGAGGCGCCCACGCAGCAGCAGCTCGATGCTGATCCGGGTGCCCGCGGTGGGCAGAGCCGCCAGCGGCAGCCGGCCCGTCAGCCGCCGAATGGTCTGGATGTTGAGGCCGTAGTCGCGGGTAATGCCGGACACCTGCGCCAGCACCTGGGCGGACACGGCTTCGGTCATGAGCGTGAGCACATAGCTGGGCGCGCCCTGGGCGGCCACCCAGTCTTCGTAGCGACCGCTTTCGATATCGCTGAACTGCACGGGCACCTGCTGTGCGGCCAGCTCCGCGCGCAGCCGCTCAATCAGCGCCGCCTTGCGCGCAGCGGGCACCTGCAACAGCAGGCCGAGCGCGAGCGTGTCATGAATGATCGCCTGGCCGACGTCCAGCACCGTTGCTTGAAAGTCCGCGGAGCATGATGTCACCATGGCCAGCAGCCCCGGCTTGTCGACCCCGGTAATGTTGACCAGCACGATTTCGCTCGACACCGCCCACCTTCGTTCAGCCATCAATTGAGTTACCGCTGACTTGACGCTTCAGACCCGGCGCAAGCGCTACCCCCGGCCCGAACTGCAGGCACCCAGAATCTGGATTGCGTGCACCGTGGTCCTGACCGTGCTGTTTTTCAGCCTCAGCGCCACCGATGACGCCCGCACGCAGGCCCAGCAGGCTTACGGCCGGCTGAGCGCCGAGACTGTGGCGGGATTATCCGCGGCGGCTCTACTGACGCAAGATCGGATCGAGCTCGGGTTGATCTGCCAGCGCCTGACGGCGCAGCCCGGGATCGCGCAGGTGCGCATCATCGGCATGGATGGCGCCATTCTAGCGACCGCCGGCGAGCGCGGCAGCGGCGCCATCTTCGAGGCCCCGGTGACCACCCGCAGTGCAGCCATCGGCACCGTCGAGCTGACCCTGGATCCGGCCAGCCTGCCAGGCCGACGCCTGTGGCCCTGGCTGCTGGCACTCGCGGTCGCCGCCGCCCTGCCCTGGCTGCTGCAACTGGGGCTCGCTGCGCTCACCCGCCTGCGCGAGCGGGCGCCGCGCGCGGTTGGAGCGCCCCCGGCCGCAACGCCGAAGACCGCCCCGGATCGCGGCGAAGTCCTGGTGGTTGCCAACCTGCTGAACCAGTTCGCCCTGGCGCCGGCGGTCCGCCAGGCCCTGCTGACAGAAACACTCGCGACCGTGGCCGATCACGCGGCGCACTACGGGGCCCGGGTGGAGCGCCTGGCAAGCTCCGGCCTTCTGCTGCGCCTAGCCGTGGGCGAGCAGGGACCGCCGGAGCGTGTGTACGAGGGCGTCTGCGCGGCGCTGGTCATGGCGCGCTACCTCGCCAGCCGGGAGGACGATGGCATCTTCCGCCTGGGCCTGCACTATCGCGGCGCCGGCGTCGCGCCGGACGCGGCGATCGCAGACACGGCGCTGCTGGCGGCCACGGCGGCGGAAGGGCAGATCATGCTCAGCGCCGAGGCGCGCAGCGAGCTGCAGGCCGAAGAACAGACCCTGGCGGAGCCGGCCACGCACCCGCTAGGCGAAGACCTCACGACCACCGGCGCCACCGGCTATCGCCTGGAGCACCTGCCGGCGGCAGACGATGCGCGCCTGGACGCGCAGCTGGCGGCGTTGCCGGAGCAGTCGCCCGGCTAGCCCTCCTCCACGGTCAGGGCATCGACCTTCTGGAAACCCCGCGGCAGCTTGCGGCCGCGTCGGGCACGTTCGCCCAGGTAGTTTTCCAGGTCCTTGAACTTGATGCGGTGGTGGCGCTGCCCCGCGTGTACCAGGAGCTGGTCCCGCTCCGTCAGCACGGCCACATCCACCACCCATTCCTCCTTGGCCTTGAAGGCAGCGCTGGGGACGTTGAGCAGCTTGTTGCCCTTGCCCTTGGGCAGCTCGGGCACCTCGGCGAGCGGGAACACCAGCATACGGCCCAGGTTCGTGGCAACCGCCAGATGGCGCTCCTCGACCGGGCCGCGGATGGGCAGCGGCGGCAGCGCCAGGCCCTCTTTGCCGACCGACAGATAGGCCTTGCCGGCCTTGTTCTTGGTCACCATATCCGCGAGCGTACCGATAAAGCCGTAGCCACCGTTGGACGCCATCAGCACTTTGCTGTCCGCGGCACCCATCAGCACGCCCACGAACCGCGCCCCGGCCGGAGGCTTTAAACGCCCCGTGAGCGGCTCGCCCTGCCCGCGCGCGCTCGGCAGCGTATGGGCGGCCACGGCGTAGCTGCGGCCCGTGGAGTCCAGGAACACCAGCGCCTCGCTGGTGCGGCCCCGGGCATGGGCCCCATAGCGGTCGCCGCTGCGGTAGTTCATCTCCCGCGCATCGACCTCGTGGCCCTTGGCACTGCGCACCCAGCCCTTCTCGGACAGGACGATCGTGACCGGATCGTTACTCGCAAGATCCTCATCCGAAAAGGCCTGGGCCTCTTCCACGCTGACGAGTTCGCTGCGCCGGTCGTCGCCGAACTTCTCGGCGACCGCCAGCAGCTCCTTCTTGATCAGCGTGGTCATGCGCGCCTTGGAGCTTAAGGTCTTCTCGAGATCGACCTTCTCGGCTTCGAGTTCGTCCTTCTCGCCCTGGAGCTTCATCTCCTCAAGCTGCGCGAGGTTGCGCAGGCGGGTGTTCAGGATCGCTTCGACCTGTAACTCGCTCAGCTTGAAGGTCTTCATCAGCTGCGCTTTCGGCTCATCCTCGTAGCGGATGATGCGGATCACCTCGTCGAGGTTCAGGTACGCGATCAGCAGCCCGTCGAGGATGTGCAGGCGATCGTTGATCTTCTGCAGGCGGTACTCGAGGCGCCGGGTCACCGTGTCGCGGCGGTAGGTCAGCCACTCCTTGAGCAGCGGCACCAGCCCCTTGACCCCCGGCCGCTGGTCCAGGCCGATCAGGTTCATGTTGACCCGGTAGCTCTTCTCGAGATCGGTGCTCGCGAACAGGTGGCTCATGAGCCGCTCGACGTCGACGCGGTTCGAGCGCGGCACCAGGACCAGCCGGGTCGGGTTCTCGTGATCGGACTCATCGCGCAGGTCCGACAGCATGGGCAGCGACTTACCGTTCATCTGCGCGGCGATCTGCTCCAGCACCTTGGCCGGGGACGCCTGGTAGGGCAGCTCGGTGATCACGATATCGCCATCCTCGCGCACGTAGCGGGCGCGGGACTTGATGGAGCCGCGACCGGTTTCGTACACCTCGCGGATATCCGCGACCGGCGTCGTGATCAGCGCGCCGGTGGGAAAGTCCGGCGCCTTGATGTGCGTCATCAGATCGTCGATCGTCGCCTTGGGACGCTCCAGCAGGTGCACACAGGCGGAGACGACTTCGTTCAGATTGTGCGGCAGCAGATCCGTGGCCATGCCGACGGCAATGCCCGTGCTGCCGTTGAGCAGCGCAAAGGGCACCCGGGCCGGCAGCAGCTTGGGCTCCTCGATGCGGCCGTCGAAGTTGGGCACCCAGTCCACGGTCCCCTGCTTGATCTCCGACAGCAGCAGCTCGGCGTAGCGCGACAGCCGCGACTCCGTGTAACGCATGGCGGCGAAGGATTTGGGGTCGTCCGCGGCGCCCCAGTTGCCCTGCCCGTCCACCAGCGGGTAGCGGTAGGAGAAAGGCTGCGCCATGAGCACCATCGCTTCATAGCAGGCGCTGTCGCCGTGCGGGTGAAACTTGCCGAGCACGTCGCCCACGGTCAGCGCTGACTTGGCGTACTTGGCCGTGCTCGACAGGTTCAGCTCGCTCATGGCGTAGACAATGCGCCGCTGTACGGGCTTTAGGCCATCGGCGATGTGCGGCAGCGCCCGGTCGTTGATGACGTACATGGAGTAGTCCAGGTACGACCGCTCGGTGAACTCCCGCAGCGGGAGGGATTCTTCTTCAAAACTGTCTGGGGTCTGGTCGGACACGATGTTGAGGCTGGCTGGGACCGGCGCATCTTAAGGGATTCAGCGGCGTCAGAGGGGGCTGCGACGAACCTTCGCGCGACGCCCGGCCGTCGGGCACGGGCGCAGCGCTCTGTGAGCGCCATCACATCCCGTCGCGGCCGACCCGGGCGGCACTGACTACACTGAACTCAGGCCGCTGCGACGCCGGTGCCGGAGCCGCCTCTGAGCGCGTCAGACCCATGAAAATCTCCCAGAAGCTCCTGATTATCGTCGTGCTGACCGTCATCGAGGTCAGCATCACGGTCTGGGCGGCGCTGCAGCTGGCCAACGGGGCCACCCTGCACCAGCTCAACTCCCTGCATCTGAAATACAACGCCCAGTTCAGCAAGCAGGTGATGGCGGCGGAGGAAAGCGGCGCCATCGACTCGCAGGCCCTGCGCGCGAGCCTGGCGAACATCCTCGATCAGCCGCTGGCTGCGAAGGAAGAGATCGACGCGCTCAAACACTGGATCATGACGCGCATCGGGACCGACGTGGCGATCGACCTGATCCACAAGGACATCGATGACGCGCGCCGCGCGCTGGCGGCGCTCGATGCCTACGATGCCGGCCGGCTGCCGGAGGCGGCGCTGCTGACCGCGCTGAAGGCCGGAGCGGAGCAGTTCAACGCCAACTCCAGCGCCTTTGAAGGACCGGTGACCCAGACGGTGACCTTCATGTTCAACACCATGATCCCGATGATCGTGATCATCTCGCTGTTCAATATCTGCTTCATCGCCTATCTATCGCGCAGCATCTCATCGTCCATCAGCAGCCTGATCGACCTGCTGCGCTCGAAATCCGAAGACGCGAGCGCCGTGGAGCTGGGGCGCGCCGTCAGCGGTGAGCTGCAGGACCTCATGATCGTGGCGGAGCAGCGGCTGCGGCGCGATCTCATGAACGTCGAGACCAACCTCGAGCTGCGCAAGCTCATCATGGAACGGACCCAGTCCCTGAGCGCCGCCCGGCGCCAGGCCGAGGCGTCGCTGGAAGCCAAATCCCGGTTCCTGGCCAACATCAGCCATGAGATCCGCACGCCCATGAACGGCATTCTCGGTGCCTCGGCGCTGATCCTGCAGGACAGTGCGCAGGACAACCCGCAGTACGAGCTCAATGAGATCATCCATGAGTCGGCCAGCGCGCTGCTGAACATCCTCAACGACGTGCTCGACGTTTCCAAGCTCGAGTCCGGCCGCATTCGCCTCGAGCACATCGCCTTCGATCTGCAGCAACTGCTGCACCAGAGCACGGCGATCATGAACACTCAGGCCCGGGAGAAATCGCTGGCCTTCAGCGTGGAAGCGGCGTTTGAAGACACATTCGTGCTCGGCGATCCGACGCGCATCCGGCAAATTCTGACGAACCTGCTGAGCAACGCCTTCAAGTTCACCGAGACAGGCTCGGTGACGGTCAGGGCGACGCTGGATCCCGTCGAGGATGGCCAGGTGCAGCTCACGCTCACGGTGGTGGACACGGGCATTGGCATGACCGAGGCGCAGCTCGCACGGTTGTTCGAGCGCTTTACCCAGGCCGATGACAGCACCACTCGCAAGTACGGCGGCACCGGTCTGGGGATGGCCATCAGCGCTGAGCTCGCGCAGCGCATGGGCGGCACCCTGAGCGCTGCGAGCACCCCCGGCGAGGGCACCTGCTTTACCCTCGAGCTGCCGCTGGCGCGGGCAACCGAGGCGCCCAGGGCCAGCGCGGCGAACGACTTAGCCTATGACTTCACTGGCCTGCGTGTGCTGCTGGTGGAGGACAACCTCATCAACCAGAAGATCGCCATTCGCATGCTCGAGCAATCGGGCATCCACGTCGTGCTGGCGGGCAACGGCGCCGAGGCGCTGGAGCGGATGTCGGAGGCCTTCGACGTGGTGCTCATGGACATCCAGATGCCGGTCATGGACGGCCTGGAGGCGACGCGGCAGCTGCGGGCGCAGGGCTGGCAGACACCGATCATCGGCCTCAGTGCCAACGTGTTTCCCGACGACCAGCAGCAGTACCTGGCCGCAGGCATGGTCGACTTCGTCGCCAAGCCGCTGGATCTTAACCTTCTGCATCGGGCGCTGCAGGCGCACGCCTGCGCGGCTTAAGGCCACAGGCTCGGTCACGGCGCTTGCATCCCCCCGCGGCCCTTTTATGGTGACCGCAAGGCGCCGGCGGGCGCAGCCAGGGAGCATTGATGAGCTTTTACACCGAAGCGCAGCGCGCGCTGCAGGACACTCACGAGAGCCGCCCGCTGGCCGATGCGGTGGCGGCAGCGGTCGTGGCCGATACGCTGAGCGACGATCATCGCGCCTTCATCGCCAGCCGAGACTACTTCTTCCTGTCCACGGTCAACGCGCAGGGCGAGCCGACGGTGTCTTACAAAGGCGGCGATCCCGGCACAGTACAGGCCCTGGACGCACAGACCCTGGTGTTCCCCGCCTACGACGGCAACGGCATGTTCCTGTCGCTGGGCAACATCACGGACACCGCGAAGATCGGCCTGCTGTTCATGGACTTCGAGACACCGCAGCGCCTGCGGGTACAGGCGACGGCGTCCCTCGATGACGACCCAGCGCTGAAGCAGCGCTATCCCGGCGCCATCGCGGTGGTCCGCGCCCGGGTCGATGCGGTGTTCATCAACTGCGCCCGCTACATTCATCCGCATCAGCGCACGGGCCCATCGCCCTACGTGCCCGATGCGCAGGGCGCCGCACCGTTCCCGGCCTGGAAGCGCATCGAGACGATTCAACCCTTTCTGCCACCGGGCGATCAGGGGGTTGCGGAACGGACCGGGGGCACCATCGACGAAGCCGAGTACGCGCGGCTGCTGCTCGAGGGCAAGTCCTAGACCGACAGGCTAAGATGGCGAGCATCGCCTGGGGGGAGCTGTGTGATGAAAACTGCGCTGACGGTGTTGGTGGTCCTGATCGCCCTCGCCTACGGGGGCCTGGCCATGGTGGGCGTCGAGCCTCAGGACCGGCGCCCGGGCACGAAGCTCGGCGGCACAGACGCTGCGCTGCCGGCGGATCTGGCGACGCTGGCCGAGCCTCAGGAGGTTCACCTGCAGACCCACCCCTGGTACGGCATTCCTTTCTCGGTCACCACGGTGATCGCCGAGCAGGACGGGCTGCTGGTCATTCCGTCGCTCTACGAGGCGCAGATGCCGTTCCCGGGCACCAAGTACTGGAACAAGGTCGTTGCGGCGGATCCGAGCGTGCGCCTGCGCGTCGACGGCAAGCTCTACGATATGAACATCTATCCCATTGAGGACGCGGCGACCTTCGAGCAGGGCTTCGCGGCGCTGGCAACCAAGTACCCCTACTGGGCGGGAAAGGTGGAAGAAGCGCAGACCGCGCCACGCTTCGCCCTGCTGCGGCTGGAACCGCGCTAGCCGCGGCCGCGATGTCGTCCATGCGCGCCATCGTTCACGAGCGCTACGGGCCCCCGGAGGTGCTGGAACTGCAGGAGCGCCCCAAACCACAGATCGCCCAGTAGGGGTACTTGGTTGCCAGCGCCGCGAAGCCCTGCTCGAAGGTCGCCGCGTCCTCAATGGGATAGATGTTCATATCGTAGAGCTTGCCGTCGACGCGCAGGCGCACGCTC
>JBCDIK010000009.1:0-38015 GCA_038749065.1 Pseudomonadota bacterium | reverse complement strand
GCGACCAGAAGTCTTGGAATCGCTTCGGCCGGCCGTTGAGGACGCGCTCGCTCAGGGCACATGGGGGCTGGCGATCGATGCGACGCTCCTGGAGCAGTGCACAAAAATGCGAACATCATGGCTTGCGGAAATCCTCAACTGGGCATGGGTGGGGCTTTCGGTCGTCATGCTGGCCGGCGTTGGCAAGCTCTTCTTCTGCGTATGGCTCGGCGAGCATCGCGCGGTGAAGCAGGGGATGCGCATCCGCCGCGGGCTGTGCGCATCGTGCGGTCCAGACTCAACGCCGTTTACAGAAGGATTCGATCGAGCCATGACCAGCGATGACAGCCTGACACCCGCCATGGCGCCGGACACCACGGTCAATGTGCGCAAGGCCTTCGGCATCGATCAGGATCTCGAGGTCCCGGCCTTCTCCGAGCGCAGTGATCACGTGCCGGCGATCGATGAGGATTACCGCTTCGATCGCAACACGACCCTTGCGATCCTGGCGGGCTTCGCCCACAACCGCCGCGTGATGGTGCAGGGCTACCATGGCACCGGTAAGTCGACGCACATCGAGCAGGTCGCGGCCCGCCTGAACTGGCCCTGCGTGCGGGTGAATCTGGACAGCCACATCAGCCGCATCGACCTGGTGGGCAAAGACGCGATCGTGCTGCAGGACGGCAAGCAGATCACCGAGTTCAAGGAAGGCATCCTGCCCTGGGCGCTGCAGCACTCGGTCGCTCTGGTGTTTGATGAGTACGACGCCGGCCGCCCCGACGTCATGTTCGTGATCCAGCGCGTGCTCGAGGTTGAGGGCAAGCTGACCCTGCTCGACCAGAACAAGGTGATCACCCCGCATCCTTACTTCCGCCTGTTCGCGACCACCAACACGATTGGCCTGGGCGACAGCACCGGGCTGTATCACGGCACGCAGCAGATCAACCAGGGCCAGATGGACCGCTGGAGCATCGTGACCACGCTGAACTACTTAGAGCACGCGGAAGAAACGGAGATCGTGCTCGGCAAAGCGCCGTTCTTTGGCAATACGCCGGAAGGCCAGCGCACCGTTGCCAACATGGTGAGCGTGGCTGAGCTGACTCGCCGCGGCTTTGTGAACGGCGATGTCTCCGTCGTCATGTCACCCCGGACGGTACTCACCTGGGCGCAGAACGCGGAGATCTTTGGCGACATCGGGTTCGCGTTTCGTCTCACGTTCTTGAACAAGTGCGACGAGCTGGAGCGGCCGATCGTGGCGGAGTACTACCAGCGCTGCATGGGTGAGGACCTGGGCGACGCTACCGCCGGGATCGCGCTGCAGAGCGCCGGTTGACGCGGGTGCCTGCGCTGCCATGAGCGACGCCGAACACCCGCTGGAGCCCTTCAAGCGGGCGACCACCGCGACCATTCGCGCCATCGCCGGTGATGATGAGCTAGAGGTGACCTTCGGCCAGGGCAATCCGTCAATCCGCGGCAACCGGATTCGTGTGCCGCTGCCCGCGCTGGGCTGTTCCAGCGAAGAAGTGAATGCGGTCCGCGGCATGGGCGATGAGTTCGCTCTGCGCCTGCGCTATCACGACGCCAGCGAGCATGCGCGCAGTGCTCCGATCGGCGGTCCCGCGCAGGAGATGTTCCAGTGGATCGAAGATGCGCGCATCGCTTCCATCGGCGCCATGCGTATGGAGGGCGTGGCGCAGAACCTGGACCAGTACCTGGAGCTGCAGTGCCAGCAGGCGGCCTTTGACAGCATTACCTCGGAAGCGGATGCGCCGCTGAGCATTGCGGTGGGGCTGCTGGTGCGGGAATCGCTCACCGGTCGCGAGCTGCCGCCCGCAGCAGAGAACGTGGTGCAGTTCTGGCGTGACTACATCCAGGAGCACGCCGGCGACGATATCGCTGCGCTGAAGGATCACGTGCACGACCAGGCGCGCTTTGCGCAAGTCTGCCGGGACATCATCGCCGATCTCGGCCTGGCTGCCGATGCGGACGATCAGCCCGAGGGCGACAACCAGAATGAAGATGCGGAGACCGTGGATGAGTCTCCGGAATCCGACTCCGATGCGTCTCCGGAAGACGTCATGCTCGACGACAACACCATGGTCGACGAGAACATGGACGGCGATGCCTCCATGGTCGAGATGGAGATGGATGCCGACGCGGACGAGCTGGGCAGCGAGATGGATCCGGACGAAGCGCCGCCGGAAATGCCCGACGAGTCCGGCCGTATCAAGATGGACTTCAACTACGCGGCCTACAACGAGACCTTCGACGAGACCATCCGCGCCGAAGAGCTGGCCGATGCCGACGAACTGATCCGCCTGCGGGCGCTGCTCGATGCGCAGCTCGTGCCCCTGCAGCACACCACCTCGAAGCTGGCCAACCGACTGCAGCGCAAGCTCATGGCCAAGCAGAACCGCACCTGGGAGTTCGACCTGGAGGAGGGCACCCTGGATGCGGCGCGGCTGGCGCAGGTGATCGTCGATCCCATGAACCCGCTCGCCTATAAGCAGGAAAAGGAGATGAACTTCCGTGACACCGTGGTCACGATGCTCATCGACAGCTCCGGCTCCATGCGCGGCCGTTCCATCACCATCGCCGCGATGTGCGCCGATATTCTCGGCAAGACGCTCGAGCGCTGCAGCGTGCGTGTGGAGGTGCTTGGTTTCACCACTCGCGCCTGGCGCGGCGGTCAGTCCCGGGAAGCCTGGATCGCTGAGGGCAAGCCCGCCAACCCCGGGCGCCTGAATGACCTGCGGCACATCATTTACAAGGCTGCGGACGATCCCTGGTCGCGGACCAAGCGCAACATCGGCCTGATGATGCGCGAGGAGCTGCTCAAGGAGAACATCGACGGCGAAGCACTGATCTGGGCGCACAACCGCATCGTGTCACGGCCCGAGCAGCGCAAGGTGCTGATGGTGATCTCCGACGGGCTGCCGGTCGACAACTCCACGCTGCTGGTAAACCCGTCGAACTATCTCGAGCAGCACCTGAAGTACGCGATCAACATGATCGAGAACCACTCGCCGGTGGAGCTGATCGCGATTGGCATCGGCCACGATGTCACCCACCACTACTCGCGGGCGGTGACGATCACCGATGCGGAGCAGCTTGGTGGAGCGATGACGGAGCAGCTGGCGGAGTTGTTCTCGATTCCGGGGTTGAAGTCTTAGCCCACCACTTCCAGCTTCTGCAGCTCCGGCGGTCCCGCCATTAGCCCGGCAAAGCCGGCCCCTGCCGCTTTGAAGTGCTCGCTCTTGCCGTGCGCCGCAAGCGCTTCTTCCGAGTCGTACAGCTCCATCACCAGGTACTTGCCGTCTTCGTCCTTGCACAGGGTGTACAGCTTGTTGCCGGGCTCGTTGGCACGCACCTGCTCGGCCAGCCCCAACATGTGTTTCTCGAAGTCGGCCTCTTTACCGGCGGCCACGTTGAGTTTCGCGATGATGGCGATCATAGTCTCGCTCCTGCTTGAAAGTTCGCCGTCGAGTCTACCGCAAGCCATGCACCGCCAACTGCTTCGCGATCGCCTCGCCGAGTACCTGACGCGCTACCCGCAGGAAGCCCCGGTCGCTGCGCGCATCCTGGCCGTGGTCGATGCTGATCCCCGCTGCTTCGAGCGCGATTGCTGGCTCGGCCATATCACGGGCTCTGCCTGGATCCTCGATCACACGGGTACCCGTACCCTGCTGACGCACCATCGCAAGCTCGAGCGCTGGCTGCAGCTTGGCGGTCACAGCGACGGCGATCCGGATACGGCGCGGGTTGCACAGCGCGAGGGGGTCGAGGAGTCCGGACTGGTGCTTGAACGCCTGCAGGACACCGTCTTTGATATCGACGTCCACGAGATCCCTGCACGGGGGTTGGAACCGGCCCATCACCATCTGGACCTGCGGTTCCTGTTTCGCGTGCAGGGCCCGGAGACCTTCACGGTGAGCGCGGAATCGCACGATCTCGCCTGGGTGCCGCTGGCCGAGCTCGAGCGCTATACCAATGAGGAATCTGTGCTGCGTCTGGCCCGGAAAACGCTCCCGGCGACGCCCGCCGTCTGATCTGGACAGACAACTACATCAAACCGATTGACTTTGCCCCGGGGCCTCAATATAAGTGGTGTGAAGTACGCGTCATGGGTTAGCGGTCGGGAAGCCGCGAAGCCCTGTAGGACGGGTGCCGCTCGCAGTGGGGCTCATTGGAAGAGTAAGGCCGCACTGCTCATCTCTCCGAGAGGGCGGAGGCCCGGGGCGCGTGAAGTTGCCTCGCTGGTTGTGGGAACAGCCACGGGTTTTTGGGAATGAGGGGAGCCATATGTCTCGAATCGGCCGCGATCTGCGGACCTTCCTTGCGTGCTCGCTTGCTGCGAGTGTCGCCACACCTGTCGTTGCGCAAGAGCGCTCCCGGCAAATCGAAGAAATCATGGTCACGGCCGAGCGGAAGGAAGCTTCCGTGTCGGATACGTCGATCTCCATTACCGCCCTCACCGGCGACTTTATGGAAGACTTCGGCATCCGTAACCAGTCGGATCTGCAGAACCTGATCCCGGCGACGGTCATCCGGCCCTACGACCTCTCGATCCGCGGCATCGGTCGGCCGTTCCGCGCCCTGGGCGGTGACCCGGGGGTCGCGACCTACGTCAACGGCGTGTACTCAGAAGACTTCTACATCGCGTCTTCTGGCGGTTTCTGGGACATCGAGCGCGTTGAGGTCCTGCGCGGCCCGCAGGGCACGCTGTACGGCCGGAATGCGGTTGGTGGCGCGGTGAACTTCCTGCACAAGCTGCCGACCTACGAGTTCGAGGCCGAGGTGAAGACCGTGCTGTCGAACTTTGACGGCCGGGAAGGCTACGCCGTGGTCTCTGGCCCCCTGATCAAGGACAAGCTGGCGGCGCGGGTCACCGGCTACAAGCGCAAGCGCGACGGCATCATCGAAGAAAAGGGCGTCGGCAAAGATCTCGACAGCCTGGGCGATGAGAACTACACCCTGCAGCTGCGCTGGAACCCATCCGACACCATCGAGATGAACGTGCGCGCCAACGAGCGCTCGGTGAATCGCGTGATGGGCGGCGCCGACGGCGGCGGCCTGGTGGTGCTCTCGGAAGAAGGCCTGCCAACGCGAAACACCATTTCGCCCGCCTTTGGTTTTCGCCAGATCGACCGGAGTCAGACCGACTTCATCGCGAATGACTTCTTCGATCCGAACTCTGAGGTCTTCAGCTTCACCAATCCCACCACCGGAGAAGTGGTTGAAGCGCAGCGCCTGCGCGGCGGTCTGGACCCGGCACTCGGTGGTGCCACCGGGCGCCCGAACCAGGGCTTCGGCAATCCGGACCCGGTCAACGAGTGTGTGTTCTTCGACCGCGATGACATCAAGGGCGATGACCTGTGCGCCACGACCAACGGTCTGAACTTCGAGCGCTTCGACCACCAGGCCGTCACCTTTGACGCGACCTGGGACATGAACGACAGCAACACGTTCAAGTACATCTTCGGCTACACCGATTACTTCTATGACAGGATCACCGATGACGATCTGACCGCCAGCCAGGACTTCGATCGCCAGTTCTACGTGATCCAGGAAACGGAGTACGTGTCCCATGAGCTGCAGTGGTTCTGGACGGTCAATGACCGCCTGAGCTTCACCACGGGTGCGTTCGCCTATGACGCCAAGATCACCCAGCGCGGTGACTTCTTCAGCTCAACAAGCGAATCGCGCTACCTCAATCCCAGTGTTCCGGTGTTCGGCGCGCCGCGTACGACGTTGTTTCAGGGCAAGGCTGGTGCACCCGGCGGGATTCCGCTTCCGAATGGTACGACACTCTACCTCGGCGACTGGCAGGGTGATGTCGGGACCCGTATCCCTCATGGCCCGGTCACCGATGCCACGGACCTGGAGTACCAGACCCGCACGGAGCGTCAGGCGTACGCCGCTTACACTCAGGGTGTCTGGGACATCAATGACAAGCTCTCGGTCACTTTCGGTGTGCGTTGGGCAGAAGATCAGCTGGAAGGTGAAGAGAACCTCTTCCGCTATAGCGAGAACATCGTCCCGCTCGACAATGCCACCCTACTGGCGACCAACATTGCGCTCGGCTCGATTGTTGGCGATGCAGCGACCGGACAACCCACGCTGGATGCCGACGGTCAGCTGCAGTACACCGGCGGCACGATTCTCACGGAAGGGCTGCCGGTTAGCCTGACAGTGTATCGACCCGTTGAGCGCGAGGATGACAAAGTCACCTGGCGTCTGAACTTCGACTACAACCTCAACGACAATACGCTGATCTACGCGGGCGCGACCTCAGGGTTCCGGGCGGGTGGCTTCAACCTCGGTTTCTTCAGTGAGTCTGCGACCTACGACCCGGAAGAACTGATCGCCTACGAAATTGGACTGAAAACCACGCTCCTTGACGGAACGCTTCAGCTCAACGCCAGCACCTACCTCTACGACTACGAGAACATCCACTCTGTCGCCTATGAAGCGTCGGCGACCGGTGGCACCACGAATTCAGTGGTCGCCGTAGATGGCGCTGAGATCTTCGGCGTCGAGGCCGATGCGCTGTGGTTCGCCACGGAAACACTGACCCTTGGCGGTAACTTCAGCTACACGCCGAGCGAGATCACTACTGACTTCTTTGTCATCAACGACTTCAATCCTGAAGCACCTAACTCCATATTTTCTGAGGCTGATCGAACGATCAATGCCAAAGGCCGCGGCCTGCCTCGCGTTGCCGAGTGGAAGTGGACGGCCTGGGCGCAGAACCAGTGGAGCCTGGGTGACAAAGGCGTCATCGATCTGAACACCAGCCTGAGCTGGATCGACGATGTGTTCTTTACCGTCTTCGAAGACGACCGAGACAAGGCACCGGCGTACTTCCGCTGGGATGCACGTCTGACCTGGACCAGCGCGACCGGCAAGTACTCACTGAACGCGTTCGTTAACAACAGTCTGGATGACATCGGGATCCGGCAGGTCCTGCCGGAAGTGGAAGAGACCGGCTGGCGTCGCTCTGCGATGACCACGGAGCCGCGAATCTTCGGCCTTGAGTTCATCTGGAAGATGGGCCCGGAGTACTAGTTCACTGGGCCACGACGGAAGTAGCAGCGGCAGGGGTTGCCCGGTAGTTCGGGGATTCCTGCCGCTCTCAAGGTGCCGCGCCGTCCGCAAGGGCAGTGCGGTTTTTTGGCGTTTGGAAACCGGGTTTCCAGGCACAGATCGAGTATCAGCAAGCAAGGGGATAGGCATGCGACGACCGATACTGACCGCGCTACTGGGCCTAGGCTGCACCGCAGCAGCCAGCCCACTCTTCGCAGAAGAGCAGCGCTCACGACAGATTGAAGAAGTTCTGGTGACCGCTGAAAAGCGGGAGGCCAGTACCCAGGACACTTCGATTTCCATTACCGCGTTCCAGGGCGAGTTCCTGCAGGACTTTGGTATCCGGAACCAGGAAGACCTGGCCAACTTCATTCCGGCAACCACCATTCAGCCCTACGACGTCGCCGTTCGAGGCATCGGACGCTCCTTCCGGGCGCTCGGTGGCGATCCCGGCATTGCGACCTACTTCGACGGCGTCTACTCCGAGGACTTCGGCATCGCCTCAACGGAAGGCGGGCTCTACGACATTGAGCGCATCGAAGTGCTGCGCGGCCCCCAGGGGACGCTGTACGGACGCAACGCTGTTGGCGGCGCTATCAACTTTATTTCCAAGTCACCCACCGACGAGTTTGAAGGAGAGATCAAAACGAACGTCGGCTCGCGGGGGCTCTTCGAGGTCTACGGGTTGCTGTCCGGCCCGATCATCAAGGACAAGCTGAACTACCGCTTCAACGGCATCAAGCGCGAGCGTAACGGTTACTACAATGATCTGGGATTCTCCACACAGCCCCGCAACGAAGGGGAGCGCAACCCCAACGCCGGTAACTATGGCGATGAGAACTATGTCTTAACGCTCGAGTGGCTGCCGACGGAGAACATCTCCTGGAAGGTGCGCGCCAACGAACGCTCCTACGCCCGTCGCATGGGCGGCGCGGGGCAGACCGCGGGCATCATCGCTTTGTCGGAGTTCGGCGGGCTTGATCGCGACTCAGACTCGCAGGTGTTCGGTTTCCGGCCGATCCTGTCCTCAAGGACCGATGGGTTCGCATCGACCTTCGATGCCGGTCTGGGTGCCGATGCCTTGGCGGCCAGTGGCAATCCGAATCTCAACCTGACGGACCCCACGCAGGCGAACTTCCTGAACACCTCTGCAAGTACGCTGACCGGCAACGGGCTGACGGATCTGTTCTCTTTTTCCAATCCCAACACCGGGGAGACGATCCTGGCGCAGCGGCTGCGCCCCGGCATCGACCCAGCGCAGGATGATGAGCCCAGTCGCAACTTCAACTGTGCTGGGGACCAGACCTGTATCCTTGGACCGGTGCGAGATGCGGACGATTTCGACGGCGATGACCTCGATACGGCCACGAACGGCCAGCAACAGGAGTTCTTTGATCACCAGGCGGTCTATTCGAACCTGCAGTGGGATTTGAACGACACGCTCACGGTGAAGTATGTCTTCGGGTATACGGACTTCTTCTACGACCGCACCACGGATCGTGATCTCACGAGCAACACCGCGGCCGATGAGACCTTCTACGTCTCTCAGGAGAACGAGAACTTCCAGCACGAACTGCAGTTCCTGTTCGACTTCGGCGAGCGCGCGACCTTCACCTCCGGCCTCTTTTACTACGAGTCCAGCATTACGCAGCGTGGCGATTTCTACTCCAGCGTCGGCGAAGACCGCTATACGCAGCCGGTAGACTACGGCCTGAGCCCGCAGGGCATTCCCAACGCAGCGATTCTGGGTGGCATCTTCCCTGCGAATCCGACGTTGTTTTCCGGCCGTGATGCGGTTCGTAACGGCACGTTGACCGCGGCGCAGCAGGTCGCGCTCGACGCTGGGAACACGGTCAACACTGTGGGTTTGTGGCTCGGCGACAATCCCAACAACCCCGGTGGCTGTACTCGGTTAACCAGCGGCCCTGTAACCTGCGGCAGTTTCGTCGAGTATGAAACGCAACTCGATTCGGAAGCGTTTGCCTGGTACAACCAAGCTGAGCTGTTCCTGTCTGATCAACTCTCGCTGACCCTTGGCCTGCGCTATGCGCGTGACGATCGTGAAGGTGAAGAGAACGTTCAGATCTACTCTGAGTCGAACCCCGCGGAATTCCGTGGCGGCGCGCTCGCCGCAGGCAACCTGGGCTTGGCGGAAGTGTTCCTGCTGTCTGGCCTGCCGAACGGCACGCTGGCTGGCGCGCCGACCGGCGCAACGGATGCCAACGGCCTGCTTCTGTCGGAGCTGGGCGCCCCGCTGACGAGTACTGCGAGTACGCTGCAGTTTAACCTGGGTACCGGTGCCCTTGACCCGGCGACGCTTGCGCAAACGGGCAATGCCATCACCCGGTTCCGCGGTATACCTACGGCGATCAACTTTTACCGCCCTGTCGAGGAGACCTTCGATGCCTGGACCTGGCGCGTCAACGTGGACTGGGAGCCGAATGAGCACTCGCTGTTCTACGCCGGGGTAACCACCGGCTACCGGGCCGGTGGCTTCAACCTGGTGAATCTGTCAAATGATCCGGTTTACGATCAGGAAGAAATCACCGCCTATGAAATCGGATGGAAAGATCAGCTTTTTGATCGCTCATTGCAGATCAATGCCTCGATCTATTACTACGATTATGAGGATATCCACACCTCCTTCGATGGGTTCAGCAACAGCCTCGGTGCGCTGGTGAACAATGTCGCGCCGGTGCCCTCGGCTGAGGTCTTCGGCGTTGAGTTTGACGTGTTCTGGCTGGCAACGGACCGGCTGGCGCTGGGCGGAAACTTCTCGTACACCGATTCCCAATACACCGCGGAGATCGAGGGTCTGGTTGATACCATCGGTGACGGTATTCCCGATACGTCACAGTCTTTGGTGACGGACCGGTTCAATGCCAACATTCCGACGTCGCTGTTCCCGACGCTGGCGGACACGCAGGTCAGCATCGATGGCAATCAACTGCTGCTGGTGCCCGAGATCAAGTGGACGGTTTTTGGCATCTACACGCTGCCCCTTGGCAACAACGGCGACATCGAATTCCGGACCAATCTGTCCTACACGGACGAGGTGTTCTTCTCCGTTGAGAACAACCCCGTGGACAAGGCGCCGGAATACTATCGCTGGGATGCCCGCGTGAGCTGGACGAGTCGCGATAAGAACTTTGTCGTGTCCGGCTTCGTGAATAACATCCTCGATGAGATTGGCGTGCGCCAGATCTCGCGGTACGAGGAGAACCAGAACTACCTGCGTGCGGCGACGCCCACGGACCCGCGCCTGTTTGGTCTGGAGTTCACCTACCGCTTCGGGGCCTACAATCCCTAAGACAACGCCCCGGCAGGCCTCAGCCTCCGGGGCGCTTCCCACCCGAGCCGCAGCCGGCGCTGCGGCCTAGTCGCCGTGCAGTACCGAGGTCGACCACACGTAGTTGTTGGCCCAGAGGTAGCTGTTCGCCCACAGGTACGAATTCGCCCACAGGTAGCTGTTTGCCCAGAGGTATGAGTTCGCCCACAGATAGCTGTTGGCCCAGAGGTAGCTGCTGGACTGCAGTTCCATCAGGAAGTCGGCGCTGTTCGCCCACAGGTAGGACTGCGCTTCCAGATACCCATTCGGCGTGTTCCCGAACTTCTGCCAGTAGCTGCCGGACTTCCAGACGCGATGGTTCGACAGCCACTTGAGCCGCCACAGGGGCACGATGTCCTCAACCAGCAGCGAGGTGCCGTTGCCGTGCGGGACCAGCGACGGCGACAGGGCATCGCCCTTCAGTTTGGAGGCGACGTTCAGAGCATCGCGAACGTTGAGGACGCCGGCACCGGTTGCAACGGGGTCGCCGTGCATCTTGTACGCGCTCTTCATGAGCCGGCCCTTGATCGTACCCGGCGTGAGTGTCGGATCTTTGGCCAGCATCAACGCCACCGCACCGCTGACGGTCGCGGCCGCCATGCTGGTCCCGGACAGGCGCATGTAGTCCCGCGCTGTGCAGTCGCTGGCGCAGTCGACGCCATCATCGCCGGTCATGGTCTTCAGTTTCATGTCTCGGTCAGCGGCGGCGATGTAGCGATTGCCAGGTGCCACCAGATCCGGCTTCAGCGTCAGATCGAACGCCGTTGGCCCGCGCGAGGAGTAGCTGGCCACAAAGTCGTCGGAGCGATTGCCGCCGGTGCCGTTGTCCGAGATCGCACCGACGGTGATGATCTTGCGGGAGTTGGCCGGGCTCGTGATCGTCAGATCGCCGTGCTTGCCGAAGTTGCCGGCTGCTGCGACCACGACGATGCCGGCGTCCCAGACGCGGTTGACGGCCAGCACCAGCGGATCACGGGTCGCCGATTCGGTGATCGGCTTGCCGAAGGACATGTTGACGACGCGCACGCGTGTGCGGGACTGGTTGTCCAGGATCCACTGGAGAGCGTTCAGAACGCTGGAGACCTTGCCGCGGCCGTCCGCATCGAGCACACGCAGGGAGTGAATGTAGCTGCCCGGTGCGACGCCCTTGAAACGGCCCCTGGACTTGGCACCGGTGCCGCCAATGATCCCGGCGACGTGCGAGCCGTGTCCGTAAGGATCGTAGTGAGAGCGGGAGACCACTGCACAGATGTTGCTGTAGGCCACGCAGTCACGGCGCATGGAGCCTTTCAAATCGGCATTCACTGCCAGACCCGAGTCGAGCACGGCGACCCAGACATTGCTGCTGGTCGGAGTGTAGTTGCGCTCGCCGGGCTCAGGAATGCGCAGCGTTTTGCGGGCGCTGACGGAGGAGGCACGTACTTCCGCATTGAGATCGGCAACCTTCAGGTCCTGACTGTCCGCAAGATCCAGCAGCTGGGTCCCTTTCACCTCCACGGCCAGCATGCCCAGCCCCGGGTACTGCGCGAGGATCGTGCCGCCAAGCGCTTCGATACGCTCGATTTCTGCGGCTCCGGCCTCCGCGTTGTAGGCGAGGAGCACCTCGACGGGCTCCGTTGAGCCGGCCTCCGCGAGCGCCTGCAGGGCGCGCGTCAGCCGCGCGGCCGCGGCGCCCTTGAGTTTGCTGTCTTCCGGCAGGGCCCGGAACGGATCCTCCGGAATGACCGTCGCGCCGGCGAGCGCCGGGGCGGCCGGTACCGTCTCCGGCGCGACCGTAAAGCTTCCCTGAATCGGCGCGGCAGAATCGACGTGCTTCGATGCTGCGCTGACCCGCACCAACGCCTGCTCAGAAGGCTCAGCCTGCGGCGTGGCCGGCTGCTGGACTGCCAGCGCGCTGGCGAGCCCGAGCGCGGCTGCGACGGCGGTCAGTTGGAAGGTGCGATGGCGCATGGCTGCGGTACCCGGTGTTTCCTTTGCCGGGTGAATTGCAAAGCGTGCGCCAGTTCCGCTGAGACGCTGTAGCGAGTTGTAAGCGCGTGCAGCCCCCGTGTCTGCGGCGCTGGCGCAGCGCAGCGGCTGCCTTAGGTCTCAAACGCTGTGCGGCGGGTCGAAATAGTGGCGCTTGCGCGCGCGAATCGTGGCGCTTGCCGCGAAAAAAACGGCGCTTCGTGCTGCGCGTCTCAGGCGGTCTGTGGTGCTGCGCTGTAGAGGTGGCACGCCACGTGGCGACCGCTCTCGGTCGCGATGAGCTGTGGTGTCTCCGTGCGGCACTGATCCATCACCTGTGGGCAGCGATTCGCGAAACGGCAGCCTGCTGGCACGTTGACCGGCGAGGGGATCTCCCCGGTGATCATGGTCGAGGGCCGGTTGCGTTCGGTCTCCGGATCGGGCTCAGGATTCGAGCCGACCAGGATCTGCGTGTAGGGGTGCTCCGGCTCGAAGAACACCTCGTCAGCAGGCCCGATCTCCACCAGGGATCCGAGATACATCACCGCCATGCGGTCGCTCACGTAGCGCACCATCGACAGGTCGTGCGCGATAAAGAGCAAGGTCAGCCCCATGGAGTGCTTCAGCTCATCGAGCAGATTGACCACCTGTGCCTGCACGCTCACGTCGAGCGCCGAGATGGGCTCGTCGCAGACCACGAACTCCGGCTCCATGATCAGCGCGCGAGCGATTCCGATGCGTTGCCGCTGTCCCCCGGAGAACTCATGGGGGTAGCGCGACATATGATCCGCCTGGAGCCCGACGCGGGTGAGCCACTGTGCGACCCGATCGCGCAGATCGGACGCGCTGATCTTTGAGTGCAGCTTCAGGCCTTCGCCGATGATCTCGCCCACGGTCATGCGCGGGTTAAGAGACGAGTAGGGGTCCTGGAAGATCATCTGCATCTGCTGGGCGCGCGCCGCGAAGTCTGCTGGGCCGTAGCGCGCCGGTAGCGTCTCGCCGCGATAGCTGACGGCGCCGCTGGTCTTGTCGTGCAGCCCCAGAATCGTCTTGCCGAAGGTACTTTTGCCCGAGCCGGACTCGCCCACCAGGCCCACGATCTCCTGTTCGCCGATGCTGAGGCTGACATCGTCCACTGCGTGCACGAAGCGGCCCTGACCCATGTCGAAATACTTGCGCAGCGACTGCGCGGTCAACAGCGCCGGCCGGCTCATGCGGTGGGCTCCGCGGCGTAGAACAGCGGGGCCCGGTCACGGGCCGCGGCCGGTGCCCGCTCATCGTGCAGCCAGCAGCGTGCTTCGTGGCCGGGCTCAAGCGTCGTCACCGGCGGCGGCCGGTCCAGGCAGACCTCAACCGCGTAGGGGCAGCGCGCGCAGTAGCCGCAGCCCCTGGGGGGCGCGAACAGGTCCGGGGGGCTGCCATCGATCGGCTGCAGTCGATCGGCAACGCCCTGCTCAACCCGGGTGTTGGTCGGCATCGCAGCGCGCAGTCCCAGGGTGTACGGGTGCGCGGAGTGGTAGAACAGATTGTCGACCTTGCCGTGCTCGACCACCTGGCCCGCGTACATGACCACCACGTCGTCGGCCATGCGCGCCACCACGCCCAGGTCGTGCGTAATCAGGATGATCGCCATGCCGGTCTCGCGCTTGAGATCATTCATCAGGTCGAGCACCTGCGCTTGAATGGTCACGTCGAGCGCTGTCGTTGGCTCATCGGCGATGAGCAGATCGGGCTCGCAGGCGATCGCCGTCGCGATCATCGCTCGCTGGAGCATGCCGCCGGAAAACTCGAAGGGGTACTGCCGGGCCCGGCTGGCCGCTTCCGGGATGCGCGCCAGATCGAGCAGCTCGATAGCGCGGCGGGTGGCGTCGGCTTTGGTCTGGCCCCGGTGCACGATCAGCGTCTCGGCAATCTGGTCGCCAATCGTCATGGTGGGGTTCAAGGAGGTCATCGGGTCCTGGAAGATCATCCCGATCTGATCGCCGCGGATCGAGCGACCCCCGGCCTCGAGCTGACCTAAGATGTGCTCGCCGCGCAGGGTGGCCGTGCCCCGAGTGATGCGGCCGGGCGGCATCGGAATCAGCCCCATGATGCTCTGCACCGTGACCGATTTCCCGCAGCCGGACTCGCCGACGATGGCCAGCGTCTGCCCGGCTTCCACGCTGAAGCTGGCGCCGCGCACGGCTTTGACCACGCCCCCGTAGGTGTCGAACTCGACGTGTAGATCGCGGACATCGAGCAGCGGTGGCTGCGGCTTCCGATCAGTGGCTGCAGGCAAGGGCTACGAGCTCCGGTGCGGTTGAGTGGTCGAGATCATGCGGAGATGGCTATTCGCGGGAGCGCATCCTTGCATCGAGCGCGTCGCGCAGGCCGTCGCCGAGCAGGTTGAAGGCCAGCACCGTCACACTGATGAACAGCGCCGGGAAAATCAGCTCATGGGGATGGCTGAGCATGGTCTTGATGCCCTCATTGCTCATGCTGCCCCAGGACGGTGTGGGCGGTGCGACGCCCATCCCGATGAACGACAGGAAGGCCTCGGTGAAGATCGCGCTGGGCACCGCGAAGGTCAGGGTGACCAGAATGACGCCCATGGTGTTCGGGATCATGTGGCGCAGTACCAGGTAATTGGTGCGCGCGCCGAGCAGCTGGGCGGCACTGATGTAGCCCTCTTCGCGGATCTGCAGGATCTGCCCGCGGACCAGGCGCGCCGTCGCTGGCCAGGACAGCAGCACCAGGGCGATTAGCATGGGCATGATGCCGGACTCCCCGGGGCCGATACCAAAGGCGATCTTGAACAGGATCATGAACAGCAGAAAGGGCAGGGCGACCACAAAGTCGGCAACGCGCATCATGATCTGGTCCGTGACGCCCCCGGCAAAGCCGGCGATGGCGCCGTACAGGACTCCGAAAGCGACGAACAGCAGGGGCGCGCAGATGCCGATGAACAGCGAGACTCGAGCGCCTTCCATGAGCCGCGCGAGCATGTCCCGGCCCAGGTAGTCGGTGCCCAGTGGGTGTCGCTTCAGCTTCAGTGTGGTGCCCAGGGGCACGTCATCGCCCTCGGCGAGCAGCCCCTTGCGTTGCGCTTCGGCGCGGGTGATCGCGCGCACGGGGGTGACTTCCAGGCTCTGCAGCCGGCTACGGTCCAGACCCTGAGGCGTCACGCCAATGACCGTGTAGTAGTAGGTCTGCGTCTTCAGGTCGAGCCGGTCCTCGAAGGTCACCCGGTCTGGCGTCAGGTATTCACCGAGGGGTAGGCCGAGGGCGCGGTCCGGGTCGGCGGGAAAGATGTTGCGGTAGATCCGGTAGCCGGTCACCCCGGGCAACTGCGCCCAGTGCAGGCGCACGGACTGCGTTGTTGCAGGCTCAGCCAGGGTCAGATCGGTCACCGGGGGCGCCAGCGCCAGGGCGCGCAGATCCCAGGGTTCGAGTGGGGCCACCAGCAGCGCATCGCGGCTGGCGAAGGGTGACTGGCTGACCTGGTCAACGTCCTGCGCGGCCGGGTCGATGCGCCAGAGTAGCGGCCCGATCAGGGTGAAGGCCAGCAGCGCGACCACGATCCACAGGGAGATGATCGCGCGGCGGTTGGCCTTGAGACGGATCCAGGCATCCTGCCAGTAGGACAGGGATGGGCGCGACAGTCCCTGGGCCTGCTGTTGGGTGTGGATCGGTTCGAACGCACTCTGACCCAGCGGGCGCGCACCTGGATCCTGATCGAGGGTGATTTCTGCCATCAGGAAACCCTCACACGGGGATCGATGAAGCCGTAGACCAGGTCCACGACGATGACCATGAACACCAGAAAGGCGCCGTAGAAGACCGTGGTGCCCATGATGACGGTGTAGTCGAGCTGCTGGACCGCCTCGACGAAGTACCGCCCGAGCCCCGGGATCGCGAAGATCAGCTCGACCACAAAGCCTCCGGTGGTAATGGCCGCAATGGCAGGGCCCAGCACGGTAATCACCGGCAGCACCGCGTTACGCAGCTGGTGTTTGGTGAAGATCCGCGCCGCGGGCAACCCCTTGGCCTTAGCTGTGCGGACATAGTCCGTGTTGACCACTTCGAGCATCGACGAGCGCATGAGCCGGGTCAGGTACGCCATGGTGCCGAGCCCAAGCACCAGCGCTGGCGCAATCATGTGGGTGAAGGTGCCCCAGCCGGCGACGGGCAGTATAGAGAAGCCGAGCACATCATTGGTCTTGACCAACAGCAGCTGGGTCAGCGCTGCGATCACGAAGCTGGGGACGGAGATAAACAGGATCACCAGGAACATGATGATCACGTCCGGGAGCCGGTTCCGGTACAGCGCGGTCAGCGCGCCCCACAGCACGCCGCCGGACGCCGCAAACAGAATGGCGAGAATGCCGAGGGTGGCGGAGACCGGAAAGTGCTCGCGGATGATGTCGTTCACTTCGCGGTTCTGCTGGGTAAAGGAGATCCCAAAGTCGCCGCGCAGCAGGTTCTTTAGATAGATCCCGTATTGGGTCAGCGGTGGCTGGTCGAGCCCGTAACGGGCTTCGAGGTTGGCGCGGATCTCCGGCGTGACGGCCTTTTCGTTGCTCAGTGGATCACCAGGCACCTGGTGCATGGCCCAGAACGTTGCGGTCGCGATGAACCAGACGGTAATGACCCCCTGAATCAGTCGCTTGATGACGTAGCGCCCCATAGTGCTGACTGTTCCCCGTTCCCTTTCCGCGTTCCCTGTCGCGCCCTGTGCCGCGTCGTCGCTTGCCTTGCGTTGGCTGCGCTCAGCCGGCGGTATCGGTGCGCACGATGCGCGCGTTGCTGAAGTCCGGATCCGGCCCTACGGCTCGGCGCACCATGCCCTTGAGCGCGGGATTGGTCACGTAGATCTGCCCCCGCTCGTACTGATACAGCACGACGATGTCTTCATAGAGAATCCGCTGGATCTCGCCGAAGGCATCCATGCGAACCTGCTGGTCGAGCGAACTCTGGGCCAGCCGTACCCAACGATCGAGCTCCGGGTTGTTGTAGCGCCCGCGGTTGTTCAGGTTCCAGCTCGACATCAGGTCGCCGAAGGTCAGCGGATCGTCGAAGTCCGGGCCCCAGCCGGCCATGACCATGTCGTAGTCGCCGGCGGTCATCTTGGCCAGACGCTGCTTGAAGATCTGTTTGTCGAGGCGCACGTCCAGGCCTAAGGTGCGGCGGAAGAGCTCCTGGTAGTACTCCGCCATGCGCGAAGACAGCGGATCCTCGCCTGAGAGGAGCATGAGTGGTGGCAGTTCCGTGACGCCGAGCTGCTCCTTGGCGAGTGCGATCTCCCGCCGGGCTTCCGCAATGTTGCGATCGGCGACGGGCGCGGGGTATTCCTGACGGAAAAAGCCGTCCACGCCCTTAAGCCAGACCGGAAACAGCGATTCCCCCGGCAGGTAGCCGGGAATCTTGATCACCTTGTTGATCAGCTCGGATGGGTCGTTCACGAGCTGCAGCGCGCGGCGCAGGTGCCAGTTCTGCGTGGCGCGCCCGTCGCGATAGTTGAAGCCGATATAGAACACGCTGCCGTCCATGAAGCGATCCATGTCGAAGCGCTGGTTGAGCGCATCCGGCAGGTTGTCCGTCGACAGCGCCGTATAGGCGATGCTGTCGGCCTTGAACAGGTTCAGCGTCGCGTTGGTATCCGACGTGATGTACGCGAAGTTGATGCGATCCAGAGAGATGCGCTCCGGGTTCCAGTAGTGCGGATTGCGCTCCATGATCATGCTGGCACCGTGTACCCAGCGGGTGATCATGAAGGGGCCGGAGTAGAGCATGGTGTCGGCATCGGCGCCGTAGCGGCCGTTGGTCGACTCGTAGAACGACTCCTTGATCGGCGCGTAGGTTGAATAGGCCGCGAGCTTCTCGAAGTAGGCGATGGGGTTTTCGAACTCGATCTCGATGGTGCGGTCATCCAGCGCGCGGGCGCCCAGCGTCTCCGGCGCCATCGTGCCGTTGTTGATCGCTTCACCGTTCTTGATCGGATACAGGAAGAAGGCGTACTCAGACGCGTTCGCCGGTTCGAGCACCTTGCGCCAGGCGAAGATGAAGTCATGGGCGGTGATGGGGCTACCGTCGCTCCAACGGGCGTCTTCCCGCAGCCAGAAGGTGGCGTTGGTCTCGGTTACTTCCCAGCGCTCGGCAACGCCGGGGGCGAGCTGGTTGTTCTCGTCGTAGCGCAACAGGCCTTCAGACACGTGGCCGTTGATCATGCCGCTCACCTGGTCCGTGAGCTTGGTGCTGTCCATTTGCGGCGGTTCCTGGCGCAGGGCCAGGGTGATGCTGTTACGCTCGTAGTCGATCGCCTTGGCGGTGCCGGAGCCGCCGCCAAAGCCGGACAGCAGGGCCATGAGCGCGACCAGCGCGGCGATGCCGGCGGCGGCGTAGGCGAGCAGCCGCAACCCGGCCTGGCGGTTGAAGTCACCGCCGCTGCGGGCGACCTGCGGGTGCCGGGCGGCCGTGCCGCTGTCGGGGTTGCTCATACCTGGGTTACTGCACCGTTTTCAGTAGGTTACCGACGACGCGCTCCAGATGCATCAGGGAATTGCACTCCTCGACCTGGTGGCAGTAGGGGCCGTAGCGGCGCATTTCGGCGTCGCCCAGGGTCCAGGCATTGCGGGCTTCCGGATTCAGCCAGATCAGCCGTTTACAGCGCTCGTAGAGCGTTTTCAGGATATCCGCCCGGGCGTCGCCGTAGTTGTTGCGGCCGTCCCCCAGGATGATGATGGTGGTGCGATTGTCGATGTCGTCCAGGCACAGCCGCTCGAAGTCGGACAACGCCTGCCCGTAGTCCGTGGAGCCACCGGCGTAGTCGCGCAGGGTGCGGGCGATCGCGTCTTCCAGATCATGCTGCTCAAACAGCGTCGTGACCTCTGCCAGATCTGAAGAGAAGGCGAAGGAGCGCACCTTCGGCATCACGGCTTCGAGGGAGTAGAGAAACATCAGCATGAAGCGCGAGTAGTTGGCGACAGAGCCGGAAACGTCGCAAATCGCGAACACCTTGGGCCGGTCGATCTTCACGGATTTCCAGTGCAGATCGAAGATCGCGCCGTCGTAGGCCATGTTGCGCCGCAGGGTCCGGGGCAGGTTGAGCTGCCCACGCCGGTGCACCTTCTTGCGTCTCGAGTGCAGCGTGGCCAGCCGCTTGGCCATCTTCAGGACCACGTCCTGAATCAGCCGGAAGTTGCGCTGCTCGACATTGCTCAGTTTGACCTTGCGCAGCAGTTCTTCCCGCAGGCGCTTGCCACTCGCGTCCGCGTGCAGCAGGAACTGGCGCTCGACGTAGTCGCGGACCTGCTCGCGCAACCAGTCCCGGCGCTCGGTGAGCGCCTGGGCCAGGCGCCGTCGAGGGAGGGCGCGGGCGGCTTCACCCGCCATGATCTCAGCATCGAGCTCGGCAAGTCCCATCTGCTCCATGATGCGGCGGGTATACAGGCCTTTCTGCGTGAAGACCTGAATGTTCTGCAGCTCCACAGCGTCCCCGGCCTGCGCCATGGCCATGGTGAGCTCGGTGCGATTGCCGCTCATGAGCTGCTGGCCAAGGGGTGACTCCGGGGCGTGCATGGGCCCTGGGGGCAGGGGCTCGGCGTCTTCTGCGCTTTCCGCGGGCGCGTCCATCCGGTCCTTCCCGGGCTTCGATCGCGGCCGCTGGCCGCGTTGCGCCGCCTGTGCGTCCGCCGGTTCGGGCGGCCGCTCGCCGTTGCCATCACCGCCGCCGGCACCGTCGCCGGCGTTGCTCTGCGGGTCGCCTTCGCGCTCGGCCTGCGCTCCCTGCGGATTGCCGGCCGCCGTACTCGCCAGCTCTTCAAAGCGGAAAAACTCATCGAAACAGTGATCGAAGGCCGCCTTCTCTTCCGCGGTTTTCGGCAGCACCAGCGACAGGCTGCGTTTCATCAGCGCTCGGTCCTGATAGCCGACCAGGTCCATGGCGGCGAAGGCATCGAGCGTCTCCGCCGTCGAGATGCGAACCTCGGCGTTGCGAAGGGCCGCAATAAAGCGCGCGAGGGTGGTTTCCACGGCGTGCTCCGGCTAGCCCGTGCCGGTAGATCGGCCCTTGACGGCGTGGCTGGTGAGCGTCGTCAGCTCTGCTTCGACGTTTTCGATGTCTTCCTGGAACTTCAGGATCACGTTCAGGGTCTTGCGAACCAGCTCGGGGTCGAGCGTGTCGGCGTGCAGCAGCGTCAGCGTGCGCGCCCAGTCGATGGTCTCGGATATGGCCGGCACTTTTTTCAGGTCCAGCGTGCGCAGTTCCTGAATGAAGGTGACGAGCTGCTGCTTCAGGCTCGGCAGGATGTCCGGGACCCGAGCGGCGACGATGCGCTGCTCAAGGGCCGCATCGGGAAAGGGAATGTACAGATGCAGGCAGCGCCGCTTCAGCGCATCGGACAGCTCCCGGGTGTTGTTGCTGGTCAGGAACACGAGTGGCGGATCCGCCACCGCCTTCACGGTGCCGATCTCCGGGATCGAGAGCTGATAATCCGACAGCATTTCCAGCAGGAGTGACTCGAACTCGTTGTCCGCCTTGTCGATCTCGTCGATCAGCAGGACGCAACCCTGCTCCTCGCGCAGCGCCTTCAGCAGCGGGCGGGGCTCCAGGAAGTCCTCGGAAAAGAAGATGTCGCCAAACTCATGCAGGCGATTGACGGACTCGGCGAACCCCTTGGCCCCCTGCAGGACCTCATCCAGCGTCTCCTTGAGCACCTGCGTGTACAGCAGCTGCTTGCCGTACTTCCACTCGTAGATCGCCTTGGCTTCATCGAGCCCTTCGTAGCACTGCAGCCGAATCAGCGGCAGCGTCAGCATGCGGGCCGCGGTTTTTGCCAGCTCGGTTTTACCGACACCGGGCGGCCCCTCGATCAGGATCGGCTTGCGCAGCTGGTGCGCGAGATAGACCGCGGTCGCGATCTCCTCACTGCAGATGTAGTCGAACCCTTCAAGCGCGAGGCGCACGGCCTCCGGGGAGGCGATCGCATCGGTGTGGCTTGAGGCGGCTTTCCTGGGGGTCGCTTTCTTGGGGGCAGATTGTTTGCCGGACTTCGCCAAGGCGGGCTCCTGTTGACGGGCGCTCAGCCACGGCAGCCGCCGTGGTCGGACCAAACGGCGTATTATACAGGGTCAGCCCGGATGGCCTGCGCTGGCCGTGCGCGTTTCCGACCGAGTTTGTAAGTCGGCTCTGCCTCAGTCGCCGTGCAGGCGCATCAGACCTTCCTGTGCCGCTGAGGCCACCAGTTCTCCGGACAGATTGAAGATCTGCCCGCGATTGAACGCCCGGGCGCCGGAGGCACTGGGGCTGTCCTGTACGTAGAGCAGCCACTCGTCGGCCCGAAAGGGCCGATGAAACCACATGGCGTGATCGAGGCTGGCCATCTGCAGCTGGTCGTTCAGGAAACTCAGGCCATGGGGGTACGTGCCGGTGTCGAGCAGGGACCAGTCGGAGAGGTAGGCGAGTACGCACTGATGGAGCTGGGGATCATCGGGGAGCGGGTCGCGGATTTTCATCCAGCACTGCTGCGTCGGCGCCCGCTTCTCCGGCTTCAGGAGATCCTGCGGGCGGATGGGGCGGAAATCGATGGGCCGATCCCGCAGGAAAGACTCCTGAAACTCCGCCGGCAGCGCGCGTGCCTGCTCGGCGCGCAGCTCCCGCTCGTCGCGCAGCTCCTCGGGCGCTGGGACATCGGGCATCTCGGCCTGATGCGAAAGCCCTTCCTCGCGCACCTGGAAGGAGATGGACATACTGAAAATCGCCCGGCCATGCTGGATCGCAACGACGTTGCGAGTCGTGAAGCTCTTGCCGTCGCGGATACGATCGACCTTGTACAGGATCGGCGCCTGCGTATCCCCCGCCCGCAGGAAGTATCCGTGCAGGCTGTGGGCCGGTCGATCATCGGGCACAGTGCGCGATGCCGCGACCAGGGCCTGGCCCAGGACCTGGCCGCCGTAGACCCGCTGCCAACCGTCGCTCGGGCTCGTGGCCCGGTAGTGGTTCTGCTCGATCTCTTCCAGATCGAGCAGGTTGATCACATCGATGAGCGTCTGTTGTTCCACGGGCTGTTCCTTGGACGGTTCAGTAGCGATAGGTTTCCGGCTTGAAGGGACCTTCCTGCTCGACCCCGATGTAGTCCGCCTGTGCCTTGGTCAGCCGGGTGATCGTGCCGCCGAAGCCGGCCACCATCAGCTCCGCGACCTCTTCGTCCAGCTTCTTCGGCAGCACTTCCACGCTGACCGGTGCCCGCTGGTTTTCCGGCTGGTCCGCCCAGCGCTGCTCGAACAGGTGCATCTGTGCCAGCACCTGGTTGGCGAAGGAGCCATCCATGATGCGAGACGGGTGTCCGGTGGCGTTCCCCAGGTTCACCAGGCGGCCCTCCGACAGCAGGATCAGGTAGTCGCTCGGGTCCTCACTGCGGTAGACCATGTGCACCTGGTCCTTCACTTCTTCCCAGCGCCAGTGCTCGCGCATGTAAGCGGTGTCGATCTCGTTGTCGAAGTGGCCGATGTTGCAGACCACGGAGCCGGCCTTGAGCTTCTGCAGAATGTTCGAGTCACAGACATCCGCGTTGCCGGTGCAGGTCACCAGCAGGTCTGTGTCCTCGAGCAGCCGCTCGTTGATGTCCGTCAGCGCTCCGGTGTTGAGGCCCTCGTTATAGGCGGAGACGGTCTCATAGCCGTCCATGCACGCCTGCATCGCACAGAGCGGATCCACTTCCGTGACCCGGACGATCATGCCTTCCTGGCGCAGGCTCATAGCCGAGCCCTTGCCGACATCGCCGTAACCCATCACCAGCGCGCGCTTGCCGGACAGCAGCATGTCCGTGGCCCGCTTGATCGCGTCGTTGAGGCTGTGCCGGCAGCCGTACTTGTTGTCGTTCTTGGACTTGGTGACGCTGTCGTTCACATTGATCGCCGGGACCTTCAGGGCGCCGGCCCGCAGCATCTCGACCAGGCGGTGCACGCCGGTTGTGGTTTCTTCGGAGATGCCGTGGATGTGATCGAGCATCTCCGGGTACTTGTCGTGAATGAGCTGCGTCAGGTCACCGCCATCGTCGAGCAGCATGTTGGCATTCCAGGGCGCGCCGTCTTTCAGCACGGTCTGCTCGAGACACCACTCGTATTCCTCCTCGGTCTCGCCCTTCCAGGCGAACACCGGATGACCCGCGGCCGCGATCGCGGCAGCGGCGTGATCCTGGGTCGAGAAGATGTTGCACGAGGACCAGCGCACCTGGGCTCCGAGGGCCACCAGGGTCTCGATCAGCACCGCAGTCTGAATGGTCATGTGGATGCAGCCGATGATCCGCGCGTCGGCGAGCGGTTGCTCCCCCGCATAACGCTTGCGGAGCGCCATCAGCGCCGGCATCTCCGCCTCCGCCAGGCGAATTTCCTTGCGGCCGTAATCGGCGAGGTTGATGTCTTTGACTTTGTAGTCGGCCATGGGAAACGTCCTTCTTTCGGTGCGTCTAGCGTGGTTGCGCAGGCGGAGCGGTCAGGCAGCGCCGGCAGGATTGGATTCCGGCCCCGCAGGGCGCCGGAAACTGTGGATCTGGATGCGAAAACCGTTGCGCTGCGCCAGGAACTCAGCGTCCAGGTGCGCAAGGCCAGCGACCTGCGCCCAGTGCGTCAGCTCAGCGGCAGCGAAGCCCAGCCAGCGATCGCCGCAGGTTTCCTGGGCCCAGCTCTGACTGTGCGAGCATAGCTCTGCAACCAGCAGCAGGCCGCCGGGGCGCAGGCAGCGCGCGGCGTGCGCCATGAACCCGGCCGGATCAGAGCTGTGGTGCAGCACCATAGCGGCCACGATCAGATCGAACGTGGGCTGGGCGGGCAGTGCCTCAAAGGGCTCATGACGCAGGGTCAGATTCGGGTGATTGCCGAGGGCCGCGGCGGTGTGATCGAGCATGCGCTGGGAGTGGTCCAGGGCAACGACGGCGCCATAGCGCTGCGCCAGCGCAGCGAGGATCTCGCCGTCCCCGGGGCCGATCTCCAGGGCTGCTTCCGCGGCGCCGGCGAACCGTGCCGCCTGCGCCAGCAGCGCGGCGCCGTAGCGCTCCGGCGTGCTGATCCGGGCGGTCAGTGACGCCAGCTCGCTCGCGTGCTCATCGAAGAAGCGCCGGCTCTGAGCTTCCCGCTCTGCCAGGACCTGTTGTCGGCGCTGCGCAACGGCGTCTTCCAGGGGCAGGGCATCCAGCGTTTCGATAAGGCCGGCGAAGGCGACCTCCGTGCAGGCGGCGCCGCGGCGATAGTAGCTGCTGTTGCCTTCCCGCTGGCGGGCGACGAGCTCAGCACCGTACAGACGTTTCAGGTGGTGGCTGAGTGCCGGCTGCGAGACATCGAGCATCGAGGCCAGCTCCGAGACCGCGTAGGCGCTGTGCCGGAGCAGGCGCAGCAAGGTCAGCCGGAGCGGGTCGCCCAGGGCGCTGGTGGCGCTCGCGAGGGTATCGAATTCGAGCCTGCCGGCCCGGTGAGAGGGCGCAGCGGACAATGCAGCAGACACGGCTGGCATGGCGTCATGTCGGGCGGAACAGGGCGCGCACTGTAGCAGCGCATCCGGTGCGACTCCACCTAAAATAAAAATAATTTGATGAAGATTTTTTCACGCTCGCACGCCAAGCTAGGTGCTCCCAAGACCACCGATCGGCCAAGGATCTCCGACGTGCCTGCAGCGCCCAGCCATTCCGCCTCTGTCGTGTCCCCTGACGCACCCTCAAGCCCGCCCTTGCGCAGCAAGCTGCCGGCGGTCGGCACCACCATTTTCAGCACCATGTCGGCTCTGGCCAACGAGCACGGCGCCCTGAACCTGTCCCAGGGCTTTCCAGATTTCGACCCGCCCGCAGCCCTGCTCGAACGGGTTCAGGCCCACCTGCGCGGCGGTGCGAACCAGTACGCGCCCATGGTCGGCGTCGCCCCCCTGCGCGAAGCGACCGCAGCCAAGATCCAGCACAGCTACGGCCTGGCGATCGATCCGGATCGTGAGATCACGATCACCTCCGGCGCTACCGAAGCGCTGTTCTGCGCGATCGCCGCAACGGTGGGCCCCGGTGATGAGGTCATCGTGTTTGATCCGGCCTACGACAGCTACGCGCCCGTGGTTGCGCTGCAGGGCGGCCGCACGCGGCACATTCCCCTCGAAGCCCCCGGCTACCGGATCGATTGGGACCGGGTGGCGGACACCGTCAATCAGCGGACCCGGCTCATCATCACCAACACGCCGCACAACCCGACGGGGACGATCTGGTCCGCGGCGGACATTGAGGCCCTGCGGACGATCTGTGCAGACCGCGCCATCTTCGTGCTGGCCGATGAAGTCTATGAGCACATTGTCTTCGACGGCGCCCGGCACGAGAGCCTGTGTCGCTATCCGGATCTGTTCGCGCGCAGCTTTGTGGTGTCCTCCTACGGCAAGACGTACCACGCGACCGGCTGGAAGATCGGCTACTGCGCCGCTCCGGCGCCGCTGACCGCTGAGCTGCGCAAGATTCACCAGTACGTGACCTTTACCAGCAACCCCTTCGTGCAGCTTGGTCTTGCGGATTTTCTGCGTGAGTGCCCTGAGCACCACGAGCAGCTTGGCACCTTCTACCAGGACAAGCGCGACCGGGTGCTCGCCGCTCTGCGTGAGTCCCGCTTCGCGATCACGCCCAGTGCCGGGACCTACTTTCAACTGCTCGACTACACGGCCATCAGCGACGAGGGCGATGTGGCGTGGACCGAGACGCTGACCCGCATGCTGGGCGTGGCAGCCATCCCGGTGTCCGTGTTCTACCAGGACCCGGCCGCGGCTGCGGCCCGGCGCATGATTCGACTGTGTTTCGCGAAGGATCCCACGACCCTCGACACCGCTGCAGAGCGCCTGTGTCAGCTCTGAAGCTCACGCTGCTTCAGACCCGCACGTACTGGCATGACCCGGCGGCCAATCGGGCGCACTTTGAATCACTGCTGGCCCAGCTTGCAGACCCGGGCGACCTGGTTGTGCTGCCGGAGATGTTCACGACGGGCTTCACCATGGACTCCGCAGCCCAGGCGGAGCCCGTTGATGGCACAACGTCGCGCTGGCTGCAGGACCTGGCCGTTCGGTACCGCACGACGCTGTGTGGCAGTGTTGTGATCCGCGATGGCAGCGCCCATTACAATCGCCTGCTGTGGGCCGGTCCCGATCGGTCTCTGCAGCACTATGACAAACGCCATCGGTTTCGCATGGCCGGTGAGCACGAGCACTACGCGGCCGGCACCACCCGGCAGGTATTCACGGTCAACGGCGTGCGCGTCTGCCCGCTGATCTGCTATGACCTGCGCTTTCCCGTGTGGTCGCGCAACCTGGATGACTACGATCTGCTGCTCTACGTCGCGAACTGGCCGGCCGCGCGGCGGCTGGCCTGGCAGCGTCTGCTGCCGGCCCGCGCGGTCGAGAACATCAGCTACGTGGCGGCGGTGAACGTCATCGGCATCGATGGCAACGGCGTGACCTATGCGGGTGGCAGTGGCGTGTGGGGACCCTCGGGCGCTGCGCTCGCGCAGGCGGGTGCTGCCGAGTGCAGCCTGCAGCTCACGCTGGACCTGGGTGCTCTGCAGCGCGACCGCGCGGCGTTTCCCGCCCATCTCGATCGCGATGGCTTCAGCCTTCACACCGATAGCGGCAGCATCGTTGGCACCCAGGATCCAACGGAGTGTTCATGATCGTGCTTCATCAGCCCACACGACGCCTGCCGACGCTGCATCGCTTGCTCGGTATGTTCGTGCTGTTGCTGGCAGGCTGCGGCGGCGAAGCACCGGGGGCAGGCTCGGTGGTCAGCACCGGCGAGCAGGTTTATCAGCGCTACTGCTTTTCCTGCCATGCGGCGGGGATCGCGGGCGCGCCGAAAGTCGGGGTGGCGGAGCAGTGGCGGGCGCGCGCGGCCAAAGGGGAGGCACTGCTCCTGGCCAGCACCATCGCCGGCATCCCCCCAGGCATGCCGCCCCGGGGGCTGTGCAACAGCTGCAGCGATGAGGAACTGCAGGCTGCGGTGGCGTTCATGCTGGCGGCCAGCGAGGTCGCGTACCCCGCATCGGCCGCGCCTGAGGGGGCGGGCGCGTCCGCTGGTGCGGCTGCGTCCGCTGGTGCGGCTGCGTCCGCTGGCGCGGACGTGCGCGATGCGGGAACTGTTCCGCCCTGATAGGGTCTGAATACTGTCAGCCGAAGGAGGGCCTATGAGTCGCTACCTGCCTGGAGATATCGTCAGCCGCCGCAAAGGCCTGGTCATGCATCGGGGTCTGGTGCTTGAGGACGGCCGGGTTCTGCACAACACGCCCGAGCACGGTGAGCATGTGAGCAGCATGGCTGAGTTTGCGGCCGGGCAGCGGGTGCGCGTGGCCCGGCGGGACTTTGCGACGCGGCGCGAGTCGCTGTCCGTTGCAGCCCGGGGCCGTCGTGCCCGCCGCTACCATCTGCTCCGCAATAACTGCGAGCACACGATCTACCGCGATGCTCGGGGCCGCACACGCAGCCCGCAGCTCACGGGCTGGGCACTCGGGCTCGGTCTCGCTGGCGCCGGCCTGCTGGCGGTCCGCCATCCTGCGGCGGGCGCGGCCGGGTTTGCACTCGGCCAGCGCCTGGCGCGCCGGATGGGCCGCGCGACGCGTCGTGCCGGCACCCGCTGATCGATTGGCTCGGCGATCGCGGCGGGCACTGAACCCGCTCACGACCCTGTATGCGGTCGATCCGTGTGCGGCAATTCCGACGCTGCACTGTCGGGCCTGGCTGGGCTGAATCCCGGAGCCGGGATCGTCCAGCGGCCGATCCCGGGAATTTGCAGACGCGTGGCGTGCAGGGCCATGCGCGGCGCCCGCTGCGCCGGGTCGTCCGGCTTGCCGTAGAGGCGATCGCCCCTGATCGGATGGCCAATCCATGCCAGGTGGACGCGCAGCTGATGCGTTCTGCCGGTCACCGGCCGCAGTACCAGGTCGCTCCACCCCGGGCCCGTTGCGCCGACCCGCAGATGGGTCCTCGCGCTGACTCCGGTCGCCGCGTTCGCTGGCGGTACCCTTGCCTCCGACAGCTGCCAGTGATTGCCCGAGCGCGTGATCTGCGCGCGTTCGCCCGCGACCCGGTAGCGGCTCTTGCGCCCCTTGCGCAGCGGCAGGTCGATGCGGCCGCTACCCCGAAGCGGCAGCGACCCGACGACGCGTGCCTGGTATAGCTTGCGCACGCTGCGACCGGCAAAAGCCCGGGTTAGCCGCCGCTGCAGCGCAGCCGAGCGCGCTACCAGGAGCACGCCGCTCGTATCCTTGTCGAGGCGATGCACGAGATGCAGTTTGCCGTAGCGATCCTTGAGCAAGGTCCACAGATCTGCAGCCCCGCTACGATCCCGCAGCAGTGACAGGCCCGCGGGCTTGTTGAGAACCAGCAGCTCGTCGGTGGTCTCGATGATCCACCGTGGATCGAAGGTCGCCTCGAGCGTGGAAGCACTCGCGGGGGGCGTCATAGCAGGCTGTCCCCGGGGTCAGTGTCGGGCTATGGTAGGGCGCGCAGCGCGCGCTGTTCTACCGGCAACAGGCCCTATTGTTTCATGAACTTGAGAGATCTTCGTTACCTCGTCGCGATCGCCGAGCATCGACACTTCGGGCGCGCCGCGGAAGCCTGCTTCGTGAGTCAGCCGACGCTGTCGACGCAGCTCAAGAAGCTCGAGGAAACGCTCGACGTCGTTCTGATCGAGCGCACTAATCGGCAGGTGATGCTCACGCCCGTGGGGGAGCGCGTGGTGGAGCAGGCACAGCGGGTGCTGCGCGAGGTGCGTCAGCTCGAAGTGATCGCCGAGCGCTACAAGGACCCCTTCGGCGGCGAGTTCCGCCTGGGCATCATCCCGACCGTGGCGCCGTACCTGCTCCCCCGAATTCTCGGCCCCATCCGCAAAGCTTTTCCGAACCTGCTGGTACAGCTGACCGAAGGGCAGACTCTGACCGTGTCCCAGCTGCTGCGTCAGGGTGAGCTCGACGCAGTCATCCTCGCGCTGCCCGTCGATGAAGATCACTGGGAATCGCGCCTGCTCTACGAGGAGCCGTTCTACTTCGCGGCGGCCAAGGCGCACCCGAAAGCCGCGCGCAAGCATGTGACTTTGGCGGATCTCGATGATGAGGACGTGCTGCTGCTGGAAGATGGCCACTGCCTGCGTGACCAGGCGCTCGATGTCTGCAATGCCCACAACGCCCGCGAGAACACGAGCTTTCGCGCAACCAGCATCGAGACCCTGCGGCAGATGGTCGCGGCCAACGTCGGCATAACCCTCATCCCTGAACTCGCGGTCGGGTGGCGCAGTGGCCCGGTGCGGTACATCCCGTTCCGCGGCGAGTCACCGCACCGCCAGATCGGAATCTGCTGGCGTCGCAGCACTGCCCGGGGCGAACTGCTGTCCCAGCTGGCAGACCTGCTGGAAGACCTGGAGATCGGCGGCTAGCCGGCCCTAGCTGAGGTCGCTGACCAGACTGGCCCGCGAAGCGTCGCTAAGGGTGACGCTGTAGGGCAGTTCCGGGTGATCGATCCCCATCTTCACCTCCGCGCCACCGAGCAGCGCCTGCTTCTGCGCGTCATCGAACTCGAAGCGCAGGAAGTGCACTGCGGCGGTTTTCTCGTCATTGGAGCGATCCAGATCTTCGTTGGCGATGGCGAAGCACCGGTCGCTGGCACCGGCCTGTACCCAGACCTTGTGTTCGAGGCCGGGCATCTTCGCCAGCGCGACCCGGCGCTCCTCTGCATCCGGATACTCGATCAGGAGCGTCGCCTTCCAGTTGCTGCCGTCCGGAATCAGCGGGTTGTAGGCTTCCAGCTCTTCCTCGATACCGCTGGCCTCAAAGATCCGCTCCACGCGGAGCATTTCCTGGATCTGGTACTGAATCGTGAGTCGATCTTCGAAGATCAGCGTGGCGTGTGGGCCCAGGGCGACCCGGCGGGGTGCCTTGTGCGCGATGACGCGACTGCGGAACTCGCCGCGCTCCTGCGCGTACTGCTCGAGGCTCATGAGGTCGGATCGGGTGAGTTTGACGGCGGTGCTCATGGGAATCTCCTGGGACTTCAGATGCCGTAGGCGCGGCGGACCATCGTAATTGGGTGTGCGGCTTCGTTGTCGGCGTCGGCGTTCAAGCCGTGGGCGATCAGGCGGCCGGCCATGGGGCAATCGCTGCCGAACGTGTCCGGCTCTGCTTTAGCGACCCGGTTGACGACGGGTTTCACGATCTTCATGGCCTTGTCGTAGGTTTCGCGCTTGAGCGCGTAGGTCCCGTCGTGGCCACTGCACCGATCGATCATGGTGACCTCCGTGTCCGGGATCAGGCTCAAGAACTCCCGGGTCTTGGCCCCGAAATTCTGCACCCGCTGGTGGCAGGCCGCGTGGTAGGCGACTTTGCCGAGGCCGCTGGCAAAGGATGAGCGGACCTGCCCTTCTTTGTGCCGCAGCATCAGGTACTCGAAGGGGTCGAAGAATGCGGCACGTACCCGCGCGATGTCGGCATCGTCCGGAAACATCAGCGGCAGCTCCTGTTTGTACATCAGCACGCAGGAGGGAATCGGTGCTATCAGGTCGTAACCTTCCTCGATCGCCTCGAGAAACACCGGCAAGTTGGCATCCTTGAGGGCGGCGACGCTGTTCAGGTCACCCAGATCGAGCTTCGGCATGCCGCAGCATTTCGCATCCTTGAGCACGCGCACGGAGACACCGTTGTGTGCCAGCACCGCGATCAGGTCCTCGACCACCGCGTGGTCCGTGGCGTTGCCGTAGCAGGTCACGTAGATGGCGACCTTGCCGGTCGTGCGTTCCGTGGGTGTGATCTGCTCGGCGACGACCGGGTCGCGGTCGATGGTCTTGACCAGCTTCGACGACTCGAAGGTCGGGAACGGGGCCTCCGGGTGGAGCCCGACAACTTTGTCCACGGCCTTGCGAAACAGCGTGTTGCTGTTGGCCGCGTTCGCAGCCTGCGCGAGGCCCGGCACCGTTAGCGTGTTGAACACCGGATCCGTGCTGGTGATCAGGCGGTCACGCCAGGGTGCTTTGCCATTTTCGTACTGGTACGCCTTGGCGCGCAGCATCAGCTTGGGAAAGTCGAGCGCCCACTCGTGCGGCGGCAGGTAGGGGCACTTGGTTTCAGCGCACAGGTCGCACAGAAAGCACTGCTCAACCGGCTTCATGAAGTCGTCTTTGCTGACCCCATCGACTTCCATGGTGTCCGATTCGTCCACCAGGTCGAACAGCGTCGGAAAGGAGTCGCACAGGCTGACGCAGCGGCGGCAGCCGTGGCAGATGTCGTAGGCCCGCTCCAGTTCCGCCTCAAGGGCTTCCATGTCGAGGTACTCGGGCTCCTGCCACCGCACGGGTGCGCGCTTGGGCGCTTCCAGGTTGCCTTCTTTCATGTCCGTCTTTCCCTAAGTCCTTCGCATTACAAGCGGGCCGCCCGCCAGCAAAAAGGGGTCCCGCAGGACCCCTTCGCAGCCGTTTACAGGCAACGCCTGTACCGCGGCGTGCCTACATCGCGTCCAGAGCTTTCTGGAAGCGGTTGGCGTGGGAGCGCTCGGCCTTGGCCAGCGTCTCGAACCAGTCGGCGATCTCGTCAAAGCCTTCATCACGAGCCGTCTTCGCCATGCCCGGGTACATGTCGGTGTACTCGTGCGTCTCGCCAGCAACGGCGGCCTTGAGGTTGTCGGAGGTGGTGCCGATCGGCAGGCCGGTCGCCGGATCACCAACGGCTTCCATGTACTCGAGGTGACCATGGGCGTGGCCCGTCTCGCCCTCTGCGGTAGAGCGGAATACGGCGGCAACGTCGTTCTCACCTTCGACGTCTGCTTTCGCAGCAAAGTACAGGTAACGGCGGTTAGCCTGGGATTCGCCGGCGAACGCGTCCTTGAGATTCTGCAGCGTCTGGCTGTCTTTGAGTTCCATATCCTTAGTGCCCTCTTATCTTGCGGGGTGATCGGGATGATCGGTGATCCGAGTATACGATCGCCGGTGTGTGGGGCCATTTGAATCCATGAATCGCGACGATAGTGTGAAGCTATAGAAAGCGGACTCAGCGATAGATTTGATAATCATTCTCAATTGGCGCTACTCCCGGCCATAGCTTCGCGAAGGCTGAAGCGCCAGGCGCCGATGGTCACCCGTACGCCGTAAATCTGCGTCAGCGTGCTCACCAGCAACAGGCCTGCAACGGCTATGGCCGTCAGCTCGGTAAACTGGCTCAAGCCTGCGAGCACCAACTCCCAGCAGCCGATGGTGGTTAGCAGCTTGGCCTGCCGGGTGGGCCCGGCCAGTCCCGCTTCGCTCGCCTGGAGGCAATCGAGCCAGAGTGCGCTCGCTGCGATGATCGATCCCGCCGCGACGCACAGCAGGAACGCCGTCAGCGGCTCGCTGCCGATGAACCGTACCGCCAGGGACAGGGAGATCAGCAGGCCGAAGGGCGCCAGGAAATCCATGATGTGTGGCACCTTGTCCACAGTGCTGATCCCATAGGCGAAGCCCAGCCACATGGCGAGCGCGCTGGCCATGACGTCGAGCGCCTGGATCACGGTCACCGCTGACCATTGCGGCTGCGCCATCAAGGTGCCGAGCAACCCTTCCAGTACCAGTGCCACCACAATTGACAGCAGCGTGAGCTGTACAGTGACAAACCGGTCTTTGAGCTTGGCCATCGCCTGCGCTACTCGTCAGTGTTTCAATGACCGCCACTGTCTCAAAGGCCCGGGCGCGCTTTCAAGCCACCGGCGGCGAACAACGACAAGGCATCCATGTTCGATCTGTGGGTATGGTTCGCGCTGGGCGGGGCCTTTTTTCAGAACCTGCGCTCGCTGCAGCAGCGACGCCTGACCGCCACCCTGTCTCGCAGCGGGGCCAGCTACAGCCGTTTTCTGTATGCGTTGCCCCTGGCCTGGCTGTACCTGTACTGGTGGCCGGTGCCGATGGCTGCAATCGCCAATGGGGCCTTCCTCGCCTACTGTCTGCTCGGCGGTGTGGCGCAGATCGTCGGGACCTGGTGCCTGGTTGGCGCAGTCTCGGACGCGGGGTTCGCCAGCGGTACGGCGTTCTCCAAAACCGAGGCTGCGCAAACAGCGCTCATCGGCCTGCTCCTGCTGGCTGATCCCGTCGATGGCGTGCTGCTCAGCGCAATTGCGTTGAGCCTGGTCGGTGTGGCGCTGCTCTTCGGCGCCGGGTCGCGCGAGCCCCGGGCATCGGCGGCGCCCCCGGGCGCTCGTGCGCGCACCGCAGCGCTGCTGGGGCTTGCTGCCGGTGCCGGCTTCGCGCTGGCGGCCGTTTGCTTTCGAGGCGCCGCGCTCGCGGTTGCGCCCGAGGTACCCGCCAGCAGCGACAGTGCTGCGCTGCTGGCCGCTGCGGCCTGGACCCTGGCGGTGACGCTCACCCTGCAGACGCTGCTGCAGGGTCTCTGGCTCGCCCGGCATGGGCCGGGTGAGCTGCAGGCGGTGCTTCGCGGCTGGCGGCGCGGCTCGCTGGTCGGTGTGTCCGGGATGCTGGCGTCGTTGTGCTGGTTCAGCGGCGTCGCGCTCTATTCAGCGGCCGCAGTGCGCGCCGTCGGGCAGGTGGAGATGGTCTTTGCCCTGCTCACTGGAGTCCTGCTGTTCCGCGAGCGCCTGACGCTCAAAGAAACCGCGGGCATGGCGCTGATCGCTCTGGCCGTGGTGATCCTGGCGGTCCCCGAGGGTGTCAGGGCCTAAGGCTGATAGCGGTAGTACTCGATGCCGGAGTCGTCGAAGTGCTCGGTTCGGGCGCCGATGCGGTCGATGTAGAAGGTATCGCCAGCGCCGTCTGACAGACCTTCCGCCGACCCCTGATGCAGGGCGCGGTAATCCGCCTCGCTGATCGTTTCGCCGGTACCCAGACTCTCGGCAAAGGCGATCCGGTCGGCCGCCTGTTCCCAGCCCTCGACGAAGCGCATGGGAATCACTTCGGCGGCGTCGCCACTGCCGTAGCCCACCGTCAGGATCTGCGACCCGGCGAGCGGCAGCCTGGCGTTTGCCGCCTCCTCAATGCCGGCAGCCATCCAGGCGGGCAGCGACGCGGTGTACAGATTGCCGACGTTCTTGATCGCGCTGTCGCCCAGGCGCGTCATCATTTCCGCGAAGCGCGCCGACTGACGGAAGGCGCGGGCCGCGGCGCTCGCGAGCGGATACAGCTCCGTACCCAGATTTTCGCTCTCCACCAGAGCGTAGACGTCGGTCTCGCCGGTCAGCTCTGCGATCAGCGCCTGGACTTCGATCCCAGCCTCGTCGGCATAGCTTGCAAGTTCGGTCAGGTCGTCCTCATTGCCCAGCGCCAGCGCCAGCAGATAGCTGATGACCAGTCCGGTCTCCGCCATGCGCTGATAGGGCCGGTGCAGGAAGGTCGCGCATTGCCGGCGCAAAAACACGGCGGGTCGCTCGGATACCCGGTCGAACAGGTCGCGCATCGCAGCGAGCACTTCGTCGATGTAGCAGGTGGTTGAGTACTTGCCGTTGAAGATCGGAAAGTCTCGCGGCTGCGCCAGCGCGTTCGGCGTCTGTTCCATGAAGCGCAGAAAGGGCTTGCGGAAATCGGGCCCGCGATAGTCCGACGCGCTCCCCGACTGCTGCAGCTCGAGGGTGAGCAGGCGCGCGTTCGGCTCGATCAGCATCGCCACAGCACCCGCGCCCTGAGTTGGCTCGCCGGAGGTTGCCGGCGCGTACTCGGCCACGTCGGCACAGACCACGATGGCGACGCGATCACGCCCGTCGAGGGCCAGATAGCGGGCCGCGGCCTTCAGCGCATAAACGCCCCCGAGACAGGCGTGCTTGAACTCCGGGACTTCGCAGGCTCGTGCCACCGGCGCCAGGCCGTGATGCTTGAGGCCGCGGTTGACCATCCCCTTGACGATCACGGCGCCGGCTGAGTTGTCCGTGCTGGATTCCGTTCCCAGGCCCAGAAAACCGATGCGTGCGGGATCGATGTCATAGGCGCGGATCAGCCGCAACACGGCAGTGGCCGCCATGGTGTACGCATTTTCGTTCAGCCCGCGCATGCGGAAGCTGTCGCCGACGACGCTACGGATCTTGTCCCAGGAATCGCCCGTCCAGCGGCACCAGTCCTCCAGCGAGACCCGGTGCCGGGGCAGGTAGCTGGCGAAACCGCTGATGCCGATCTGGGCGGGGTCGAAGCTGGAGGGAGTTGCTGCGTTCATGATGCCGATGCTTCGAGCCAGTGGCCGTATTCCTGACAGATATGCTGCCATTCTAGTTGAAACCACGGCGTGAACCGCTCCGGCGCTTGTGCAAGTTCTGTGGAAACTTGCACGGGATCGGCCCAGCGCCAGTCAGCGATCTCATTGCGATTCGGGTTCGGATCGCTCCCGGTGCGCCCGGCATAGACCGCGCACAGCTCATGCTCCGTACCGGCATCGCCAAAGCGGGCGATGTATTCGAAGCGGTAGAGGAAGCTCAAATCCGCACGCAGCCCCAGTTCTTCCGCCAGCCGGCGCTCCGTCGCGAACGCGAGGGTTTCGCCCAGACGCGGGTGCGAGCAGCAGCTGTTCGACCAGAAGCCCGGCCACAGGCGTTTGCCTGGCGCGCGCTGCTGCAGCAGCACCTGGCCTGCTGGGTTTAAAATGAAGAGCGAAAACGCCCGGTGGCGTTGGCCGTCGCCGTCGTGACAGGCGGCTTTCGACGCTGAGCCGATCTCCTGATCGTTCTCGTCAACGAGGATCAGCGCGTCCTGCTCGGAGGAAACGACGGGGTCGTCGGCGCCTGCACGAGGTGAGGGGTTCAGGGGACGCTGCGCGGTCGATGGCACGATGAGGCTCCGAAAATCGGCGCGCAGTGTACCGCAAAGCGCGCCGCGCCGAGCGCATGGGTACAATGGTCGTTTGCCTGCGCAGGGCGCGCTTTATGTCCGATTATGGCTCCCCGACCCGCCACGAGCTTCGCGTGGCGACCCACCTTGCCGACCACGGGCCGAGCGAGGTCTCCCTGTGCTGGTTTGAGTGGGGCCCGGCGCAGGCGCCGACGCTGCTGCTCGTGCATGCGACCGGCTTTCATGCGCGCTGCTGGGACCAGGTGGTTGCCGCGCTGCCGCCGGGGTATCGGGTGGTCGCACTGGATCAGCGCGGCCACGGCCGCAGCGGCAAGGTCGCGCCCTATAGCTGGGATGCCTTCGCGGCGGATCTCGTGGCGTTCGCGGAGCAGCTCGGGCTGCACGAGGTCATCGGCGTTGGGCACTCCATGGGCGGCCAGGTCCTGACCCGGCTCGCCTACGAGCGACCGGAAACGTTGTCGAGCATGGTCCTGGTCGACCCGGTGATCATGCCCCCGGAGGTCTACGCGGTGCCCCGCCGGCACGATTTCGCGACGCCGGAAGAACATCCCATCGCGCGCCGGCGGGCCCGCTTCGAGCGCTGGGAAGCCATGCGTGACAGCCTGCGCGGCAAAGGCAGTTTTGACCTGTGGGATCCGCGCGTGCTCGATGATTACTGCCGCTACGGGGTCTTGCCGGCCAGCGACGGCGATGGCGTTGAGCTCGCCTGTCCTGGAGTTGTGGAAGCTTCGATCTACATGACAAACGCCAGCAGCCGCCTGCACGAGCAGCTCGGCGAGATCGATATCCCGGTGACCGTGCTGCGGGCGCCCCCGCGGGATCCCGCCGACCAGACCATGGACTTTGCCAAGTCGCCAACCTGGCCGGCGCTGGCGGATCAGTTTCCGCAGGGTACCGACCGGCTGTTCGCGGATCTGACGCACTTCATTCCGATGCAGGATCCGGCCCGGGTGGCGCAGGTGATCGGTCCGCCGCCGCGCTCCGGTACTGCCACAGACCGCTGAGCCCCGCGCCAAGCGCGAAGATCACCGCCGAGACGGCGATGCCCGGGAGCAGGGCAACCGTCGGGCTGCTCGAGCTGATTACAATGCCCAGCAGCAGCGCGCTGACCGGTGAAGACACCATGAAGCTGAACAGCAGGATCGACAGGACACCGGCCCGCTGCGCCGGTGGCGCCAACTCCTGCACGGTGGTTCGCACCAGGGTGGTCGTGACGCCCATGTTGACGCCCCAGGCGACGAGCAGCAGGTCGAACAGCAGCGGCGCCGGTTCGAGGTAGATGAGCCCGAGAATGACCATGCGCGTGAGCTGCATCAGCAGCCACAGCCGGCCCGGGTGCAGGAGTGGCATGTAGCGCAGCAGCAGCAGGTTGGAGGCGATGCTGCCGAGCGTGAACACGATCATGGCCTGTGCCAGAGCACCGGCGCCGCCGCCGTAGACCTCGCTCAGGATGTAGGGCACGACCACGATGTACGCCCCGGCGTTGAACAGGCTCGACAGGAAGTTGAGGCTGATCATGTTGCGAACCAGCGGCACGGCCGCAGTGGCGCGCAGGCCAGCTGCCAGCGACGCCAGAGCACCAGGGGCAGAGGGCGCGCCGATCGGCGGGAGGGGGGGCAGCAGCGCCACTGCGAACAGGCCCAACGCGAAGAGGGCAGACTGAACCAGCAGCACTGTCGCGACCCCCCAGTGCTCGAGCTGGCCGCCCAACAGGAACCCCAGGATCCCGACGCTCGAAGTGGCGATGGTCATGATCGTGACCGCGCGCTGCACATCCAGGTGAGTGACGCGCGAGAGCATGGCCTGCCGGGCCGGGTCCGACAGGGACTGCACGCATTGAACGATACGAGAGCGTAAGCTTGTATACGCTTTTCAATGGTGGCTTTGTCCCCGCAAAAGATTCG
>JBCDIK010000008.1:0-41656 GCA_038749065.1 Pseudomonadota bacterium | reverse complement strand
GCGGTGCCCGAGCCCGCCGGGGAAACCGCGCCGGACGCGCCTCGCACTGCGCGCCACCCATGAGCGCTCAGCTCGACCCGTCCGCCCACGACGAGCGCGTCGACAACGACGAGCAGCCGTTTCTGGAACACCTCCTGGAGCTGCGGCGCCGCATTCTCTACGCCCTGGGCGCCGTGTTGCTCCTGTTCATTCCCCTGTTCTTCATCGCCAACGAGCTCTATAGCTTCATTGCGGCTCCGCTGCTGGCGCACCTGCCGGAAGGCGGCCAGATGATCGCAACGGGTGTCGCCGCGCCGTTCCTGACGCCCTTCAAGCTGACTCTGATCCTGTCCCTGTTTCTGGGCATGCCGATCGTGCTCTACCAGTTCTGGTCCTTTGTCTCGCCAGGGCTCTATCTGCACGAGAAGCGGTTCGCCGTGCCGCTCATGGTGTCGACCATCCTCCTGTTCTATCTCGGCATGGCTTTCGCCTACTACCTCGTCTTTCCCCTCGCCTTCAACTTCTTCGCCGGGGCCGGGCCTGCAGAAGTTGCGATGATGACCGACATCAGCAGCTACCTGGATTTCGTGCTGAAGATGTTCTTTGCCTTCGGCATCGCCTTCGAGATCCCCGTCGCGACACTGCTACTGTCCTGGAGCGGCCTGACCACGGCCGATGCGATGGCCAGCAAGCGCCCCTACGTCATCGTCGGCTGCTTCATCGTCGGCATGCTGCTGACGCCGCCGGACGTGATCTCACAGCTGCTGCTGGCGGTGCCCACCTGGCTGCTCTTCGAGGTGGGCATTCTGTTCGCCCGCTTTGCGGAGCGACAGCGCGCCAACCGCCGGGCGCGGGAGGACGCGGATGAGGCAGAAGCCGATGCGGCATCCGCTTCCGCCGACGCACCCTCGCCGAGGGACCCGGCGCAATCCTGAACCTGGTGATCATCGCCGGCGCGCTGCTCGGCATAACCTGGCTCGGGCATCGTCTGAGCGGCAGCATCCACTCCCGGCGCAGTTTCTTCCAGGCTGACGGCAACCTGCCCTGGTGGGCCGTCTCCGCCAGCATCGTTGCAACACTGGTCAGCTCCGTGACCTTCATCTCCGTCCCTGCTGCGGTGTTTCGCGACGGCGGCAACATGACCTATCTGCAGGTCGTGATCGGTCTGGCCCTGGGCAAGCTCGCCATCGCCGCAGTGCTGGCGCGAGACTTCTTCGAAGAGCCCAACGCCCGTACCACCTACGACTATATCGGCAACCGGCTCGGCGCCACCGCGGGACACCTGTCCCTGGTACTCGGCCTGGGCCTGGGGTTCATCAACAGCGCTATCAAGCTGCTCACCGCCGCAATCGTGCTGGACGTCATGACCGGTTGGGGCATCCCCGCCTGCGCACTGGCGGTGACCGGCATTGCCCTGCTGTGGGCCGCCATGGCCGGGATCAAGACGGTGATCTGGACCGACTTCCTGCTGTTCGTGCTGTTCGCCATCGGCGCCGTGCTGGCACTCGCCTACCTGATCGGCAACATCGAGCTCACGCTCCCCACCGCGCTGGCTGCGCTCGACGACGCGGCGAAGTCTGTGCTGTTCGACTTCAGCGTGGATCCCGAATCGCGCTACACACTCTGGGCAGCGCTGGTCGGCAGCGTTGCCCTGAGCCTGGCGGTGGGCGGCACCCAGGCGACCTGGCAAAGGGTGCGCGCCTGTCGCAGCGCAGCGGATGCGCGCAAGGCCTATGGCTGGTCGGCAGCCTTCTATCTGCTGCATCTGGTGATGCTGGCGATCGGCGCTGGGCTGTTCCTGTTCTACGAGCAAGCGCCGCTGCCCGCAGCCGTGGCCGCCGAGGTCGCCGCGAACCCCGATCGCATCTTTCCGTACTTCATCCTGACAGAGATCCCCGCGGGCCTGTCCGGTCTGCTCATTGCCGCAGTCTTCGCCGCCGCGATCTCCACCCTCGACAGCGCGCTCGCAGAGGCGGCGGACCTGAGCGTGCGTCATCTCTACGAGCCCTGGGCGGCACCCGGCCACAGCGAGACCCACTACCTGATGGTGTCCCGGCTCGCCTTAGGAGTGTGGGCCCTGGCCTTTGCTGCCGGCGCCATCTACCTGGACCGCGCAACGAACGAAGGCCTGCTCGATCTGACCTTCAAGCTCCCCAACTACCTGTACGGCGCCATCCTCGGCACCATCGTGCTGGCGCGCCTGCGCATCGGGCAGCTGCGCAGCGTGGTAGCGGGCTGCGCGGTCGCGATTCTGGTGACCCTGCTGCTGGCCCGGAGTGACGTGGCGTTCTTCTGGTGGTCGCCGGTCAGCGGCCTGCTGATGGTCCTGACCGCGACCCTGCTCGAGCGGCTGTGGCCCGGTACAATGCCGCCGTTACCCGGACGAACAGGGAGGGGAGCCCCATGAGTCAGGTCGATACAGCGTCACCCACCGGCGCGCCGGCGAAGCGCGGATTCAGCGGCAAGCAGGTCCTGTTGTTCCTGCTCATCGCCATGATCCTCACCGCCGGGCTGACCTTCTGGCTGATCCGCACCTACGTGTACGCGAAGGACTTCAAACCGGTCGAACTGTCGGCGCGGGAGCAGGTACAGCTCGATCAGAAGCTGTCAGCGCTGGGCCTGAACCCTAAGGAGCTGCTCCCTGCGGCCAAGCGGCCCGCGGGCGAGGATCAGTTCGACAGCGACGGGCGCCTGGTCCCCGAGCGCTATGAGGAAACCGATGCCAACCGCCAGATCGACCTGTCCGAGCGGGAGCTGAACGCCATGCTCGCCAGCAATGCCGATCTTGCCCGGCGTTTCGCGGTGGATCTGTCGGAGAATCTGGCGAGCGCCAAACTGCTGATCCCCGTGGATCCGGATATGCCGATGTTCGGCGGCAAAACCCTGCGCGTAAACGCCGGGCTCGAGCTCGACTACCGCAACGCGCAGCCAGTGGTCGTGCTGCGCGGCGTGTCGGTGATGGGAGTGCCCATCCCCAACGCCTGGCTGGGGAACCTGAAGAACGTCGATCTGGTCGAGCAATTTGGCGGCGACCCGGGCTTCTGGCGCAGCTTTGCCGGGGGCGTCGAGCTCATGGAGATCAACGACGGCAATCTGCGCATCCAGCTGAAGGAATAGCTGACCGCCCACTCCCGGGCTGCTGACGGCGGCGCATGGCTCCCGACGTGATCTGATCCACATTCGCCACGGCGACCCCGTGGCACCATCTTTTCGGCTGGTGGCACCGGTTTTTTTGCAGCGCTTGAGCAGCGCCGGTGCCTCGTTTCCGACCGAACGGAGAACAGTGTGCAAGCAGTATCCGCGCACGGGGTGGTCTCATGAAGCCCATCCAGAACTACCTTGAGAACCTTGCCGCGGACCTCGGCGCTGAGCGTCTGACGTTACTGCTGTTCAGCGGGACCGGCGCGCACCGCAGCAGCCTTCTGCTGCACGCCGGAGATGGCGAACCGATTCCGGAAGTCGCCGATGTGCAGGCGGCACAACACCTGATCAACGGCGCGCTCGCGTCCAGCAAGGTAGACAGCTTTGCCTCGACAGCCTCCGGTTGCGAACTGCTGTTCATCCCGCGCGCGAGCAGCGATCGCGAGGGTGATCTGACCGAGCGCCGAGCGCATCCGGTCGGTGAGCCCGGCTACTGGCTTGGCGTGCGCAACGGCGAGCAGGCGCCAACCCGGACTCGAGCGCGCAACGAACTGATCGGCAGCCAGGTGCGGCTCGCTGCGGCCCTGTTCAGTGGCGAAAGCCAGCGCAATGATCCGGAGACCGGTCTCCCGGATCGCGGCGAATTCGAGCGCACGCTCGCCGGTATCATCGAGCGAACGGCCAGTGATGCGGACAAAGGCAACAGTGCCGGCTTCTCCGCGCTGCTGGTGCAGCCGCGGCTGCTCGACACCGATAGCGCTCGTACGCTGCTGCCAGCAATCGCCGCAACGCTGACGGAGATGTTGCGCGATTCCGACCAGCTCTACCGCCACGGCGCCACAGCGCTGGCGCTACCGCTGCCCGGGGTTGACCCCGTCGCCCTCAAGGGCCTGTGCCACAAACTCGCCGCCGGCCTGGCCGCGAGCCCCTGGCCGGGCATCGAGCCAGCGCCCCAGTGGCATCTGGTGGGCCTGCACTGTAGCGCGGAACACGCTGCAAGCTCCCGGAACATCGACATCGCCCAGAGCCTCGAAAGCGCGCTGCGGCACTGTCAGATCAGCGCCGGCAGCCGGATCGAGCTGCGCAACTTCGAGCCCGGTGCGGTAGAGCACGCCAGCGCGCCGGTCGACGGGCTGTTCACCGGCGCGCCGGTGCGCGACTACCGGAACATGGGCCTGCTGTGGCGCATGGTCGAGCTGATCGGCGAGTCCGCGAACGCAAGTGCCCTCATGATCGATGCCGTCGATCTGATCGGCACCGCCCTCGACTGCCCCGTCGCGCTGTTCGAGCTGCGCGCCGAGCAGACCCTGCGCATCGCGAGCAACGGCAACCTGCCCAGCCAGCCGACGGCGATCGAGCGCCTGGTGCGCAGCGCCGCCACCGACGGAACCTGTCGTGACAGCATTGCCGGCGCCCAGTGCCTGGCGTGCCCCGGGAACGATGAGCACAGCGACCCGCTGGTGCTCATCATCGACGACAGCGCAGCCGCCTTTGAGACCCAGGACGAGCTGCTCCTGGCGGCCTTAGTGGTGCAGCTGCAGCGAGCGGTCTCGCGCCTGAAGCTGACCGCCCAGGAAGTCGGCCTGCGCGAACACGAATCACGCCGGCTGCGCCAGCAGCTCGCGGCCAGTGGCGCCCAGATCGCGGGCGGTAACCCCATCTTTGTCTCACAGGTCATGCAGCGTCTGCTGCAGCAGGCGGACAGCTGGAGCTCAACGGACGAGACCATCCTCATCACCGGCGAAAGCGGCGCCGGCAAGGAGATCATGGCCGCCCGCGTTCATCAGGCCAGCCCGCGCGCTGACGCCCCGTTCGTGACCGTCGATTGCGCAGCCATTCCGAGCACCCTGCTCGAAGCGGAACTGTTCGGTCGGGTCAAGGGCGCCTACACCGGTGCGGACAGCGCAAGCGTTGGCTACGCCCGCAAGGCGGAAGGCGGTACGCTGTTTCTGGATGAGATCGGCGAGCTGCCCATCGACGTGCAGGCCAAACTCCTGCGCTTCGTCCAGGAAAAGCAGGTCTCGCCAGTCGGCTCGAGCGACAGCCACCGGGTGGACGTGCGCATCATCGCGGCCACCAATCGCGATCTCAGCGCCGAGGTCCGGGCCGGGCGCTTCCGCGGCGACCTGATGTACCGGCTGAAGGTGCTGGAACTGCGCCTGCCGCCGCTGCGGGAACGGGCCGATGACATCGTGCCACTGGCGAGCTACTTCCTAGACAGCTACAACGAGCAATATCAGCGCAGCTGTGCACTGACACCGCAGGCGGAAGAGCGCCTGCGCAGCTACGGCTGGCCGGGCAACGTCCGGGAGCTCAAGCACAGCATCCTGAAAGCCTGTCTGGAATGCAGCGATGAGCTGATCCTGCCCGGCGATATCGGTTTCACAGAGGCGGTCCCCGGTGCCGCAGAGCAGCCTGCTGCTGCCGGCATCGCGCCGGCCGGGCACGCAGGACCCGATGACCGCGCCCTCGTTGACGCAGCACCGGTATCTGCGGGGAGCGCGCCATCGCTCGACGAGCTGTGGCAGCTGCTCGATGCGCAGCTCGAGTCAACCTGCCGTAGCGCGATCGACAGCGCCCTGCGACTGCCGCTCGGAAGCTGGATCAGCGATACGCTGGTCGACGCAGCGAACGATGCGGCCGGCGGCGTATCCAAGCACGCAGCGATGCTTGTCGGCTTGCCGGAATCGACCTATCGGCGCCAGCTCGATCGCGTGCGGCAGGCGCGGCAATGCGGCATGCAGATCAGCCATCCCCTGTTCGATCCGCTAGTCGTGCCCCTGCGCACGCTGCTGAGCGCCACGGTCGAACAGCGGCCGCAGCGGCACCCCAATGACCCGGATGGGAACCTGATCGAGGCGGTGCGGCGGCGGCTGCTCGAGCGCGTTGCAACGGCTCTGCCGGAACAGTGCGGCTACGCCTCCGCGCTCATGGGCGTCACGCCCCCGACCTATCGCCGACACCTGAAAGTGCTGCAGGCCCAGGAAACCACCGTCGGAGGCACGACCGCCACCTCATGAGCTGCCACCGCGCCCACCGCCGCCCCGCTAAGCTGCTGCTCGCGCACCTGTGCGCGGTGCTTTTGCTGCTGTGCGGCACAAGCGCGGTTGCGGAGTCACATTGGCGCGACCTGCCGGTCACGGCGCTCGATGAGAACTCCCGAAATCTGCGGCTCACGCACCTGGGCAGCGCTGAAGGCCTGCGCCAGGAGCTCGTCAACACGATCGTGCAGGACGCTCAGGGGTTCATGTGGTTCGGCACCCAGGAAGGTCTCAGCCGCTACGACGGCCAGCGCATCAAAAACTACACGGCGAGCGCCGGCACCGCCGGAGCCCTTGCCGAGGACTGGATCTGGGCGCTGTTGACCGACCAGCGCGGGGTGCTCTGGGCAGGCACCAACGGCGGCGGGCTGGCGCGCTATCGGCCTCGCACGGATGACTTTCTGCTTTACCGCCAGATCAGCGGTGGTCGCAACAGCTTAAGCAGCGATCGCGTTCGCGTGCTGCTGGAAGACAGCCAGGGTCGAATCTGGATCGGCACCCAGGGCGGTGGCATGGATCGTTTCGATCCGAAACTGGAGCAGTTCACCAATTTCGCACACAACGCCGACGATCCTGCCTCGCTGCCGGAAAACGCGATCTCGGCGTTGGCAGAAGACCGGGACGGGAACCTCTGGGTCGGCACCCAGCGGCGCGGGCTGGCGCGCTTCGATCCCGTGACCGGCACCTTCACGCGCTTTCGCGCGGACGTTGACGTGCCGACCGCCCTGGCCGACGACCGCATCCGCAGCCTCTACTGCGACAGCAACGGCAACCTCTGGGTGGCCACGGACAACGGGGGCCTGCACCGTTTCCTGCCCGATCGACAGATTTTCGAGCGCCATCAGCACGATCCGGACCGGCTCAGCAGCCTGCCTTCGAACCTGGTTCGCGATCTGCAGGAAGACCACAACGGTGACCTGTGGATTGCGACGGACCGGGGCCTGGCCCAGTGGCTGGGGGGCGACCAGTTCGTGCGCTATCAGCACAGTGCGTCGGATCGCTACGGGCTGCACGCCGACCCGCTGACGGATCTCTACGAAGACCGGACTGGCAACCTCTGGATCGGCTCTTACGAGGGCGTGGACAAGTGGAACTACGTCAGCGACCTCTTCACCTATCTGGATCGCAACAGCGGTTACCTCGACAACGATCTCATCACCGCTCTCGCGGAGGCCCCCGATGGGTCTTTGTGGATCGGCAGCTACGGTGGTGGCCTGACCCACTACGATCGCGCCCGCAATCAGGTTCGCCGCTATCGACATGATCCGGACAATCCAGAGAGCGTCTCCGACGATCGCATCATGGCGCTGACGCTGGATCCATCAGGCCAACTGTGGGTCGGCACGCGACGCGGCGGTCTGAACCGCCTGGATCTGGCCAGCAACCGCTTCCAGCGCATCGACAACATCTCGGCGACCCCCAGCGCGCGGGGCATCTCGAGCCTGGCGAGCGACCCGGATGGCACCGTCTGGGTCGGCGTCTACGGTGGTGGCCTGACCCGGCTGGTTCCCGACGCCAAAACAGCGGACGCGGCCCCCGATTCCCTGTCCCGCACATTTTTCAGCCATGACCCGGACAACCCCCGAGGGCTGAGCACCAACAAGGTAGTGTCGATTTACCGGGACCGGCAGCAGGCGCTATGGGTGGGCACTGAGGATGGCGGCCTGAATCGGCTGGATGAAACCAGCGACACCTTCGAGCGTTTCATGGCCGACCCGGAGAACCCGGAGTCCTTGCGCAGCGACGCCGCCTGGCAGATCCAGGACGGCAGCGACGGTTCGTTGTGGATCGGCACTCAGGGCGGGGGCCTCAGCCGTTGGGCCCCAGAAGACCGGCAGCGCGGAGTGTTTCGGCTGCAGCACTACAGTGAGGCCTCGGGGCTCGCCAGCGACAGCGTACTGGGCATTGTCGAAGACAATGATGGTCAGCTCTGGCTGAGCTCCAACGCCGGGTTGACCCGCTTCGACCACCGGACCGGCAGCACACGCCAGTTCGACAGCTTGAACGGCCTGCGTGGCAATGAGTTCCTGCAGGGCGTCGCGCTGCGCAGCCGCAACGGCGGCCAGCTGCTGTTCGGCAGCTCCGCCGGCGTGGTCGCTTTTTCCCCCGCGGGGCTGCGGGCCGGCAACAGCCGGCCACCGATTGCGATCACCGCCAAATCCAGGGACCGGATTCTCGCGCGCGGCTTCTCCGAAGATGCCGTGACGCCGACCATCGAGCTGGCCTACCCCTACTACTACCTGTCCTTTGACTTTGCCGCGCTCGATTTCGTGTCGCCGGACAAGAACGAATTCCGCTATCGCCTGACCGGGTTCGAAGAAGACTGGATCGATCCGTCGGACTATCCCCGGGCGACCTACACCAACCTCGCGCCGGGCAGCTACGACTTCCAGGTCAAGGCCGCCAACAGCGATGGCCTGTGGAACGAGGAAGGCGTCGACATCAAGGTTCGGGTGGTGCCACCGCCGTGGCGCTCGAACACCGCCATCGCTCTGTATGCCATCTTTGCACTCCTGATGCTCAGCGGCGGTTACCGGGTCCAACGCAACAAGTTCGAGCAGGCCGCTGCCTACCAGCGCCAGCTCGAGTCCCAGGTCGCTGAGCGTACCGCGGAACTCGAATCGGAAAAGGACAAGCTGGCGGATCTGAACGAGAAGCTGACCCAGGCAAGCCTGACCGATCCGCTGACCGGGCTGCGCAACCGCCGCTACTTCTACGAGATCATCACGCCCATGGTCGCGGCGATCGACCGCTACTACGGGAATGCCGACTGCGAGCAGGAACGACTGCTGTTCTTCATGATGATCGACCTCGACGGCTTCAAGGGTCTCAACGATCGCTACGGCCACCACGCCGGTGACTCTGCGCTGGCCCATCTTGCCTCACTGCTCCGCGGCGCTTGCCGGGAGACGGACACCGTGTGTCGCTGGGGGGGCGATGAGTTCCTGATCGTCGGCGAGATACACGATGTGCGCGAGATCGAGCGGGTGGCCGAGCGACTGCGCAGCAGCGTGGACCTGCATCGCTTCGCGGTGGAAGGGAGCCTCTCCGGTCAGGCGCCGACCGCTGAGGGCGCGCACATGACAACGTCGATCGGCTTGTCAACGTACCCGCTGGTTCCCGAGCGGCCAGAGCTTGCAAGCTGGGAGACCGTTTCGCAGCTCGCGGACCAGGCGGCCTACATCGCGAAGACCTCCGGCAAGAATCGCTGGGTGCGCCTTGCCGGTACCGCCGACACCGATGCCGCCGCGGTCAGCGCCGCCAACCAGGGCGCAGCGCCGCTGGTCACCAGCGGCGCCCTGGCGCTTACCTCGAACACTGCGGTGACTTTGCCGGAGCGGGCCGCCAACAGCTAGCGCGACGCCGGGGCGTCGAGCACGAATGTGACCGGGCCATCATTCACGAGAGCGATCTGCATGTCGGCACCAAACCTGCCGCGGCCCACGGGCCGCTCGAGCACCGTCTCAATGGCCTCGATAAACGCCTCGTAGAGGGGCTCGGCGATTTCCGGCGGCGCCGCAGTAGAGAACCCCGGGCGCATGCCCTTGCGCGTATCGGCAGCGAGGGTGAACTGGGAAACGATCAGCACCGCGCCGCCGACATCGGCCACCGACCGATTCATGGGCTTGTGTTCATCGGCAAAGATGCGCAGCCCGGCGACCTTGCTCGCCAACACCTCAGCCAGGCTTGGATCGTCATCACGAGCCACGCCGAGCAGGACCAGCAGCCCCGGGCCGATCCGGGCGATCGGCTCGTCGGCTATCGTCACCGCGGCGCTGGTGACCCGCTGCACGACTGCGCGCACCCGCGCCTACCCCGCAGCGCTGTCGCCGCGGCGGCGATTCGGATCGCGCTTGCGATCCACTTCCTTGAGCAGGCGCTTGCGGATACGCAGCGCTTTCGGAGTGACCTCGACCAGCTCGTCGTCGTCAATGAACTCCAGACACTGCTCAAGGGTCAGCTTCATGGGTGGGGTCAGCAGGATGTTCTCATCGCTGCCCGATGCCCGCACATTCGTGAGCTTCTTCTCCTTCATGGGGTTCACGACCAGATCGTTGTCGCGGCTGTGCAGGCCGACCACCATGCCCTCGTACACCTCATCGCCCGGGCTGACCATCATGCGGCCTCGGTTCTGCAGGTTGAACAACGCAAAGCCGACGGCCTTGCCCTGGGCGTTGGCGAGCAACACACCGTTGTTGCGATTGCCGATCTCCCCGCCGACGCGCGGACCGTAGCCATCTGCGGCGAAGGTCATGATTCCCGTGCCGGACGTCAGCGACAGAAACTCTGGACGGAAGCCCATAATCCCGCGCGTGGGAATACGATAGACCAGCTGAACCCGCGAGCCGCCATCCTGCCGCATTTCCTTCAGCTCGCCCTTGCGCAGCCCGAAGGTCTCCATGACCTTGCCCTGGTGCTCCTCCTCGACGTCCAGCGTCACCAGCTCGAAGGGCTCGCAGAGCACGCCATCGATTTCTTTCTCGATCACCTGCGGCCGGGAGACCGCCAGCTCGTAGCCTTCCCGGCGCATGGTCTCGATCAGCACGGACAGGTGTAGCTCGCCCCGACCGCTCACCTCAAAGCGGTCCGGATCCGCCGTATCAACCACCTGGAGCGCCACGTTGTAGGACGCTTCGCGCATCAGCCGCTCCCGGATCTGGCGGCTGGTCAGGAAATCGCCATCCTTGCCGGCAAAGGGCGAATTGTTTACGCAGAAGCTCATGGTCAGCGTGGGCTCATCCACCGTCAGCACCGGCAGCGCCTCGATGGTTTCCGGAGCGCACAGCGTATCGCTGATGGCGATGTCGTCCACACCGGTGACGCAGACGATGTCGCCCGCCTGGGCGCTGTCCTGTTCGACCCGCTCCAGACCGTGGTAACCCAGAATTGTCAGTACCCGCGTCTTGCGCTGCTTGCCGTCGCGATCCACAGCCACGATCGGCATGTTGCGGGTGAGCGTGCCGCGGGTGATGCGGCCGATACCCATCACCCCCACGTAGCTGGAGTAGTCCAGGGAGCTGACCTGCATCTGCAGCGCACCGGTGGCGTCGACATCCGGCGGCGGCACCCGGTCGATGATCATCTGCAGCAGCGGCAGCATGTCGCTGGCGAGCTGGTCCGGTTCCGGGCCTGCCACTCCTTCCAGAGCAGAGGCGTAGATCACCGGGAAGTCGAGCTGCTCATCGGTCGCCCCGAGACTGTCGAACAGGTCGAAGACGCGGTCGATCGCCTGAAACGGATCGGCGCCGTCGCGATCGACCTTGTTAACCACAACGATGGGGTTCAGGCCCGCCGCGAAGGCTTTCTGGGTCACAAAGCGGGTTTGAGGCATGGGCCCTTCGACCGCATCGACGAGCAGCAGCACCGAGTCGACCATGGACAGAATGCGCTCGACCTCGCCCCCGAAATCCGCGTGCCCGGGCGTATCGACGATGTTAATGCGATAACCGTCGTGCTCGATGGCGGTGTTCTTCGCCAGGATCGTGATACCCCGCTCCTTCTCCAGCGGGTTGCTGTCCATGATCCGGTCCGGGGTCAGCCGATCCAGGGTGCCGGTTTGGGACAACAGCTTGTCCACCAGCGTAGTCTTGCCGTGGTCGACATGGGCGATGATCGCAACGTTACGCAGCTTGGAAGCAGACACGGGATAAACCTCATTCGTCGACGGCACGGTGTGGCAGCGCCAGCCTGGAGAAACCGCGGGCGGGCCTTGGGACCGGGGTTGGCCTCGGGGGCTGAGACGACCCCGGGGCGAAAGGGCGGCGATTATGGGGGTTTTTCCCGGGTAACGGCAGCAAAAGTGATCGCAATTCGCAATTTTGCGGCGCAACGCGGGTCAAAATAGAGAAGGTAATCCGCAAGGGCGGGACATATGAGCAATATTATTGACTATATGCAGACAAGGCCTCCATTAGGGCGCTGGCTGCTGCGCCTCGCCGTGCTCGCCCTGGGCAGTGCAGCGCTGCTGGCGCAGGCCCAGTCCAAGATCTACAAGACCGTGGATGCCCAGGGGAACGTCGTGTACTCGGATATCGCCCCGACGCAGCAAGAGGGTGAGGCGGAACTGCAGGTCGAAGAGCTCAACACCTACCGCACGCCGGTCATCGAGCCGGAATCCCTGCCAACGGTGAAGCTCCAGCCAGAAGAGCCGCCGGAAGAAGCCTTCAAGCCCTACACAGAGCTGGCCCTGGCATCCCCGGGTGAGGATCAGGCGGTGCGCGCCAACAACGGCAATATCTCGCTCGTGGCGCGGATCAATCCTGCGCTCCAGGGCGATCACGCCCTGCGCTTCTATCTGGACGGCGCGCCGGTGGCGACAGTGAATGGGCCGCAGGCGTCCTTGACCGCCGTGGACCGTGGCACCCACAGCGCCCGGGTCGCGATCGTGGATGGCAGCGGCGCCACGATCAAGGAAAGCGCGGCGGTCACCTTCCACCTGCTCCGCTTCTCCGCGCAGAACCCGGCGGTCCGTGCGCGGCGCGGCAACTGACCCCCCCGTCGAACGCTGCAAACGGCCACCGTTCGGAGAGCTTCGCCATCGTGCGAACGGGACGCACCATAATTGTGCGCAAGTTCCGTCGTGGTGCGGTAATCTCCCGATTCGTCACAAACATCGGCTTTGCCGCACAGAAATCGAGCACGGCGTAAGACCACGCAGCCCCCGAAAATGGGCGCTCCGCGCCGCCAGCGGCGGCGGTGCACCGGATGCAGGCGATCTCCCTGATCTGGATCGAATTTTGCTAGACAGACTGATCGAATGGGGGATACCGCGGTCGGCGCCTGCGCCGGCGGATGGATATGACACGGCTGCAGCAACTAGCCCAGGATCACCAGGCGACGGCGACGGTGCTCCTGACCCGCGCCCTGGCCGTGGCCTATCTGAACCCGGCCGCCGAAGCCCTGCTCAAGACCAGCCAGCAATCGGCCATGGGCCAGCCGGTGGACAACCTGTTCAGCGATACGGCGCGACCGAGCACGGTGCTTCTGGAGCTGCTCGAGGATAACCAGTCGACCACCAATCGCGATGCGGACCTGATCCTCAAGGACGGCACGCACACGCGCGTGGACTACTCCGTCATCCCCATCCCCCACGAGGATCTGATCCTGGTGGAGCTGCTGGAACTGAACCGGCTGCTGCGGATCAATCGCGAGGACCGGCAGAACGAGGCGCACGAGACGTCCCAGAAGCTCGTACGCGGGCTGGCGCACGAAGTGAAGAATCCGCTCGGTGGCATCCGCGGCGCCGCCCAGCTCCTCAGCAAGGAGATCGAGCGCTGTTCGCCGGGACTCGGTCTGCGGGAGTACACCGGGATCATCATCGAGGAAGCCGATCGGCTCACCGCGCTGGTGGACCAGATGCTCGGGCCCATGAAGTCGCCCGCCCTGCGACCGACGAACGTCCACCGCACGCTCGCCCGGGTCTCCAAGCTGATCGCCGCGGAATTCGGGGAACGCATTGAGTTTCGTCGCGACTACGACCCGAGCCTGCCCGAGTTCCCCGGTGACGAAGACCTGCTGGTGCAGGCGCTGCTCAACGTTGTGCGCAACGCTGCGCAGGCGCTCAGCGACACCGCCGACCCCACCATCACTCTGCGTACCCGCATCGTTCGCCAGTTCACCATCGGCGCGAACCGCCATCGTCATGTGGCATCTATCGAAGTGATCGACAACGGGCCCGGCATTCCCGAAGAGCTCATGGACCGGGTGTTCTACCCGATGATCAGCGGCCGCGCAGAAGGCACCGGTTTGGGTCTGTCCATCGCGCAACAGATTATTGCCCGGCACGGCGGTGCCCTTGAGTGCGACAGCCGCCCGGGCCACACGTGCTTTGCCGTCTATCTGCCGGCCAGTACCGACGCCACCACCGTGAGTACCAGTGTGCGATGAGGACAAGATGAGTAAACGGGTTTGGGTGATCGACGACGATCGATCCATTCGCTGGGTCCTGGAACGCGCCATGACCCAGGCCAACATACAGATCGCGGCCTTCAGCAGCGCTGATCAGGCACTGCACCACCTGCAGGAAGAGCGTCCGCTGGCGGTGATCAGTGACGTGCGGATGCCGGGCATGGACGGGCTCGAGTTCACCCGCCAGGTACACGAAGCCTATCCAGGTCTTCCGGTCATCGTCATGACCGCCCACTCGGATCTGGACAGCGCCGTAAACGCCTACGCGAGTGGTGCCTTTGAGTACCTGCCGAAGCCGTTTGATGTGGATGAGGCGCTGGCGACGATCGAGCGCGCAATCCATCACGCCGAGGACCGCGGCGAAGCGACGGAAACCACCGCGGTGCCGACCCCCGAGATCATCGGCCAGTCGCCCGCCATGCAGGAAGTCTTTCGCGCGGTGGGGCGCCTTGCGAGCTCCAACGTCACGGTGCTGGTCAGTGGCGCCTCCGGCTCCGGCAAGGAACTGGTCGCGCGCGCATTGCACCGCCACAGCCCGCGCGCCGATGGCGCGTTCGTCGCACTCAACATGGCGGCAATTCCCCGGGAGCTGGTCGAGTCCGAGCTCTTCGGCCACGAAAAAGGCGCCTTCACCGGGGCCAATGCACGGCGCGAAGGGCGGTTCGAGCAGGCTAACGGCGGGACGCTGTTTCTTGATGAGATCGGCGACATGCCGGCGGACACGCAGACCCGACTGCTGCGCGTCCTCGCTGACGGCGAGTTCTTTCGCGTCGGCGGCCTGTCTCCGATCAAGGTCAATGTTCGGATCATCGCAGCCACGCATCAGAACCTCGAGCAGCGCGTCACCGAGGGTGTCTTCCGCGAAGATCTGTTCCACCGGCTCAACGTGATTCGCGTCCATGTGCCACCGCTGGCGGACCGCCGCGAAGACATCCCGCTGCTGGCGGAGCACTTTCTGCGCGTCGCGGCACGGGACCTGGGCGGCGAGGTCAAAGAGCTGCGGGAAGAAACGCGCAGCTACCTCGCAGAACTGCCCTGGCCAGGGAACGTCCGGCAGCTCGAGAACACCTGTCGCTGGCTGACGGTGATGGCCTCAGGCCGGGAGATCTACATCGAGGATCTGCCACCGGAACTGCGCAGTGACGAAGCGCGCAGCAGCGCCGTCGACAGCGGCAGCTGGCAGCAGGCGCTGCGACACTGGGCAACGGGCTATCTGCAGGCAGGGCAACCCCCACCGCTGCTCGATATCGCGCTGCCGGAGTTCGAGCGCATCGTCATCGAGGCAGCGCTTGCGCATACGGGCGGGCGCAAGCGCGACGCTGCCGAGCTGCTCGGTTGGGGCCGCAATACGCTGACGCGCAAACTCGCCGATCTGGAAACCCGGGAACAGGCCTCCTGATTCAGGACGACAGCCGGACCTTGACGTGCCGCTCGGCGAGCACTCCGCCAGAGTCACAGCGGCCGGCCGCATCGAGCGTGTACAGGGTCTGCGCATCGACCGTATCCGCGCGGCAGCTCACCGTCGCCTGACAGCTCGGCAAACCGAGCGAGGCCAGATCGAAGGTCATCGGCCCACAGCTCGGCGTCCCAGTGGGCGGCGCGATGCGGTTGGCTGCGAGCTGCGCACCGCTCTCTGCGGCCAGAAAGGCGCGCTGCGCGAGAATGTCCTGCACGTTGGCGTCAGCCCCAGCACGCACGGTTCTAAGGATCGCCACGGATAGCGCAGCCACGACGGTGATCAGGAAGATCGCGCTCACCAATCCCATTCCCGCCATTCGAACGCGAGCAGACATACCGGGACCAATAGGCCGCGGTGCGCGTTCGCTTCTGCGAACACGCACGGACCGGCGCACGTGCATGCGTGCGTGCACCGGTTCGCTCTTAAGGCGCATTGCGCACCTGAACGCGCTGCTGCATACGAATCTGCTCATCGTCTGCGCTGAACACCACATCGAGTAGCACCTCGCCGTTGCGTACCTGGGTTGCATCATTGACTGCGAAGCTGCCGCTCACGGACTGGGCGAAGAGCGCCCGGCCGGGCAAGGCACCCGGCAGGCTCGCCGGGCCCGGCTGCGCAGTCGAGAAGCCATAATCGCTGTAGCGATACAGGCGATCACCATCGAAGCAGTAACTGATCGGCGAGCCGATCACGAAGAATTTGCGCTGTGGAGACTCGCTCAGAAACTGGTGTGCACCGGCGAAGGATAGCGTCACGCTGTTATCCGCCGCCGGTGCGCCGATGGTCGCCACCGGGCTGATCGGGCCGGGGTTGGCCAGCGCGTAGAGGCTGCTGTCCGGATACAGCGCTACCCTCAGATCCGCGCCGGTGGGCGTCGGGTCCAGGGGCCAGGCGCGAATGCTCGTCGCCGCGCTCGTGACCGGCGCGGACAGGTAGCTGCTCGCGCTGAGCACCGGCACCCACTCCAGACAGTCACTGCTGCCGCGAATACTGCGCGGCAGGGCGCGCCGCAACTCACTCACGAGCCGACCGATGGTCAGGCGGGCATCGCCGGCCATCTGCGAGCGGGACAGAGTGGCCGCGTAGCCCGTGTTGGCATTGCGGATGAACATGAAGGTGCCGACGGAGAGAATCCCCAGCACCGCCATGACCACCACCAGCTCCACGAGCGTGAATCCGCGGCTAAAAGTTCGCACGAAGCACCGAAAAAGTCAGGGGGTCGCGCCCCGGAGGGGTGATCGCAACGGACACCACCTTGGCATCGGTCGTCGTGTCCAGACCGAGGCTGGTCACTTCTCCCGCAGTGATGTAGCGGACGCTGACCGCCGCGGCGTAACCGTCGAACAACGGCCAGCTGTTACCGTCACTGTCCCGGGGTGGCGCGTCCGCGAGGCCATGGTAATCGTCCACGTCATCAAAGGTCGCGCGGGTCTCGCCAGACTCGGGGCCGATGGCAGAACAGGGGGTGGTGCTGGGGGCACAGGCCGGGACGCCGCCAACAGGCGTCGCCTCGTCGTAGCGATGCCCCATGATCTCCTCAAGGTAGCTCTGCGCCAGGGCCACGGAACGTGCCTGCCACAGGCCATCGCTGCTCTTCGAAAACGCGAGGCCCAGGGTCTGGCCCATGGCCAGCGCAGCGATAGACAGAATCACCATGGTGATCACCGCTTCGACGAGAGTGAATCCGGCATCGCGTCTATTCACAGGGGGCCTCATCGGCAAATCCGGTGGGATAGAGACACAGCACGCGGGTCGCCGCGCCGCTGATCGTCAACTCGATACCGGCAGACACATTGAGGACCGTTGCCCCCAGAGTCGCGGCATCGAGCTGCCCTTCGGCATCCATGGTCACGGTCAGGGGGTTGCTGCCGTCGACGGCACCGGTAAAGGCACCATTGCGCACGCTGATTGTGGTGCCGCTGGCAGGTACCCGCTCACTGTGCAGGACGCCGTCTGCGGTGGTGCTGCTGCGCAGCGCCCAGTCATCAACGCTGGTTGCAAGTTCGAAGCGCAGGACCACATCATCGCGGCTCAGCGCCATGGCGCGCCCCAGGCGAAACTGTTGCGCCGTACCGGCGGCCACCATGGACGGGGCGAATTCGTCCGGCCCCAGCATCCGGCTGACCGCCGCAACGCTCAAGATTCCCAGCAGCAGGATGACCGTGATCAGTTCGACCACGGTAAACGCCCGCTGCTGGGCGCGGGCGCTCCCTCGCTTCATGCGCTAGGGCAGGTTGGGCTGAGTGCGCACGATGACACCCGTCGCAGAGTTATAGGCAAGCAATTCGACCTGCTGTCCGCTCTGATTGTTCTGCGACGTGTAGTAGAAGTCACAGTTCGTACCGTTCACGACCGCGGTGTAGTCCGTCACGCTGCCAACCACCCCGGCGGCGTTCGCCGCCGTCGAGATGCTTGGCGCGCCGGCCTGCAGCAGGTTCGTGAAGATCGCCTGGCAATCACCGGAGTCCGTCACGTTGCTCGAGCCACCGCTGCGATCGGTCGTACCGTAGGGGTAGCCGGCCGCGTTGGTGCGCAGATTGCTGAAATCCACGCCCATATCCGTATTGGCCGCGGGCTCGCCCTGGGCAATCCACTTCGCATGAAACAGCGAGGTGCCGGTCTGCAGGCTGCCGAACACGCCAGAGACAGCCGCCGCATGGGCTTCATCGTCGATATTGATGAAGCGCGGCAGGGCGGTTGCCGCCAGGATGCCCAGAAGGATGATGACCACAACCAGCTCAACGATGGTGAAACCACTGGCGCGATGACGCATCTTCATATTGTCCATTTCAGGATCCTCTTCGATCACGAGGGTGCAATTCCGTCCACCTAAGCGTAGCCAAGGATTCGGGTTTTGCAGGTCCGACCGGGGAGCCAAATGTCTACCGGTTCGCAACGCTCGACAGGTCCCACAGCGGCAGGAAGACGCCCAGGGCCAAAATGAGAACCATGCCCGCAATGGCCACGATCAGAATCGGCTCGATGGCGTCTGTCAGACCCTTGAGCTGGTAGTCGACCTCTTCCTCGTAGAATCCGGCGGCCTGCTCAAGCAGATCATCCATGGCCCCGGTCTCTTCGCCGACCGCGATCATCTGCAGTACCACCGGCGTGAACATCGCGCTCTCCCGCGCGGTCTGCAGCATGCCCGTGCCGCTCTCCACGCTCTCGCGCATGCGCAGCACCTTGCCACTGAGATACTCGTTGCCCAGCACGCGGGCGATGATCGTCAGGGACTGGTTGATCGGCAGCCCGGCGCGGGAAACCATGGCGAAGGTCTGGCAGAAGCGCGACAGATTGATTTTCTCGAAGATGCTCCCGAGGATCGGCAGCCGCAGCTTGACCCGGTCCCAGCGCAGACGGCCGGCGGGCTGTGCCAGATAGCGGCGCACACCAAAGAACGCGAGCAAAGCGCCACCGAGCATCGCCCACCAGTAAGACACGAAGAACCCGGACACTGCCATCAGTACCTGGGTCTGCCAGGGCAGGTCCGCACCGAACTTCGCGAACACGCCCGCGAACGCGGGAATCACGAAGATGTTCATGATGACAATCGCGATCCCGATGGCGCTCAGCACAAAGGTGGGGTAACGCGTGGCCGACTTGATGCGCTTGCGTGTCTCCCGCTCCATCTGCAGATACTCAGCCACCTGCTTGAAGGCCATATCGAGCCGACCGGTGTTCTCGCCAACGTGGATCACGCTGACGAACAGATCGGAGAACACTTCCGGGTAACGACCAAAGCTCGTGGCCAGATCCACACCGCTTTCGAGATTGTCCGCGGTTTCGACCAGGATCTCGGCGAGCCGCGGATTCTTCTGCGATTCCGACAGCCCGCGCACCGCGCGCACCACCGAGATGCCCGCCTTGGTCAGGCTGTGCATCTGGTGACTGAACAGGATGACCTCATCCAGGGTCACCTTGCGCTTGGAGAAGAAGCTGCTGGCCGAAGCTTCCTCCGGTTCCGGCGCGCTGATGGAGACGACCTCCTCGATGCGTAGGGGCGTCAGCCCAATGGCCTGCAGATGGCGCGCGTGCGCGCCACCGGACGGCACGTCGCGCCGACCGCTGCTCCGCTTGCCACTCGAGTCCTGCGCCTGGAAGTCGAACAGCGGCATCAGTGCTTGGGCACCAGCTTCGGCTCACCCTCCAGTTCGAGGTTGCTGAGGCTCAGCCGGGTGCGCTCGCCGCTGTCCGCATCGGCAGACGGCGCCGCCGGAGCGCTATCGCGATCGTGATGAACCTGGAGGTCTTCAACCTGGCCGGACAGGGACAGCACCTCTGCCAGCGTCGTCAGGCCCTGCTCCGCATAGTCAAGCGCGCAAAGCACCAGTGGCCGGAAGCCTGGCTGGCTGTGCGCCAATCGCGCAAAGGACTCGGCATCCTCCCGGCGCAGGGCATTGCCCAGTTCCTCGTTGAGTTCGAGCAGCTCGAAGACGCCCAGGCGACCGTAGTAGCCACGCTGATTGCAACGGTTGCAGCCCTGGCCGCGGAAAAACTTCATCTCGTGCGCCCGGCGCTCGCCCACCAACGCATCGAGCCAGGCGAACTGCTGATCATCCGGCTCCGCCGGCTCCTTACAGCGCTCACAGACCTTCTTGACCAGCCGCTGTGCGACGACACCGCGCAGCGCCGATGCGGCCAGGAAGCCTTCGACGCCGATATCAAGCAGGCGAATGGCGCTGCTCACCGCATCGTTCGTGTGGAGCGTCGACAGCACCAGGTGACCGGTCATGGAGGCGCGCAGCGCGATGTCCGCAGTTTCCTTGTCGCGAATCTCACCGAGGAGCAGGATGTCCGGGTCCTGCCGCAAGGTGGCTCGCAGTACGCGTGCAAAGTCGAGGCCGATCTTCGACATGACCTGGACCTGGTTGATACGCGGCAGCTCGTACTCAACGGGGTCCTCGACGGTGATGATCTTCTTTTCGGGCTCGTTGAGCTCATTCAGCGCCCCGTACAGCGTGGTGGTCTTGCCGCTGCCGGTGGGGCCGGTGACGAGAATGAGACCATTGGGGCGGGAAATAAGGTGGCGAAAGCGCTCCAGCATCGCCGCCTCCATACCCACCTTGTCCAGGCCGCCGGCGGCGTCGCTGTGATCCGCCAGGCGCATCACGACCGATTCGCCGTCCTGCACCGGCATCGTGGACAGGCGCACATCGATGTTCTGACCCTTGAGGCGCATGTCGAAGCGTCCGTCCTGGGGCAGCCGCTTCTCGGAGATGTCCAGGCCCGCCATGAGTTTCAGGCGCGACACGAGCGCGGCCGCCACCCGCGTTTCCTTGATGATCTGCTCCTGCAGGGACCCATCCACACGCTGCCGGATGCGCAGCACTTCTGCGTCCGGCTCGATATGCACATCGCTGGCGCGCATCTGCACTGCGTCTTCCATGATGGAATTGAGGAGCTTGGCAATCGGCGTGTTGGCATCGTCCGCGCTGCGCGCCAGATCATTGAGGCTGAACTGCTCCGTGTTGAGCTGGCCCTCCAGCTCGCTGGCGAAGCTGACAATATCCGACGTGCGTCGGTAGGCGAGATCGAGCATGGCCATGAGCTCGCTCTCGCGCACAACCGCCACGCTGACCGGCTGGCCGAGCTGCCGGGACAGCTCGTCGTAGGCGAAGATGTCCATGGGGTCGACCATCCCCACCACCAGCTCGCCGCTCTTCTCCTCCAGCACCAGGGAGCGATAGCGCCGCGCGTAGGTCTCCGGGAGCCGGGCAACCAGCTCCTGGTCGATCTTGAAGTCCTTCAGATGGTAGTAGGGGATTTCGAACTGCTGCGACAGGAACTCGAGAAAGCGGTCCTCGTCCACATAGCCGTGGTCGACGATGATCTTGCCCAGCCGCAACCCGGACTTCTTCTGCTCCGCCAGGCACTCCTGCAGCTGCTCCTCGGTCAGCTCGCCGGCGGAGACCAGCAGGTCACCGATGCGGACCTTCTGCTTGCGCGGGATCATCAGTCGGAACCGATCTGGTCGCGCAGCCGGCCAACCCGATCCGCGCTGCGCTTGAACCACTCCGCCTGGCTGCCACCATTGACCACCACCGGGCGCAGCAGAATGACGAGCTCGCTCTTGGTGTTACCGCTGACACGCTGGCGAAACAGGTTCCCCGCCACCGGCAGATTCCCGAGCAGTGGCACCTCGCCGGAGTCATCGGTGCTGCTGTTCTGCATCAGGCCGCCGATGACCACGACCTGGCCACTGCGCGCACGAATAATGCTGTCCGACTCGCGGATCGTGCTCGACGCCAGGGGCACCGGTTCGCCGCTGATGGTCTTGATCTGCTCACGCACTTCGCTCACGGTCGGATGCACATGCAGGATCACCTCGCCTCGCTCGCTGATCTGCGGCGTGACATCGAGGGCGATCCCGGAGAAAAACGGAGTCAGCTCCGGGGAGTCATTGACATTGATGGCATTGCCCGCGGTCACCGTGTTGACGGAGATGTCTGTGACGAAGAACTCGTCGTCACCGACTTTGATGACGGCTTTCTGATTGTTCACCGTCGCGATGCGAGGGCTGGAGAGCACCTGCACCACACCCTGGGTCTCAAGCAGGCTGATGACCGCGGAGAAATCTCCGAACTCGCCGAACAGCTGGAACGTCGAGCCGGTCGGGTTAAAGAAATCACCGGTGTCACCAAAGCGGAACTCGCCCGCGGCGCTGTGTTCACTGCCCATGGTGGTGACCACCAGCCCGTTGCTGTCGACGGTCGTCGTTGGGGTGAAGCTGCCGCCGGAAGCATCACCGAACGTGTTCCAGTTGATGCCGGCCTGGAACCCTTCGTTCAGCGTGACCTCGAGAATCTTCGCCTCGAGGATGACCTGCCGATGCAGAGCGTTCTGAACCCGGCTCAAGTAACTGCGAACCGCCGCCAGCGAGTCCGGCTTGGCCCGCACCACCACCAGCCCGGCTTGCGGCGTGACCACCACCTGGGCACCCTGATCGCCGGCAACGATCGCCTGCAGGGTCTCTTCGAGCTCTACCCAGAAATCACTCGAGCCGTCGGTGTTGACCATGGTACCGACCACGCCCACGCCGCCCCCGCCACCGGGGAACCCGCCGGCCCCACCGGCGCCACCGACCGGGAAGCCACCGGCCGCACCGCCAAAGCCACCGGCACCCCCACCAACGCCGAGCACATCGGTCACCTTTCCGGCGCTCACCTGCATTTCCGAGTGGCCGGTCCGGGTCACGTTCAGGTAGTCGACCTGAAAGATCTCCGTGCGCAGCACGTCCGGGTAAATCTGGTAGGTGCGGCCCTGGAGCACGGAATCGAAGCCGTAGACATCCCGCATCAGCCCCATTACTTCGGTGACGGAGACCTGGGTCAGGTCGAGGCTGATCGATCCTTTGACCCCCGGGTGCACCACCACGTTGTACTGCGTGTCAGCGACCAGGGCCTGAAAGAAGTCCCGCGCCGCCATGGTTTCGACGGTCAGATCAAAACGACGTTCTTCCGGTGCCTCCGGGTCACTTTCCGCTCGTTCTTCCTCGCGCGCCTCCTCTGCGGCCACTTCCTGCGCGAGCACTTCTCCCTGTTTCGCCGCGTCTTCCAAGATCTCTTGAATTTCTCCAGCGCCCGCATGCCGCGTCGCTGGTGGGACCAGCGGCGTGCAGGCGTTCAGTAGCAGGCACAGCAGAGTCAGTAGGATCGCTGCAGATGGCTTCATGACGACTCCTTCACCGGTTGCGGTACCGGCAGCCGCAGCGCACGCAGTCCCTTGTCGGCGCTGACCACCAGCACCCGATCCTTCAGCACTTCTTTGAGCAGCACCCCGTTGCGGCGCTCGCCCTCCCGCATGAGGTCGCCATTGATCACCGCCAGGCGACGGTTGGCGCTGATAATGATGGAGCTGAGCTGCAGTTCACTGGCCGCCTTGCGCGCTTTCGCCTTGAGCCCATACCAGTTGGGTCGGGTCGGGTCCTGCAGGACCGGATCGCCCTCCGCGGCTAGAGCATGAGGCGGCAGGCACAGCAGGAGGACCGTGACGAGAGCGGCTGGTCTCACAGCCGTGAACGGACGATTGGTGGACATCATGGGTTGCTCTCGCCGATCAGACGCCAAGCCATCGCGGGTCTCGGCTTAAGGTTTCAATCTCGATGACCGCACGGCCCCGGGGATAGGTCGCGGTCTCGTAGTCGAAGCGGCGCCAGTTGAATCGCCAGGGCGAATCCTCGAGCGCCTGAACATAGCCGAGCACATCGAAGTAGCGGCCCTCGACCTCCAGGCGCAACGGGTGCAGATACAGGTTCGGCGGCGCCGGGCCACGATCCCCGGCGCTCGGCTTCGCCTCATCGTCACCGTCCACTGCGGCCTGATCACCGCCGCCACCAACCAGAGCTCGCGAGGGCAATCGCCGCACGAGCTTGAGCTTCAGACCACGATGTTCCGCGAGTAGATCAGCTAACAGCTCCGACATGCGTTCCGGTGGCACGAAGCGGCTGAGACTGTTCGCCATGCTGGCATCAAGGCGCTCGAGACCGGCTTTAACCGCAGCCTTCTCAGCGCGCAGGGCGTCGTTTGGATCCGCGCTGCGCGCGCGGCGCAGGCGCTGCTGCTCTTCCGTCGCCAGGCGCAGCTCGACTTCTGTCTGCCGCACCTGTCGCGTCATCTCCGACTCGCGGGAGGTCAGATAGTCACTGGCGGTAATCAGCCACAGACACCAGGTCGTGCCAAGCAGCGCCACGGTGATGATCGCTCGCTCGCGCAGCGTGAGGCCGCCGTAGCGCGCCTTCAGCTTGCCGATGGTGCCGGGTGTATCGCTCACGTGCCATCGCCTCCTACTGCGTCGCTATCAGGGCCCGCCAGCTCGAACTTGACGAGGTTGTTCGGTGCATCGCTCAGCTCGAAGCCTTCGAAGCTATAGCCGCTGAAGCCAGCGCCTGCACTTAAGGCCGACAGATACTCGGGTACCCGGCCCGGCGTCTCGCTGAAGCCGCGCAGACGAACCTGGGTGCCGCCGTCCCCGAAGAAGACACCATCCAGCCAGATGCCCTGCAGCTTGAAGCGCGCCAGGTCCTCCAGCCGCTCGGAAAAACCGTCGCTGGTGGCAACGTCCTGCAGCAGCGTCGCCAGGAGCTCGCGTTCGGCGCGCACCGCATTCAGCTCCGCCACGCTCGCCACCAGCGAAGGTTCGGGCTTCCGCTGTGCTTCTGCGGTCAGTGCAGCGTTGGCGGCCTGAATCGTTCGCAGATGCTCGCGAACCTCCGCCGCCCGCTCCCCCTGGGACAGCCAGCCGATGCTCTGGTAGCCGTTGAAGCACAGCAACAGTGCGAGGAAGCCACCCCACACAAACATCAGATCACGGAAAGTGAACAGCTCTCGCTTCGGGCGCAGATCCTCCGTCAGCAGATTGATGTCCTGCATGCTCATGCTGCGTCCGCCAGCGCCTCCGGGCGCAGCTCCCGCAGCAGGCCACCGATCGCCGGCAGAGCCGCCGCCAGCGCGTTGGCCTGCGTGTCGCTAATGGCGTCCCAGTCGATCTGCTGCGCATCGGGATTGTGCAGCTCGATGGCGAAGCGATCCGAGAGCGCTTCGCTCAAGCCGCGAATGGGCACCGGCATCATCTCGGTGAGAAACTCGCACACGCGGCTCTGCCAGCTGTGCGTTGCCGCCACCAGGAGTGCGTTACAGGGGGGCTGGCCCATGGCGCTCTCGTAGTAGTCAACGCTGCGCTGCACCTGCAGCAGCAAGGTATTCTGAAAGGACTCCCAGGCCTCTTCGTCAAAGTCTCCGGGTACACCGGTGATGCGCCGCGACAGAAACAGTTCTGCGGAGCGGGATACGTTGATCAAACCGCTGTTCGAGGTCATGCGCACCAGCGCGATGCTCTGGTCAGGCTCCGGAAACAGCGTGGCAATGAGGTTGCGCATGGACAGCTCGGTGATGCCGATGGAGTCCACCAGCAGGCCCGCCTGCTGGATCTGCTCGATGCGCGACGCAAGAAAGTCTTTGCGCGCCACAACGACAAAGACCATGTCGCGGTCCCGGGATGCAGCGTGGGGCAGATCGAACACGTCGATCGACGCCTGGTCGACAGGAAACTCCACGTTGTCCTGAACCTGCCAGCGCACCGCCTCCACCAGATCTTCATCTGGTACGGACGGCCGCTCGACGAGCGACAGCGTATAGAACTCCGGTGCCAGCACGATGTGGGCCGGTCCATTGCGGATGCCCAGGGACTGCACCTGCGTCTTCAGGGTGGCGGCCATATCGTCGAGGCCGTCCAGTGGATCGGCGCGCACAGCAAGGTCGAAGCCGCCCTCCAGCGCCGTGCCGCCTGCTTGCGCACGCCCGTGCACTGTGGCGACTGCCCCGCTGGACAGATAGACGCAGGTCGCCGCGCGCGCGCGCTCACGGCGTCCTTTCAACCATCCGGGAATCCACTGTTGCGGGGGCACCACGTTGCTCCTGGCCCACTGATTCCCTCAGTATAGAAACGGATTTCAATCCTGCTTTCGGGCCCGATCAGCCGATGGATATCGTCCTTTACCAGCCGGAGATTCCGCCCAATACGGGCAACATCATCCGTCTGTCAGCCAACATGAACATGCCGCTGCATCTGGTGAAGCCCTATGGTTTCGAGATCAATGACACGCGCCTGAAGCGCGCGGGGCTGGACTACCGGGACTTAACGCACGTGACCGAGCACGAGAGCTGGGACGCCTGTCAGCAGGCGCTTCCCGGCCGCCGCTGGCTGGCCTTGAGCGCCCGTGGAACCACCGGCTATGCCGACGTGCACTATCACAGGGATGATCTGCTGCTGTTCGGTCCGGAAACCAGAGGGTTGCCGCAGGCGCTGCTGGAGACGTTGCCGCAGGAGACGCGCCTGCGCATTCCCATGCAGCCCGGCGCCCGCAGCCTGAACCTCGCGAACGCCGTGGCCGTGGTCGGCTACGAAGCGCTGCGCCAGCAGTCGTTCACCGGGCTGGTATAGCCCGCAGCACGCCTAGTGCGTGACGTCCTGGCCGTCGCCACCGGCGCCCGCTTGCTCCTGTGCCGCACGGGCTTCCGCCTGGCGATAGAGCGCCTCGAAGTTCACCGGCGCCAGCTGTACGGCGGGGAAGCCGCCTTTGACCACGATGTCGTCCATGGTGGCCCGGACGTAGGGAAACAGCATGGTCGGGCAAGCGATCCCCAGCGCCATGCGGCGGCTGGCATCGTCTCCCCCCTCGACGGTGAACAGCCCCGCTTGCTGCACTTCGGCGATGAAGGCGGTGCGCGGCCCATCGGCAAGCTCCGGCAGATCCGCTTTCAACGTCGCCATGAGCACAACCTCCACCCGGTTTTCACCGATCCCTTCGGTGCGGGTGTTCAGATCGAGCTGGAAGTTCGGTTGCCACTGCTGCGTGAACACGGCCGGCGTTGATGGCGATTCGAAGGACGCGTCCTTCAGATAGATGCGCTCCAGCCGCAGCTGCAGCTGGCTCACTTCACGACCGGCAGATTCTGATTGCGCCACTCGAGCATTCCTCCGGTCAGTCGCGATACGGTCGTGAAACCCTGCTTGCGCAGCACGGTGCCGGCGGCATTCGCGTGCTGTCCCATTTTGCAGGCGACCACTATGGGTCGTTCACGGTGTTTCTTCAGCTCATCGACGCGGCCTTCGAGCGCGCTGAAGGGAATGTTGATGGCGTCGACGATATGGCCCTGCTCGAACTCCTTGGCGTCGCGCACATCGACCACCACGGCGTTGTCCCGGTTCACCAGATCAACCAGCTGCTGGGCGCTCACGGCCGCGCCGCCACGCATGGTCTCGTTGCGGACAAAAAGCACCAGCAGCGCTGCGAAGGCACTTACGAGAACCGGATGATTCCCAATAAATTCAATGACTTGGTCCATCGGACGGGGGACTCTTGGGAAAGGGCGGCGCGCACGGGGCGCCCAGCCTCGACTCACAAAAACGCGCGATTATACACACACCGCTAACGGGCGCTTTTGCTAAGATCCCGCCCCCGATCGACAGCTAGGGCAGGCGCAGATGGGCAGTACCAACTTACTCGTGATTCTCGATGGTTTCGGCCACCGGGAGGCCGGCGAGTCCAACGCCATCGCCGCCGCGCGCACCCCCACCTGGGATCGCCTGACCAGCACTCGCCCCAACACCCTGATCGACGGCTCCGGTGGCGCCGTTGGCCTGCCCGATGGCCAGATGGGCAACAGCGAGGTCGGGCACATGAATCTCGGCGCCGGCCGCGTCGTCTACCAGGACCTGACCCGCATCGGCCGCGCCATCGAGCAGGGCGAGTTCCAGCGCAACCGCGCCATGAACCGCTGCTTCGACCGCATCTCCCGCAGCGATGGCGCGCTGCATGTCATGGGCCTGCTCTCACCCGGTGGCGTGCACAGCCACGAGGATCAGATCTTCGCCCTGCTCGAGATGGCCGCCGCGGCGGGTCTGCAGCGCGTTTACCTGCACGCATTTCTGGATGGTCGCGACACACCGCCGCGCAGCGCGCAGGCATCCGTCGAGCGCGCCCAGGCACTGTGCGAGCGGCTGCCCGCAGTCACTTTCGCCTCGCTGTGTGGTCGCTACTACGCTATGGATCGAGACAACCGTTGGGACCGAGTGGAGCGCGCCTACAACCTGCTGGTTCGGGGCGAAGCGCCCTTTCACGCGCGCTCACCCTTAGACGCCCTGACCGACGCTTACGGGCGTGACGAGAACGACGAGTTCATACAGCCCACAGCCATTCACGCCTTCAGCGAGACCCCGATCCGCATGAACGACGGCGACGGCGTGATCTTCATGAACTTTCGGGCGGACCGGGCCAGGCAGCTGACCCGCGCCATCAACAATCCGGATTTTGACGGTTTCAAGCGGCGCTCGCAGGTTGCCCTGGCAGATTTCGTCATGCTCACGCGCTACGCCGAGGATATCGACGCGAGCTGCGCCTTCGAGCCGGCAGCACTGGCGAATACCTTTGGCGAGTATCTGGCGAACCTGGGCAAGACCCAGCTGCGCATTGCCGAAACGGAAAAGTACGCCCATGTCACCTTCTTCTTCTCCGGCGGCAGAGAAGCGCCCTACAGCGGCGAAGACCGGATCCTGGTGCCATCGCCGGACGTTCCGACCTACGATCTGAAACCTCAGATGAGCGCGGTCGAAGTGACCGACGAGCTGGTCACCGCCATCCGCAGCGGCAGGTACGACGCGATCATCTGCAACTACGCCAACGGCGATATGGTGGGCCACACGGGCAACTTTGACGCTGCCGTGCAGGCGGTGGAGACCCTCGATCAATGTCTTGAGCGACTCGTGACCGCGATCGAGGAGAGCGGTGGGCAGATGCTGGTGACCGCAGACCATGGCAACGTGGAGCAGATGAGCGACCCGGAGACGGGGCAACCGCATACGGCGCACACCAGCGAGCTGGTGCCGCTGGTGTATGTAGGCGATCAGGCGCTAGAGTTTCTCTCCGGCGGCGCCCTGTCCGATGTCGCCCCGACCCTGCTGCACCTGATGGGACTGCAGCAGCCGAAGGAGATGACCGGTCAATCGCTCGCGTCCTACAGCTCACGGCAAACCGCTTAAGGCTCACTGTCCCGGCCGAGGGCTGCGCTCACCGGCGAACCTGACCCGCGCAGGCGCAGCGCTTGCGCTCATTCTTTTCGGCACTGCGGGTCCCACCGCCGCTGCGACGTCAGTAGACGAGCGCGCCACTGCCACGCGGGAGCTAGCGCGCATCGTCGAGGCGCTCAACGACCTCGATTCCTGGCTGAATCTGGCAGACCGCAAGCGCATCAAGCTCCAGCAGGAGCTGCGCGATATCGACCGGCAGATCGCCGAGCGCGGCACCGCGATCGCCAGCGCCGCCCGCGGCATCGACCAGGCCGAGCAGCAACTGAAGGTACTGCAGGCCGACAAGGCAAGACTGCTGCGCCAGCGGGATGAGCAGGCGGCGCAGATCGCCGAGCATCTCGGCGCGGCGCAGCGGCTGCGCGGCAAAGACCTGCTCAAGCAGCTCCTCAATCAGGAGGACCCGGCAGAACTCGAACGGATGTTGCGCTACCACGAATATTTCAGTCGCGCCCGTATCGATGCGGTCACGCACTTCAAGGAAACCGTCGCCGAGCTGGATCGCAACAGCGCCGCAGCGCGCGCCGAGCGCGCGACGCTGACCCGGCGGCGCGAAACCCTCAACCGTGAGCAGGCCGCGCGCCGCAGCGCCCGGACGACGCAGCAGCAGCTCATTACCAGCCTAGAATCGCAACGGGCATCGCGAACCGAAGATCGCGAGCGCCTGCGCGCGGACCGGACCCGGCTGGAATCCCTACTGGCGGAGCTCACCCGACGCAGCAGCACCCTCGACGGCAGCACCTTTGTGCGCAGCAAGGGCGCACTGCCACCGCCCACCGCGGCCCGTATCGCCAAGGCGTACGGCAGCAAACGCGCGGACGGTGAGCTGCAATGGAAAGGGGTGCTGTTCAGCGCCGAGCTCGGCAGCGAGGTGCGCGCCGTGCACCGCGGGCGTGTGGTGTTCGCGGACTGGCTGCGCGGCTACGGGCTGCTGCTGATCCTCGATCACGGCGGTGAATACATGACGCTCTACGGTCATGCCGAAACGCTGACCAAAACGGTGGGCGACTGGGCGGAAAGCGGCGAGCCAATCGCGACCGCCGGCCAGTCCGGCGGGGCAGAGGAGGCGGGCCTGTACTTCGAGGTTCGCCACAAGGGCAAAACCGACGATCCCGTGAATTGGCTCAAGCGCCGCTCCTGAGCAAAGCGCGACCCAGCGCACACTCCAGCGCGCTCGCCCCTCGCCGCTGTCGGGCCCCGGGACCGCGCGGTGGTGCCCGGCAGCCGTTGGTGCGAGACTCGACCGATGGCGCTGCGCCCCACCACACTGCTCGCAATGATCCTCAGCACGGTCACCGGAGTGGCGCTGGGCATCCTCGGCTACGACCGCTGGCGCGACCAGCTCATCGACCGCAATGAACTTGCGCGTTTCGAGTCTGCCCTCTTTCACGTGCGTCAGAACTACGTGGAAGAAGTGTCCGATGATCAGCTCATGGAAGGCGCTCTGCACGGCATGCTCGCCAACCTCGATCCACACTCAGGCTACCTGGGCCAAGCCGCCTACCAGGATTTGCAGGCGGAAACGTCCGGGCACTTCGGCGGCATCGGGCTGGAGGTCGGCCTGATCGATGGCTTTTTCACGGTCGTCACGCCGATTGACGATACCCCCGCCGCGCGAGCCGGGCTGATGGCCGGGGATCGCCTGGTCAAAGTCGATGGCGAAACGCTCCGGGGCCAGACCCTGATCAGTGTGATCGGCCAGCTCCGCGGCAAACCGGGCACGCGAGTGCAGGTCCGCTACCAGGCCAAGCGCGATCAGGTGTTCCGGGACCTGACTCTGAAACGTGAGACGATCGCGATCGCGAGCGTCAGCAGCCGCCTGCTCGAGCCCGGCTACGGCTACGTCCGCATTGCCCAGTTCCAGGCCACCACCGGCAGCGATTTCCAGCGCGCCCTCAAGTCCCTCTCCGCTGGCGGTAAAGAGCCGCTGCAGGGGCTGGTGCTCGATCTGCGCAACAATCCCGGTGGGGTATTGCAGGCTTCCGTTGCCGTGGCTGATGCCCTGCTCGACGACGGCCTGATCGTCTACACCGCCGGCCGTCTGCCGAGCAGCCGGCTCAAGTACCGGGCAGCGCACCGGGATGCACTCGCCGGTGCACCGGTGGTCGTGCTCATCAACGGCGGCTCCGCCTCGGCATCGGAGATCGTCGCTGGTGCGCTGAAAGATCACGAGCGCGCGACGCTCATGGGCGAGACCACCTACGGCAAAGGCTCCGTGCAATCCGTCGTGCCACTCACCGACGAGCGGGCCATCAAGCTCACGACCGCCTACTACTACACCCCGAATGGACGTTCCATTCACAAACTCGGCATTGAACCGCACGTCGCGTTCGCGGATAACGGTGACGCAAACTTCGACGACGCGTTGCTGACCGCCGCACTCGACGAACTGAAGACAGAATCTGCGACGACCGCACCCCTCCAGGCGCAGCGCTAGGGCTCGCGGCTGTGGCCGTCGCCCCTGGGGAGCTCCTGCGCCATGGCCAGGCCCGCGGCGCCGCCGCTCAATGCACCAACGACTGCGCTGTGGCTGACCCTGGCCCTGCTGCTCGGCCTGCTACCGACAAGCGCCTGGGCGGACGCCAACAACTCTGCCGCAGCGCCCGCGGCCGCATCGGCGCCGGCGGCGACGGCCACCATGCTCACCTTGCGACCGCAGGCCGAAGCCTTCAGCGCCCAACCGGTGCTGGCCATCGTGATCGACGACCTGGGCTACAGCCCCGCGCGCGATGCGCAGGCGCTGGCGCTACCCGGGCCGCTGACCGTCGCGGTGCTGCCCGATGCGCCGCACGCCACCGCGATTGCCCGGCAGGCCAGCGCCCTTGGGCGGGAGGTGATCCTCCACCAGCCCATGGAGCCGCTGATCGCACCGCGAAAAGCAGAGCCTGGTATCTTGCGCGAACACATGACCAGCGCCGACTACGCGGCGACGCTCAGCGCCAATCTGGCAGCGGTGCCCGGCAGCGTCGGCATCAACAACCACCGTGGCAGCCGGTTGACCGCTCACAGCGGTGCCATGGACGAGCTGATGCTCCAGCTCCTGTCCCGGCAGCTCTACTTCCTGGACAGTCGCACGACCGCTGCCACTGTCGCCCACGACGCGGCCCGGGAGTGGGGCGTGCCGACAGTGAAGCGCGACGTGTTTCTCGATCACTTCCGCGATCCCGCGAGCATGGACGTGCAGTTCCGCCGCGCTCTGCGGATCGCCCGGCGACAAGGCCATGCTGTCCTGATCGCCCACCCGCATCGGTCATCCCTCGAGTACCTGGAGCAGGCACTGCGCACGCTGCCCGGGGACATTCGCACCGCCCGCGTCAGCGATCTGATCAACGACATCGACCGCCAGCGGTGACCGCGCGGCCAAGCGAGCAATTCCTGTGCGACCACTAGTGCCGCTGGCTCTGGTCGCCGGGACCCTCGGGCTGTGGCTGCTGTGGTCGCGCGGCAGGGCCGGGGCTGCGGCCCACTTCGATCCCTACGCGCTCACAGAACTGAGCTGGTACCTGCTCGGCGCGGGACTCGCTGCCGGCTGCCTCGCCATCGCGACGCGCCCGCGACTCGGGATGGCACGGGCCCTTAAACTCCTGGCCACCCAGGCCCCGATGGCACTGCTAATCGCCTTTGCCATCGAGCAATTCCCGCGGTGGCCGGTGCCCTGGCTGATCGGTGCGATGCTCCTGCTGATCGGGGCTGCCCTGCTCCTGGCCACGCGGCAGATCCTGGACGGCTGGCAGCTGCCGGCCGTAAGCGCGAGCTGCCTGCTCCTGTCGCTGTTCGCACTGGGAGGCCACTACTTCTATTTCCCCGCGCAGCTTTGGTATCCCGCGGACTCCGCCAGCGCCCCGGAGGCAAGCCCGGAGGCGATCGCCAGCGATCCCGCCGCCCTGGAAACGCTGCTGTTCAGCCAGCCCGAACAGATCGATGCCGCCCTGGATCGTCTGGGTCCGCGCGCGCTGGGCCCCAGCGCCTGGTTCCTGGGGTTCGCAGGCTACGCGGAAGAAAAGGTGTTCGCCGAAGAAGTCCGCTACGCGGCACGGGTGCTGGATGAGCGCTACGGCAGTGGCCAGCGCACCCTGTTCCTGCTCAACGATCGGCGGGATCGCCAGCGGCAGCCGCTGGCGACGGTCAGCGGGCTACGCCGGGCTCTGGCGGGCATGGCCACGCAAATGCGCACGGATTCGGATCTGCTGATCCTGTTCATTTCCTCTCACGGCGCGGAAAACGCAGAGCTCGTCGTGTCAAATGGGGATCTGCCGTTAGGCCCTCTGACCGGACCGGTGCTCGCCGCGGCACTGGATGATGCCGGGATCCGCTGGCGCCTGATCATCGTGTCCGCGTGCTTCGCCGGCGGGTTCCTGCCCCACCTCGCCAATGACGAGACCATCGTGCTGACCGCCGCCGCGCCCGACCGCACGTCCTTCGGCTGCTCCAACGAGCGCGACCTGACCTGGTTCGGTGAGGCGCTGCTGCGCGACGCAGTGCCGCAGGGCGGGAGCCTTGAGCAAGTGTTCGAACAGGCGCGGACCGCAGTCACCGCTCGGGAAAAACAACTGGGCGCACAGCCGTCGCGTCCCGTGGCGCACTTCGGCGCGGCGCTGACCGCGCGGCTGGCGCAGGGGGTCTATCGCTAGCCGGTCGCCTTAGCGTCGTCGAGCGCCGCCTGGCCAGCGGCAAAGTCCAGGGTCCCCTCGTAGATCGCGCGCCCGGTGATCACACCCAGCAGCGCGCTGGTCACGCCGGCATCTGCGAAAGCGCCCTTAAGCGCTCGCAGATCCTCGACCGTGCTGACGCCGCCGGACGCGATCACCGGCACGGCTGTCGCCTGTGCCAGCGCCAGGGTGGCGTCGATGTTCGGCCCGCTCAACATGCCGTCCCGCGCGATGTCCGTGTAGACGATCCCGGCGATGTCGAGGCCACCGGCCCAGGTCGCGACGCTGATGGCCGTCTTCTCGGACACGACATCCCAACCGTCGGTCGCGACCTGGCCATCGCGAGCATCCAGACCCAGGATCACGCGCCCGGGAAAGCGGCTCGCGGCCTCCTCCAGGAAGCGGGGCTCCTCGACGGCCTTGGTGCCGATAATGACCTGATCGCAGCCCGCTTCGAGGTAGCCATCAATGGTCGCCAGAGTGCGGATGCCCCCGCCCACCTGAATCGATATCCCGGGCCCGGCATCGAGCATCTGCCGGATCAGCGCCTTGTTCCGGGGCTCGCCGGCAAAGGCGCCATCCAGATCAACGATGTGCAAGCGCCGGCAGCCCTTGCCATGCCACAGGTCGACCATAGCGACCGGGTCATCGGAAAACACCGTGACATCTTCCATGCGCCCCTGGCGCAGGCGCACGCACTGGCCGTCCTTGAGATCGATCGCCGGGATGAGCAGGGACATGTTCGCAGGCCTCCTACAACGTGCCTTTGGTGGAGGGCACCTGCCCGGCCATGCGCGGATCGTGGCTCGCCGCCATGCGCAACGCGCGGCCGAAGGCCTTGAACAGCGTTTCCGCCTGATGATGCGCGTTGACGCCGCGCAGGTTGTCCAGGTGCAGGGTGACCAGCGCATGGTTCACAAAGCCCTGGAAAAACTCGAACAGCAGGTCCACATCGAAATCGCCCACGCGCGGCCGCGTGTACTCGACATGGTGGAACAGCCCGGGGCGCCCGCTCAGATCGACCACGACGCGCGACAGCGCTTCGTCGAGCGGCACATAGGCGTGCCCGTAGCGCACCAGGCCCGTCTTATCGCCAACCGCCTGCGCGAAGGCCTGCCCGAGCACGATGCCCACATCTTCCACCGTGTGATGCGCGTCGACTTCCAGATCACCCACTGCCTTCAGATCGATGTCGATCAGGCCGTGCCGTGCGATCTGCGTCAGCATGTGCTCAAAGAACGGCAGTCCCGTGCTCAGCGTCGCCGTGCCGGCGCCGTCGAGGTTCAGCGTGGCGGTGATCTGCGTTTCCTGGGTATTGCGGGTAATCGTTGCCTGCCGAGCGTTGCTCTGCGGGGCGGGCGCGCTGGCCATGGGCGGGTCCTGCTTGGGGCTTTGGGGGTTAGGGGCTTGGAAATGCGACCTGGCGCAGAAGTATACGGACTCAGAGCCGATCCATAAGGCTGCCGTGGGGCAAAAAGCGATTGCTGCTCTGCTCGCGAATCCAGGCTGTGAGCTCCGCCGGATAAGCATCGCGCTGCCGCAGCGTGCGCGCCAGCGGCACCACGGGCGAGCGGGCACCACTTTCAAACTCGGGCAGCCGCACTTCGGCCAGCACCAGCACCCGGATCAGCTGGACCAGGTCAGCATCGGCCAGCGGCGCCGCGACGGCCGCCCAGTCCAGCGCGTCGGTGCGCGCGACGCGGCCCAGGCGCGCGACTTCATGATCACTGAGCCCGAGCCGATCGGCGTCCAGATCACCCGCCGCCGCCAGCAGACGGGCCAGATCCGCCGGTGCCAGGGTTGCCGGAGGATCGCCCGCGGCGCCGGGATCGAAGGTGCCGACGCTCATGTCCACGCCCATTTTGTAAACATATTTACCTAACTTGCCCAGTTTTGGGTGCTATGCGAAATCGCCGTTGGCATACTGGCGCCGTTTCAAGCTCACTGCGATCCGATGCCGACATCACGCACCTACCAGAAAGCCGACGGTCGATGGTACTACGCCCGTCGCGGAGACAAGGCCGATGGGCCTTTTCCAACGCGACACGCCGCCGAGAAAGCGTTGTTCCGTCATCTACACAGCGTCCGCGTTCGCCTGCAGCGCGATCCGGGAATCGGCTGGCCGCGGACCTGGACGCCCCTGCGCCTGCTCCGCCGCGAGCGCCCTCAGGACGCGGCAGGACAATAACGAAAGGGGCCGCAAGCCGCTGATCGCAACCCATCGATGACCGCACTGAAATGGCTCACGGGACTGGCCATCGCCCTGCTGATCCTCCTCTGGCTCGGCGGCACGATACTGGTGCGCGGCGCCGGGCCGCAGCTGGAGACCCTGCTCAGCACGCGTACCGGACTTGAGACCACCGTCGCCGGTGACCTGCACTGGCGCCCCCTGTGGCCAACGGCCATCAGCGCCACGAACATCCGCGCGACGGATCCCGGCGGCAACGAGCACTGGGAGCTGGCTTGGCTGCGGCTGTCCTTATCGCCCCTGAGCATGCTGCTGGCGCCACGGTCGCCGGAACGCTGGCGAATCACTGCACTCACCCTCAAGGATCTCGAGGGTGCCCGCGGGCCCGGCGCCGCAGACACCGCGGACACCGCAACCCGCTATGCGGTCAGCCGGTTCCGGCTGCAGGATCTGGCGTCGGGCGAAGCCGCGCCCTTCGATGCGACCCTGCGCTACCGTGACGGCACGGCCGACCCGATTGATCTGGCCTTGAGCGGCAAGCTGCGCCTGGTCGCAGCCGACCGTCAGCTGGTGTTCGCCCCGGTCATGCTCGACAGCGACGAGATCCGCGGCCGCTGCGAAGCGGACCTGACCCTGCGCCCCCGGACCGAAACCACCACCGCCCTGTCCACATCCGCGACGGCGTCCGCATCAGCAGTCAGTGGCGATGCCGATGGCGTACTCAACATCGATCGCTGGCGGCGCACGGACTGGAACCTGGACTGCCAGCTCGATCACCTCCGCTGGGCAGGCGCGGACTTCGCCGATGTGACGCTGCGCTCGAACAACCTCCAGGGCGTCAGCCTCAGTGAGCTGACGCTACCCTCATTCTTTTCCGGCAGCGCGCAGCTCAACGCAGCGGTGGATGCGACCACCCTTGCCGAGCGCGAGGTCCCGCGCTGGGTGATGACGCCGATCATCGAGAACGCTGCCGCGCAGGATCTGCACCGCTGGCTGCAGCGCGTTCTGCCCGACGATCAGCAGACGGCAGGGGATCCGGCCGATCTCATCTGGGAAGGACCGGTCAGCATGACCGGTCGAATCGAGAGCCACGGCAACCGGCGCTCAACGCTGCTGGGCAACGCGCGCGGCGAGCTGACCCTGGTCAGCAACAACGGCACGCTCGACCTGTCAGCGACCAAAGCACGTGCGGCCCGTGCGCTCGCGGAACTGCGCGGGCTCGTGCAGGGGGCCGACGTCACGGCGCAGTGGCCGGCGCAGCTGGAGTACCTGACGCTCACCGGACGCTGGCTGCCGCAGGGTGATCGGCAGCAGCTCGACCTGCGTCTGGACAACGTGCTGCTCAGCATGACCACGGCGCTTACGCTCTCCGATACCGACCCGGCGCTGGATTCGCTGCGGAGCAAAGGCACGCTGACCTTCAGCACCAAGACACCACCCAACTCGCTGCCGGTCCCGCCGCTCCTGCAGGATCTGCCCCTGCCGCTGCGCTGCACAGGCCGCCGGGCGCAGCCCGACTGCAGCCTGGATACCAAGGCCGCCCAGCGCCTGCTGGCCGACGCCATGCGCGGCGGTGCCAACAACACCCTCGGCGACAAGCTCGATGCGCTCATCGAGGAAAATGTGCCCGAGGAATATCGCGCTGCGGCGCGCGGCCTGCTCGAGATTCTCGGGCACAACGTCAGCGACGACGAGGCCGGCGACGACTTTCTCGATCTGGAGGAAGACGAGGCGCCGCTCGCCGAGCCGGCACCGCAGTGAACTGGCTGCCCCGCCTGCTGCTCGCCTGGTTCGACGAGCACGGTCGCAGGGATCTGCCCTGGCAGCAGGACCGCACGCCGTACCGGGTCTGGGTCAGCGAGATCATGCTGCAGCAGACGCAGGTGGCCACGGTCATCGGCTACTACGAGCGATTCATGAAGCGGTTTCCCGACGTTCGCAGCCTCGCGGCCGCCGCCCAGGATGACGTGCTCGCGCACTGGACAGGACTCGGCTACTACGCCCGCGGTCGGAACCTGCACAAGGCCGCGCAGCAGGTGGTCAACGAGCACGACGGCCGCTTTCCGCACGGCGCCGCGGCGCTGGAAACGCTACCGGGCATTGGCCCGAGCACCGCTGGCGCCATTGCCGCCATCGCTCAGGGCGAGCGGGCGGCGATCCTGGACGGCAACGTCAAGCGCGTGCTCGCGCGCTTCCACGCGGTCGACGGTTACCCCGGCAATACGATGGTCAGCAAGCGCCTGTGGCACTTCGCGCGCTACCACACGCCCGCGCAGCGCACCGCGGACTACACCCAGGCGATCATGGACCTGGGCGCGACCCTGTGTACGAGCCGCCAACCGCGCTGCGACCACTGCCCCCTCGCGGCGCGCTGCGAAGCCCGGGCCCTCGATGCTGTCGCCAACTTTCCGGGCCGCAAACCCAAGCGGGCCAAGCCGGAGCGCGAGGCCTACCAATGGCTGCTCATCAACGATGCCGGCGCCTGCCTGCTGCGGCGCCGCCCGGACAGGGGGCTCTGGGGCGGCCTGTGGACGCCCCCTCAGAGCGACTGGCCGGTCGATCAGCCACCACCCGCGCCGGAGGTCGCGCTTGCGGACCTGCTGCGCGAGCTGAACCTTCCGGCAGCGCCGGCGAGCGCGCTCGAAGCGCTGCCCCCGTACCGCCACACCTTCACGCACTTCCACCTGCGCCTGCGGCCTTTCCTGGTTTCGCTCGGCAGCGACGCGAACACCGCTACCGTCTCCGAAGGCGTGGACTGGACCTGGCAGCACCCGGGCGCGACCTCTGATCGCGGCCTGTCCAAGCCGGCGTTAAAGATGCTCAAGGCGCTGCAGCAGCCGAGCGGACGTCTTTCCTTTTCCTAGAATCGAGTCACCCATGCGAATCCTGGTCACTAACGACGACAGCTGCGACTCACCGCTGCTGGCACTGCTCATCGAGCGCCTGGCGCCCTACGGCACCCTGCACCTGGTTGCACCCGCCGCGGAGCAGTCCTGGCGCGGCAAATCGATGACCCGCTACGGCACGCTGAAGGTCGAGCCGATCCGGATCGCCGGCCTGGACGGCCACTCCGTGACCGGCACCCCGGCGGACTGCACCAACCTGGGCATCTTCGAGCTGCTGCCGGAGAAACCTGACCTGGTGGTCTCGGGCATCAACATCGGCAGCAATGTCAGCCTCGGGTTCGCGATGGCATCGGGCACCCTGGGTGCCTGTCTGGAGGGCAACATCGCGGGCATCCCGGGCCTGGCGCTGTCGCAGGCGCTGGCGCCGGAGGTGTACCAGCAGTGGTCGCAGCATCGCCGTTTCGATCCGGCGGAGCTGGACCGGCTCGGCGCGCAGCTTGATGCCGCCCTGCCGCGCATCTGGGCGCGCTGCGTCGCGCCGCCGGGCGGTGACAGCACGCCCACGACGATGAGCGTCAACCTGCCGCCCGTCATGACCGATCCGGAACCCGTTGCGACCCGGCTGGCCGCCTCCAGCTACGGCGGCTGTTTCGTGACCAACGACGACGGCTTCCACCACCGCATCCGCCGTCTGGACATCGCCGAGGACCCGTCCGGGGATGCCGCCGCGGTGAACAGCGGCCGCGTCAGCGCGACGCTGCTGGATGTTGCGGTACTCGGACAGGCGCCCGCGCTCTTCGGGGCGCCGCCTGCGGCAGGACCGCAGAACAGGGCATAATCGCAACCGATCGACGGGGGAATGACATGAGCGGATCAGGACTGCTGGAAGGACGGGTCGCGGCCATTACCGGAGGCACCGCCGGCATCGGGCTGGGGATTGCGCAGGCTTACCTCGCAGAGGGTGCCCGGGTTGCGCTCATGGCCCGCAACGAGGTCAAGGCCCAGCGCACCCTCGACACCCTCGGCGCTGGCGAGCGGGCCTGCTTCATCCAGGGCGATGCCATGGTGCAGGGCGACGTCGAAGGGTTCGTGACGGGCACCGTCGAGCGCTTCGGCCAGATCGACGTGCTGGTCAACAACGCCGGCGGCGCCGGGGATCTGCAGCCGCTGGTCGACCTGAGCGACGAGACCTGGAACGAAACCATCACCTGGAACCTCCATTCCACGTTCTGGGGCACTCGCGCCGCACTGCGCGCCATGCTGCCCCGGGAATGGGGACGCATCATCAACATCTCTTCCGTGGAGGGCAAAGTCGGCAAGGCCGTCCTGAGCCCCTACACCGCCGCCAAGCACGCGGTGAATGGAATGACCAAGTCGGTCGCTCAGGAGGTGGGTACCAGCGGCATCACCGTCAACGCGATCTGCCCGGGACTCGTCATTACCGACATCGTCCGCGACAACGGCCCGAACACTGCCGCCAGCATGGGTATGTCCTTCGACGAGATGGTCACCATGTTTTCCCAGGAGTCGGCGATCAAGCGACCGAACACCGTCGAGGAGATCGCGGCCCTGGCGGTCATGCTCGCCAGCGACGCCGGCGCGGGAATCACCGGGGCGTGCCTGAGCGTCGACGGCGGCACCGCCCCCTACTGAGGCTCGACCGTCATGTCCCGCACCGTCCACTGCCGCAAGTACGAACAGGATCTGCCCGGGCTACCGCAGCCGCCCATGCCCGGCCCAGCCGGAGAAAAGATCTTCGAGACCGTTTCGCAACGCGCCTGGGAGGAATGGCAGGAACTGCAGAAAATGCTGATCAACGAAAAGCACCTGGATGTGCGGGACCCGCAGACGCGGAAGTACCTGTCACAGCAGCGCGAGCGCTTTTTCGATAACGAGCCCGTGGATCGGGCCGAGGGCTACGTGCCGGAGCCCGGCACGAAACCGGACTGATTGCCGTCGCAACCGGCCGGGCGCAATGCGTCAGGCCAGCTGCGCTACCTTGGGTTAGCTCCGCCGCGCCTGCTCCGCAAGCGCGAGCAACGCTTCCGAGAGCTGCTCACCGGACACCGCTGTGCCCTTCATGCTGCCGAGCATATCGTCGAGTTCCGCGGTGAGACGCTGATTGGTCAGCTCGAGCTCATAGCGCGTATCGTCGACGTGTTCGCCCAGGGACTGACGCGTCTCCCCAAGCTCTGCCACAAGGTCATCCACGCGCTCGGCCTGCCGGGCAAGCGACGCCTCGACGCGGTCGCTGAGGGCGTCAAACTGGTTCTGCATCTGCGCCATCATGCGGCTCATCTCCTGGCGCAGGGACAGGGTGATCTGGGCCAGCTGATCGACGTTGTCGGCGTCCGCAACGGTGGGTTTGTTGCGAGCGGCTTCGAAGCCGATGATCTGTGCGTTGCTTTGGCTCATGGGGTTCCTGCCTGCGGGCGAGTGCTGTTCTCATCACGTTGAGGACAGTGTAGACGGCCACCGGGGGCAGAAACGCGCACTCTTGTCAGGGGTTGTAGGCGTGCGGCGACATCACTTTCAGCGCCTGCAGGGGCCAGGCAGGCCTGCTGCGCAGTTCTGTCGCATTTCCGGCGCCAGCACCGAAATGATGCTCGCGCCGCGCAAAATTGCAGCGCCGGGCACTGTCCGCTCAGTGGTCGCCCTGGGAGACCTGACCGGCTAGAGAGGCAAGCGCGTCAGCAAACTCGCTGCGATTCATCTTGCCCTTGCGGAACTCCTCAGCCTGGGCGTCGAGAGCGGCGAGCAGTTTGGCATCAAGCGCTTCCAGCGCGTGGGTCTGCCGATTGGCCTGCAGCTCGATGTCCGCCTGGACCTGACGCACCGCAACCTCGAGGGCTTCGCCCTGGTCG
>JBCDIK010000007.1:0-43097 GCA_038749065.1 Pseudomonadota bacterium | reverse complement strand
GCGTGCCCGGGTTCAATCAGCACGCTGCGCGCCTCGAGCGCCTTTGCGCGTTCGGCCATGTCGACACCCTGCGGGGCCCGCATCCAAAAGGATGAACCCCCAAAGGCGCCCATACCCGCAACGCGCAATCCGGCGGTGTCGATGAGCATGTATTCGCGGCCATTTCGTCGAAGCATCGTGTCCACGGAGTCCCGGGTCGTGCCAGCGACGTCGCTCGTGAGCAAGCGCTCCTCCCCGAGCAACCGGTTGATGATGGACGACTTGCCAGCGTTTGGCTTCCCGACGACGGCGACGCGCGCGTACGGCGGCGGCGCGGGCTCTTCTTCGGGGGCGGCAGGGATGAGCGCGCAGACATCGTCCATGAGCTCCTCGACACCCGGCCCGTGCTCCGCGCTGGTGGCGTAGAGGTCGACGCCGAGTCGGTAGAAGTCCGTGAGGAATTCGTGGGCGCGCTGGGCGGAGTCGATCTTGTTGACGACGTGGAAGACAGGCTTCTGGGTTTCGCGCAACATGGTGGCGATCTCCATATCCGAGCTCGTCACGCCTTGGCGCCCGTCCATCATGAAGATGATGGCGTCTGCCTCCTCGATGGCGAGCTGGGCCTGCATACGCATCAGCGTGAGCATCGGCTCATCCGAGGCGGGCACGAACCCGCCGGTGTCGATGAGCGTGAAGCGCTTGCTGTACCACAGGCCCTCGCCATACTGGCGGTCGCGGGTGACGCCTTCAAAGTCATGGACAATGGCCTGAGTGTCTGCAGAGCTCAAGCGGTTGAACATGCGTGATTTGCCCACGTTGGGGCGCCCGACCAGGGCGATGAGAAACGTCTTCATCATCTCGTGTGACTCACTCGTAGCCGAAGCGCTGTAGGGAGCGTGGATCGTCGCTCCAGTCCTGCTGCACGCGCACAAAGGTCTCCAGGAACACGCGCTTGCCGAAGAACTCTTCCATCTGTTGCCTCGCCCGCTGGCCGACCTCCTTGAGCCTGGAGCCACGCTTGCCGATGACGATGCCCTTTTGAGAGTCACGCTCGACATGAATGACAGCCGAGATCTCGATGACCTTGCCTCGGGGGTCGTCGACAAAGCGCTCGACCTCCACAGCCACGGAGTACGGGATCTCCTTCGCGGTCTGAATCATGAGCTGCTCGCGCACGAACTCGGCGGCGAGGAAGCGCTCGGCTTGGTCGGTGAGCATGTCCTCGGGGAAGAGAGGGCGGCAGATGGGGAGCACGCCGAGCAGGACGTCGAGCAACGTGTCGACGTTGTCCCCGGAGCGCGCAGACACGGGCACGACCTCGACGTAGAACGCCTCAGCGACCGAGGCGGACGATCCAGGGAGCTGCGCGTCCTCGACGGTCTGTACGCCTGCGCCACCGGTGAGGCGCTCGATGACAGGCAAGAGGCGGTGCGAGGGGCGCACGAGGTCGAGCTTATTGACGACGAGGACACGCGGGATGTCCACCCCCTTGGCGATCATGGGCGCGAGCTGCTTGAGCAGGCCACTGGTCTGGTCACCGCTCAAATTGAAGTTCTTGGCGAGCTCGCCGACGGCGCTGCTTCCGGCGCCTTTCATCAGGATGTCCATCAGGTCCATGACCTGTCCCCTTCGTAGCTTCTGGACACTCAGCCTGAGGCAGGGGACAGGTCATTTCAAGCGTAACAATCTCGCAAAAAAAACCGGCGCAGGGGCGCCGGTCTCTGTTCTCTCAGGCGCCCATTTCGGGCGCCCGCCCGGTGTCGGGCCTGCCGTTTGCTAGCTGCTGGAGCGCAGAGCGTCGCGAATCTCCGTGAGCAGCACTTCCTCCTTGGAGGGCTCCGGCGGTGCTTCCTCAGCCGGCTCTTCTTCTTTCTGCAGCGAGTTCATGGCTTTCACGACCATGAAGATCGCGAAGGCGATGATGGTGAAGTCGACGATGGTCTGGATGAAGTTGCCATAGTTCAGCAGCACTTCTTCTGCGCCGTCGCTCGCCTCCTGGAGCTTGATCGACAGGCCGGAAAAATCCACGCCGCCGAGCGCCAGACCGATGGGCGGCATCAGCACATCGGCGACAAAGGAAGACACGATCTTTCCGAAAGCGCCCCCGATCACGATACCTACCGCCATGTCGACAACGTTGCCGCGCATGGCGAAGTCCTTGAATTCCGACATCATTCCCATAACAGGCTCCCCAAAGTTAAAGATCAGTCAGATTTGTTGTGTTTTCGGCGCAGGTTGCCCGTTGCCAGCGCTGTTTCATGGTCGCAACGCCGGGCGCGTTATACCCCGATCCGCTTAAGGGGGTAAAGGTGTCGTGCGCCAAGCGCGTGCGACGCACAGCAACAGGATCACAACGGTTGCGAGCTGGAGTGGCGCCCACCAGATGTGCCAGGTACTGGGCACGTCGGCGCAGATGCCCGCGCCGGCAAGATTGACGCCCGAGAACGTCTTCCAGATTCCCATCAGCGCCAGCGGCGTAAACAGGAGTACGGGCACAGCGCCGTAGCGAAGGGAGCCATGCACCGTTGCGATGCGCCGTGACATCGGGAGCAGCAGGCCGAAGCCGATGGCGATCGGCGCGAAACCGAGCAGCAGTCGCCACAGCTCGTCGCCGTCACTGCCGCAGGTCACGCTGCGGGTGGTGGCCAGCCACAGGAAGTGCGTGAACACCACCAGCCAGCCCACCAGCGCGCATCCCAGCCGCAGCAGCAGCTCTGCGAAATTCACCGGTCAGGCGTCGTCAGGGGCGGCTGCGCTGATACTCGCGCAGGGGCGTAAAGCGATTCCCTTCCTTGACGTGCAGCTTGCCGTCAAGATAGACGACGTTTTTGCGCTCAGCTTCGCTGAGGGTCGCAAGGATCGCGTCATCGGGAGCGTTGGTACGACGGGCAGCGCTGCCGCGCGCTGCGCGTGTCGCGCTCGCCGTTTCTGCAGCGATGCCAGCGCCACCGCCCGGCCAGCGTTGGGCGGCATCGGGGTCGGCCCGCCGTACGTAGGCATCCGGATAGCTGTCCTGCAGCTGTGCGAGCTGATTTTGCGCTGCGGCGAAGCTAGCGTAGCGACCGATGCTGAGCGCGACCATGCCGCCATCGCGGGCGGTGTAGTACAGCGTCCCCTCGCTGCGCGCCGATGCGGCAAAGCGATCGCTCGGCGTGCTGAAAGCGCCGATCTGAATCGTGTAGTCCTCGGCCTGTGCGGCGCCCGTTGCACACAGTGCAAGGCATGCCAGGGCCAGGCTGATCCCGCCTCTGCGGGCGCTGCGGTATGCCTTCTGAGTCATGGTCATGAGGATCCCCGGTCCCGGAGCTGGCATTGTTATACAGCACCCGTACAAAGGCCACTGGTGCAGCCGCTGGACCACAGTCAGCTCGCGGGTTGTGGTTCCGAGGCGTCGGTCGCTTCCTCATCGGCAGCCGTTTCCGGTACCGCCGTTTCGAAGCCGCGACGTTCGAAGATTTGTTTGTAAGTCCGCTTGCTCGCCTTGCGCGGCTTGATGGTGACCGTTACCAGCAGGCTGTCATCCGTCTGCAATTCGAGGAGATAGGCCACTTTTCGGGACGTGGATTCGTACCTCGACTTGAGTCGCTTGCGGTTCCAGCTGGTTTTGACGCCTCGCCAGGTGCCCTGGCGAAAGCGTTCGCTGCCCACCTCTTCGTAGGTCATGCGTAGCTCCTCGCCAACTTCTGCAATCTGCAGCCGCTTGCAGCGCAGGATGCCGGGATCGCTGCTTGGACCGGTGCTGACCTCCCGCTGGGTGCCCCCGGTGGGCACCTGGACACCGCCGACGCTGATGGTGCCGCGCACCTTGCCACCCCCTGGTAGCCAGTTCCGGGACTCGACGTTCTCCGGCTGCACCTGCGCGCTACGTGCTTCGTTCAGGGTCCAGTCACCGATGAGCGCGGTGCTGTCGGCTCGGGCCGGCAGTGTGACGGTCAGCAGCAGAGCGAGGAGGACTGCGCCGTGTTGATGTCGGGGCCGTTGGCCCGCCGTCGGGATTCCGATGTGCTGTTGCATGCGTACTCCTACCGGTGGTGCACTTGATGCGCCTTCCAATTTAGATCCCCGCTAGCGGTATCGTTCCCCGCGATGTTCGATCCAGCCGCCGTCCCGGCGGCCACCGGGGTCGTGGTGGGTCCAGTGTACGACCCCACCCTTATCGGTCCATTCATACTCGCCGTGAAAGCGGACCTGGTCGCCGGCCCGAATACCGGCCACGCGCGGCGCCAGGTCGATGTTGTGCGCGATCAGGATTGACGGGCCGCCGCTGATCTGAACCAGAAACCGCTGATGCTGGGAGCCCTTGGTGTCGTCTGGAAGGACCTTGATCACCCGCCCACCGTCTGTCAGCCAGGCGTTGCTGCGACGGGCCTGGAAGGCCGCGGTCACCGGGTGCACACCCGCGGCTTCCGCTGGTGCGCTCGTCGTTGCGACTGCCTCGCCGCCGCCGGCGAGCGCATCCCGGAGCGTTTGCTCATCGACGCCCAACACCGCAGCTGCCACGGCGATGAGCAGCGCGCCGAGGGCGGACAGGAGTTTCTTCTTGCTCACAGCGAAGTCTCCGGTGGGCTATTTGAGGAGGGAGCCAAGAATGCCGCGCATGAGCCTCGAGCCCAGCGTCCGGCCCACAGACCGAGCGGCGCTCTTGAGCAGCGCCTCGCCGACGCTCTGACGCTTGCGACCGCTGCCACGGCTGGCGCGCTTACGGGCCTTCTCTTCTTCTGCCGCGATTTCCGCCGCGGCCTCCTGCTCAGCGGCCGCAGCAGCCCGCGCCTGGAGCATCTCGTACGCGGACTCTCGGTCTATAGCGTCGTCATACTTGCCTGCCAGCGGCGAGCGTTTACGGAGCGTTTGTTGCTCCTCGGCACCGATCGGCCCGATCTGGGACTCCGGAGGGCGGATCAGTGTGCTGCGCACCGGCGTTGGGGCACCGCTGTCATCCAGATGCGAGACCAGGGCCTCGCCGGTACCCAGCTCCGTGACGGCGGACGCCACATCGACGTCTTCGTTGCTCCGGAAACTGGCCGCGACCGCCCGGATCACTTTCTGATCCTTGGGGGTAAAGGCACGCAGCGCGTGCTGTACCTTGAGGCCGAGCTGGCCGAGCACCGCATCCGGCACGTCGGTCGGGATCTGCGTGACGAAATACACGCCGACGCCCTTCGAGCGAATCAGGCGGACGACCTGCTCGATCTTGTCGAGCAGCGCATCGGGCGCGTCGTCGAAGAGCAGGTGCGCTTCGTCAAAAAACAATGCCAGCACGGGCGTCTCGGCATCCCCCCGCTCCGGCAGTTCCTCGAACAGCTCCGACAGCAGCCACAGCAGGAACGCTGCGTAGAGGCGCGGCGCTTCCCGGGTCAGTCGGGTCGCGTCGAGCAGGCTGATGACGCCGTTGCCGGAAAAATCTGTTCGCATCAGGTCTGCCAGCTCGAGCGCCGGCTCCCCGAAGAAGTGCTCCGCCCCTTGGGACTCGAGGACCAGCAATCGGCGCTGTATGGCACCGACGGAAGCGCTGGAGATATTGCCGTACTCGCCTCGGAGCGCTTTGGCGTTGTCCGCCATCCAGGACAGCAGGCTGCGCAGGTCTTTCAGGTCGAGCAGCAGCATGCCTTCGTCGTCGGCGATGGCGAAGCAGGCATAGAGAATGCCCGTTTGCGTGTCGTTCAACTCCAGCAGATTGGCGAGGATTAAGGGTCCCATCTCGGAGATGGTCGTGCGGATCGGCTGGCCGGTCTCACCGTAGATGTCCCAGAACATGGTCGGATAGCCGCGTTGCTGGAAGCCATCCAGTGGCATCAGTCCCAGCCGCCGGTCGATTTCCTTGTGTGGCTTGCCAGCGGCTGCGATTCCGGACAGATCGCCCTTAATGTCCGCGGCGAAGACGGGCACGCCAGCCCGCGAGAACCCTTCGGCCAGGATCTGCAGGGTCACGGTCTTGCCGGTCCCCGTCGCGCCCGCGACCAGGCCATGCCGATTGCTCATACGGCCGAGCTGGGACACAAGCTCGCCGTCGCTGCCGCCGATAGGAATGTTTGCCAAAGTCTGCTCCGAGCGCCCAAAGGGCGCAGTCTAATGCAGCAGACGTCACTCCGCGCGCGTCCATTTTTCGTAAATTCCGGGTAAACATCATTCGCGGATCGGTGTTGACGCGGGGATTTCTGGCATCTTGTCGAACCGTTGCTGATGCGGCATGCCGTCGCGCTTGCGGCGCAATTGCACAAAGCCACACGGCGATTGCCTTGAATGGATCCGGCGGCGCGTTAGTCTCGCTGCCGCTTAAAGGCGATGCGTCAGGCGAGCGCTTGCCGTAACAGGGCAACGGACAGAGAGGAGAACAAGATATGCATCGATCTATGACAATCGGCTGGACGCGACACCTGGCCGCGGCGGCCCTCACGGGGCTGTTGCTTGCTGGCGGATGCTCGAGCGCGAGCAACACCGGCGGTTCGATCGGGAGTGACCCGATCGATCGTGCCGAGGCCAGCGATCGCGATTCTCGAATCGCCGTCCTGGAGCAGGAACTGGCCAACCGCGAGTCCCGAATTACGCGGCTCGAAGACCAGCTGACCGCGGCGAACAACGCCGTCAGCAGCCCTGCCAGCACCGTGGGTGGCGCTGGCACCGAGCTGTTCCCGCCGAACGCGCGAGCCGGTGAGTGTTACGCACGGGTTCTGTCCCCCGCACGCTATAGCGCCAGCGAGGAGCGGGTGCTGGTGAAGGAAGCCAGCGAGCGCTATGAGGTGGTGCCGGCCCAGTACGAGACAGTCACCGAGCGGGTTCTCGTGAAGGAAGCCTCCACGCGGCTCGAGGTTGTGCCCGCGGTGTACGAGACCGTCAGGGAAGAGGTCGTCGTCAAGCCGGCGAGCAGCCGCATCGTAGAAGTACCGGCAACGTATCGCACAGTCACGGAGCAGGTCCTTGATACGCCGGCAACCACAGTCTGGAAGAAGGGACCGGCATCGCGTTTCGGCACCGCTGCCGTCAGCGAGTCTGTCAGTGCCACCGGTGAGGTCATGTGCCTGGTCGAGCAGCCGGCGGTCTACAAGACCGTCAAGCGGCAGGTGATCGATACGCCAGCGAGTACCCGCGAAGTGAGCGAGCCGGCAGTCACCAAAACCGTTGAGCGGCGCGTCGTCGCGCAGGCTGCGACCACGCGCGAAGTCGGCGTGCCCGCGGTCTATGACGACGTGGCGGTCACCAAGCTGGTCAGCCCGGCCAGCCAGCGACGGATCGAGATCCCCGCAGAATACCGCACGGTCACGAAGCGGGAGCTGACAGCAGCGCCGCAGATGGCCTGGCAGTCGGTGCTCTGTGACATAAATGCCAACGCCGCCAACGTTCGCGCCCTGCAGTCCGCGCTCGAGGCGAAAGGGTATGATGTCGGCGGGATTGATGGTCGGCTGGGGCCGAGCACGATTCAGGCGGTGAACCGCTACGCCAAGAGCCTCGATATTCCCCAGGGCGCTAACTACGTGCCCATGGAGGTGATCGAGAAGCTCGGGATCGAGATCTAGGGAGCCCTGGTCGCTCCGAGAAGAGGTCGCCGCGGCACGGAAACGTGTCGCGGCTTCATGCGAATGGACATACTGTTACTTGAAGACGATCCGGCTCAGGCCGCCATGGTGATCGGCTGGCTGGAGGCGGATGGTCACCGGGTTCGGCACTGGGAGCGCGGTGAAGGCCTGCTCGAAGCAGCCCGGAAGGCCTCCGACTACGATCTGATCGTGCTGGATTGGGAGGTGCCGGACCGCTCGGGTATCGAGGTGCTCGCCGAGCTGCGTGCCGACCTCACCTGGCACGTTCCCATTTTGTTTGTGACTCAGCGCGACGCGGAAGCCGACATTGTGGCCGCCCTCGACACCGGTGCGGATGACTACATGGTCAAGCGTGCCTCGGAAGTCGAGCTGTTGGCCCGGGTCCGGGCGTTAGGCCGGCGCCTGGGCGGCGATGAGCTGAACCTGACCGTTGGCCCGTACCGGTTCATGCCGCAATCCCGGCTGGCGTACTTCGGTGATGAGGAGATCAAGCTCACGGCCAAGGAGTTTGATCTGGCGCTGTACATGTTCCGGAATCTGGGCAAACTGCTCGCCCGGGAACAGATCCTGAAGGACGTGTGGAAGGTCAGCGGTCTGAATACCCGCACCGTTGACATGCATGTCAGCAGAGTGAAAAAGCGCCTGAACATCAAACCTGAACACGGCTACCGCGTAAAAACGATCTACCAGCACGGTTACCGACTGGAAGAGACCTGAACGTGGCTCGCGCTCTGGCTTCGCTGCTGGCCGCGGGCCTGCTCGGCTTGCTGGCCGCCTCCAGCGTCGCAGCGACCTCGGGGACCGGTAGCGCCGCCGCGCCCGTGGCAGACTGGCGCTACACAGTGCGCCCTGGCGATGACCTGTGGCGGTTGGCGTTGCGCTATTGTGGCTCCACCGCCTATGCGGAGCGTTTGGCCCGACACAATGGCCTGCGCAGTCCCAACGCCCTGCGTGCCGGTGCCGCGCTGCGTATTCCCGTGCCATGGCTGGTGCGGCAACCCGCGGAGGTCGAGGTCGTGTCGGTGACCGGTTCCGTTGCGGATGGCGCTGGCACGGCATACCGGCCCGGCGATCGCATCGCGATGGGCCAGGAGCTGGTCACCACGGCGGATGCGCTGGCCGTGGTGGTGTTCGCCGATGGCTCGACCCTGGAGATCGGGCCTGACAGCCGCGTGCTCTTCAATATCCTGACCTCCTTCGGCGACACGGGGATGGTGGATACCCATCTGCGGTTCTATCGCGGTCGTGGCGCGGCCTCGGTGATCAAGCGCGAGGCGGCATCGCGGTTCCGGATCTGGACGCCCAGCGGTATTGCCGCCGTGCGCGGGACAGATTTTCGCGTCGGAGCCTCCGCCGGCGCAGCGCCGGTGAGTCGTGTCGAGACCGTGACCGGTGAGGTCGGCTTTGCCGCGCCGGCACAAACGGTCGACCTGCCTGCCGGCTTTGGCGTGGTTGCAAGTTCCACGGGCACACAGAAAGCCGCCCTGCTACCAGCCCCGGTGATCGAAGACGATGGCGCGCCGTTGCCCGATGGCGCACTGCTCCGCAGTGCGGACCAGTCCGTGCGTTGGGCGCCGGTTGCCGGCGCCGCCGCTTACCAGCTCGAGCTCTATGAACAGCGCGGTCGTCGATTCGTGCCGATCCGGTCCCTGGAGCGACAGCAAACCGCGTTTGCTTTGGCCGATCTGGCGCCCGGCCAATATCGCCTGTCGGTGCGGGCCATTGCGCCCAGCTCTCTAGAAGGCTTCGATGCCAACACGACCTTCCGACTGGCGGCCGCAGCGCCGGAACCGGTCAGTGCGGGGCAACTGGTCGCCGACGAGGCGCTGCGCTGGCGCTTCGCCGATGGCGGGCCCGCAACGCGCTACGAAGTTGAACTGGGTACCGATGCTGACCTCGACAATGCCGGGCGCTACGGGACCGGCGAGCCCACATTGCCTCTGGCGGATACGATCGCGGCTGCACCCGGACACTATTTCTGGCGTGTGCGGGAGCAGAACGGCGCGTTTTCCGCGACGCGCGAAGTGGCGGTTTTGCCGCGTGCCCTGGACGGTTTGCGTGCGCAGACCGGCAGCTACGACAAGGCGCGCGGTGCGGCCGCGGTTGAGTTGGCCTGGGCACGCCAACCGGACGTGCGCTATCGGATCCGCGCACTCCGCCGTGACGACGGCGCGGTGGTCTCCGAGCAGCTGGTGGAGGACAACCGCGCGAGCGTGACGCTCCCGGCGGGCGGCTATCGCATCGAGGTCACCCCAGTCGCGGCCGACCTTGCGGGCACGAGCGCCGCGGCCGCGGTCGATGTGCGCTCGCCGGCACCGCGCTGGATGGCGCTGCTGATCCTGCTGCCGGCGCTGTTCGGCCTCTAGCGTTGCGCAGGTGCGCCCGGTGACAGTGCCCGAACCTTCGGCACCGGCGGCCACGGGTGCACGCTATCGCCTGGAAGTTCTGGCGCTGTTTCTGCTTCTGGTTCTGCTGGCGTTTTTTGCCTCGCGCTACGCCTGGCTCGAGCGCTTTGATCTGGCGGCCTACGATGCTTTGATCGGGTTGCGTGCGCCGGCGCTCGATGAGCGGCTGGTGATCGTCGCGATCGACCAGGACGCGCTGCAGCACGGTGGGCGCTGGCCCTGGTCCCGACAGCGCCAGGGTGAACTCCTGCAACGCATCTTCGACCAGCGCCCGGCGGCCGTCCTCGTCGATATCGTCTATGACCGCGCCCAGTCGCCGATCCAGGACGCGCCGCTGGTCGAGGCCTTTGCGGCGGCTCGCCCGGAGTTGCCGGTGGCCCTGCCGGTCATCCTTGAAGCCACCGCACCGTTCCGCCCACCGCTTGAGCTGCTGCCATTCCCAGAGCTCCTGACGCGTACGGACGTACTCGGCCACGTACATGTCGAGCTCGACGGCGACTCGATTTCCCGGGGCACGTACCTCTATCAAGGCATCGGTGAGCCACACTGGCCGCATCTGGCTCTGGCGTTGGCGGATCGCGTTCGCGGTGAGGTATCCGCGCGACCTGCCGCCTGCGCTGCGCCGGCTCAGCTCACTCTCGGCAGTCAGCGCTGCCTTTACCGAATGATTCCCTTCGCAGGACCGCCGGGCACGGTGCCGGCGCTCTCTGCAGCCGCCCTGCTGACCGGGCCCGACGGCGGGCTCGCCGCCACCGCGCCGCTGCGGGACAAGATTGTCTTTGTGGGGCTGGTGGCGGCCGGGGTCGCCGACTGGGTGACCAGCCCGGTATCTGGCGGCGGTCGGCCGATCAGCGGCGTCGAGTACAACGCCAACCTGTTCAACGCGGTTCTCAAGGATCAGCTGATCGCGCCGGCCGCGCCGCTGTGGAGCGCGCTGCTGTGTGTGTTGATTGCGGCGCTGGCGGCGGTGGTTCTGCCCCGTCTGTCGCCGAAAGGCATGCTGACGATCACGCTGTTGCTGGCCGCGCTGCCGTTGGTGCTTTCCGGTGCGGCGCTGCTGGCGCTGCAGCTGTATCTGCCGCTCTCGGCGGCGCTGCTGGCCGTGCTCTGTGCCTATCCCTACTGGAGCTGGCGTCGTCATGAGATCGCCTGGCGCTTCGTGGATCAGGAGATGGCACGGGTTGCCGCCGTGCGCGAAGCGTTGCCGCTGCGCGCCACGCCGGCGGCCACGGACTGGGTGTCCGAGGCGACCCGGCTGGCTGCGCTGCTGCAACTCGAGACGAGGGTGAGCGCTGCGCCGGTAGAGGTTGAAGGGTTGCGCTTGGTCCCTGGCGCGCGGCAGATCGAAGTTCTGCTCGGCAGCGCCGGCAGCGTCAGCCTGGCGCCGGCGGCGGGCAGTGAGCCTGCGTCCTTTACCGATTCTGAGCTGGCGCTCACGCAGGGTGTGTTCTCCGAGCTGCTCGATGAGGAGCTGCAGCTACCCGCGCTGTCCGGGGAAGGCTTGGCTGCGCGGCTGAAGCTGCTGCGACAGCAGGCGCGACGGCTGGAGCGGGACCGCGCTGTCAGTGCCCAGGCCCTGGAAGAGATGTCGAGCGCTGTCGCCGTGCTCTCGCCGCTCGCGCAGGTCGAGCTCGCCAATGGCCGCTGGCTGGAGATGACGGGGCTCGGACCCGGGAGCGAGGCGGTGTCCCTGACCACGGCTGTGGCAGCGGGGGCCAGCGCTGGGGTGCCTCCGGTGTCCACCCTGGAGCAGCTGCTGCCGTTGCCGGTCGGTCGGACCTGGCAGGAGCTGTGGCGGCAGGTCGCTCTGGACCGGCAGGCGGTCGGGTTCGAGAGCCGCCTGCGCGGCGACGTGCTCCTGTACGTGTCCTGTGCGCCGCTGAATCTCGCCCCCGCGGGGAGCTGGGCGATGACCTTAAGCGATGTCACGGAGATTACCGAGGCCCGCAATCACCGGGAGGAAGCGCTGGCGTTCCTGTCCCACGATCTGCGCTCTCCAATCGTCTCCGTGCTGGCGCTGATGCAGCAACCGGCCAGTACCGAGCGCGATGAGCGTGTGGCGGACTACGCGCGCCGCAGCCTGACCATCTCCGAGCAGTTTCTGCAGCTATCGCGTCTGGAGTCCCAGCCGCAGATCGAGCTTTACCCCCTTGAGATTCTGGCGGTGGTGGACAATGCGCGCGACCAGGTGTTCGAGCGCGCTCGCGCGGCCGGCGTTGGGATCGCCGAGATCTGCTGGCAGGAACCGTCTTCAGAAACGGTCTTCATGCTTGGCAACGGCGAGCTGCTGGAGCGTGCGTTGGTCAATCTGCTGGGCAACGCCGTCAAGTACAGCGATCGTGGTACGCAGGTGCGCGTCGAGCTTAAGCGTCAGGATGACCGGCTCCACATCGCCATCGTCGATGAAGGTCTGGGGATTCCCGCTGACGACCTGCCGCACCTGTTCGCACCGTACTTTCGGGCCGCAGAAGGGGCGCTGGCGGCGCGCCGTGGGGCCGGTCTCGGCCTGCGCTTCGTGCGCACCGTTGCCGATCGCCACGGCGGTACGATCCGTGTCGACAGCGAGCCTGGGCAGGGCTCGACCTTTACGCTGACGCTGCCGGTCAATGACGAACTGGCATACAATGAGGATTAGCCGGCGCTACGGAGGGGTGGCGTTGTCAACGCACCGGACCCGGAAGGAGGGGACCACATGACCAAGCTGACAGATATTGAGGGCATCGGCCCGGCCTACGAAGAGAAACTGCAGGGCGCGGGTATCAACAGCTGTGAAGAGCTGCTGGAAAAGGGCGCGACGGCCGCCGGCCGCAAAGCCATCGTCGAAGCCAGCGGTATGGATGCGACCCGCATCCTCAAGTTTGTGAACCATGCAGATCTGTGCCGCGTCAAAGGCGTCGGCGGGGAGTACAGCGAACTGCTGGAGGCTGCCGGCGTTGATACGGTACCAGAGCTTGCGCAGCGCAACGCTGACAACCTCGCGGCGAAGATGGCCGAAGTCAACGAAGAGAAGAAGCTTGTTCGTTCCGTGCCCTCTGCCAAGCAGGTGACCGACTGGGTGGCTCAGGCCAAGGAACTGCCCAGGGTCATCACCCACTAGGCGCGTCCGCCCTGACGCCCGGCCTGCGACAGGCCGCGGCCTGCGACAGGCCGGGCCCGCGCCCTGACGCGGGCCTTTGGCAAAGATTTTACTTCCACACCTCCCGGAGCCGGGACGGATCCCTTAGGCTCCTCGCCCGTTTACCGCTTGCTTGCTGTTAAGGAGACCGCCATGCGCGCGCTCATGTTCTGCTTGTTCCTGCTCGGCGCGCTGCCCGCTGCCGCGGACCAGGTCACCCTGCTCAACGGGGACCGGCTGACCGGTACCGTGACCACCATCGCCGGCGGCCGCCTGCTGTTCGCCACCGATCACCTGGGCGAGCTCGACATTCCCATGGATCAGGTTGCGACCGTCGAGCAGCTGGAGCCGCTCATGGTTTCCACCAGCACGGGCGAGGAGCTCAAGGCGCGGCTGAGCGTTGCCGACGGGCAGCAGGCTCTGGTCAGCGATGCGGGCAGTCGCCCGGTGCTGCTCGCAGATCTGACCTCGGCGGTGCCGGAGCCGTCGGAAGTGCCCTGGACCTGGACCAACAACGTCGACTTCGGCTGGGTGGTTTCCACCGGCAACTCCGAAACCGAGTCCCGATCACTCCACTATGACAGCAGCCTGGTCTCCGGCAAACAGGAGCACCGCCTGTTCGCTTACATCAATCAGGACGAAGCGGACAACGAGACTACCCGCGATACCCTGGACGCCGGTTACGACTTCCGCTGGTACTTCCGGGACCAGTGGTATGCGCTCGCAACGCTCGGCTACTTCAAGGATGAGCTCAAGGACATCGACCGGCGTATCACCGTTGGCGCGGGTGTTGGCCATCAGTTCTGGGACAACGCGATCTCTTCCCTGTCAACGGAACTCGGCATCTCCCAGGTGTTTGAAAGCCTTGCCGGTGACAGCGAGTCGAACCCCGCCGTGCGTTGGGCCGTCGATTTCAATCGCTGGATCCGGCCGGACGCCATCGACTTCTTTTACGGGCACGAAGTGCTGAAGATACTCGATTCCGATCGTGGCGAGATCTACAAGGCCAACACCGGAATCCGGTTCTTCCTCAGCGAGCGCTGGAACGCCAACGCCCGTATCGACGTGATCCACGAAACGGATCCACCGGAAGATCGGGACAACACGGACCTGGTCTACTCGATCGGCGTCGGCCTGATCTTCTAGTCACATGCAGGATGACGCGCTGAAAGCCATGCACGAACGGATGGACTGGTACGTCGACCAGTCCATCCTCCCCTGTTGCGAAACGCTGGTGCTGAAGGGCACGGAGATCGTCGATCACCACCGCACCGGTTACCTCGATCTCGATGCCGGCACGCCGCTGCCGGAGAACGCGATCTATCGCATGTACTCCAACACCAAGCTGGTGACTTCGGTGGCACTCATGCAGCTCTACGAGCAGGGACGGTTCGCGCTCGATGACCCGATCAGCAACCACCTGTCGGCCTTTGCAAGTCCCAGGGTGCTGCGGCCCGATGCGACGTCTATCGACGAGACGGTGCCCTGCGAGCGCCCGATTACCTTTCGGCATGCGCTCAGTCACAGCGCCGGCTGGTCCTACGGTTTCATCGAGCCGGAGTCCGTGATCGACGCGGCCTATCTGACCGGTGGCCTGAACATCTTCGCGGCCGCAGAGCTGACCCTCGAGACACTGTGCGACCGGCTGGCGGGTTTTCCATTGGTTTACCAGCCGGGCACATCCTGGCGCTACAGTCTGGCTACGGACGTCTGCGCGCGGCTGGTGGAGGTGCTGTCTGGCCAACGCTTCGATGACTATCTGAAGGCCTCTGTGTTCGAGCCGCTGGGCATGATGGACACGGATTTCTGGGTGCCGCCAGCCAAGCGCGACCGCTTCATCGCCATGTATGCACCGGTCGATCTGCTGGACCCGATGAAGGGCGGGTTGAACCGTGCCGACGACCCGCACCAGGGCGAATACTGCGCCGAACGGGCCCTCCTGTCTGGCGGCGGCGGCCTGGTCTCAACGGTGTCCGACTACCTGTCGTTTCTGCGGATGCTGGTGCGCGGCGGCGAGTGGCAGGGCGCGCGCGTGCTGCAGCCCGAGACGCTTGCGCTCATGCGGCGTAACGTGCTGGCGGCGGACGTGGGTGTGAGCTTCCCGATGTGGGCCATGCCGGGCACCACCTTCGGCCTGGGCTTCGCGCTTAAGGAAACCGTTGCGGCCGACGAGCCTGCGGCCATGGCCGGTGAGTATCACTGGGGAGGGATGGCGGGCACCCATACCTGGATGGCTCCGGACGCCGATCTGGTCGGCGTCTGCCTGACGCAGCTCATGCCCGGGTTCTGGCATCCCTTCAGCCACGAGTTCAAAGCGGCGGTCTATCAGCGCTTTGGTTAGCCGCTCCGATAGCGCCACCAGTAGCGGGCGCGGTTGGCCATGGACAGCACCGTGGTGATGGCGAGGCCGATACTCGCCACCCAGGTCGCGTGGGCCAGCAGATCGAGCACTGGCGTCAGCACGGGCAACAGGCCCCTGAAAAACGGCACGCCGATGGCGAAGCCGGCCAACACGAAATAGCCAATCCCGTTCACGCGCCCGAGCAGGCTCCCCCGCAATGCCCTGCCGCTCAGCACGGCTGAATCGAGCGTGTACTGGGCGAACGCCAGCAGTACCAGCGGCACCAGAACGATGGTGACGGAACTATGGGTGCTGGCGGCCAGGAGCACGGCGGCCACAAACAGCGCATCGGTCGCGTGATCGAACAGCCCCCCCAGGGCGCTGGACTCGCCGCGCGCTCGCGCCAGGCGCCCGTCGTAGAAGTCGGAGACCGCGGCCGCGGTAAAGGCGAGCGCCGCCCACAGCCACTGGGACTCGTGCACCGCCAGCGCGCAGGGCGCGATGAGTGCGGCGCGCAGCGCGGTCAGTGCGTTCGCGGCGGTCAGCAATCGCGCCATTTCCCTCTGCTCGGCCGTTGGAGCCCGTTTGACGGTAAGCGCCGTAGAATAGCGGATCCGTACAGGAACGCCGCCCATGATTGCCGACGCCTTGCCCGCTGACTGGACCTTTGACCCCGGCCGGGTCCTCATTACCGGCGCCAATGGCCAGCTCGGCCAGCGCCTGCTCGCCTCGTTGTACGGACGGGTGCCCCTGCGCGCGCTGGTCCGCAGTGAACGTGCTGCTGCGACGCTCAGGACGCTGGCGGAAACGCTCGCGCAGCGTGCGCCCGAGGTGACGTCCCCCATCGAGGTCATGGTGGGTGCCTACGATGACCCTGAGGTCCTGGCGCGGGCCTGCACCGGCTGCCGGGCGGCGGTGCACCTGGTGGGCATCATCAAGGAGTCGAAGAGCAACACCTTTGAGCAGGCGCATGTCGCGACCACGCGCACTCTGCTGGAAGCCGCGCAGGCGATACCGCTCGAGCGATGTGTGTATCTGAGCATCGTCGGCGCGGCGCCCGGTCATGCGAATCCGTGCCTGGCGACGAAAGGCGAGGCGGAGTCACTGCTGCTGGCGAGCAGCGTACCGGCAACGGTGTTTCAGGTGCCCATGGTCCTCGGCGAAGGCGACTACGCAAGCGCTGCGCTGCGCGCCCGGGCACTTGCGAAGCGCAGCTTTGTGTTCCGGGCAGCGTCGCTGGAGCAACCGATCTACGCGGGCGACGTGGTGCGCGCCACGGCGCAGGCGTTGACCGATGCGGATGGCGAAACGCGGCGGCTGGCGCTGCCAGGCCCGGAAAGCCTGTCGCGCCGGGCGCTGACGGCGCGGGCCGGTGTGGTGCTCGGCACGCAGCCGCGGGTCACCTCGCTCCCCATCGCGCTCGGCATGGCGATGGCCGGCCTGTTCGAGACCTTCAGCAGCACGCCGCCGGTCACCCGCGCCATGCTCGGGGTGCTCGATCACGATGATGCCAGCGACGATCGCGCGGCGCGCGACTACCTGCGCTTCGAGCGCACGGGTCTGGATGAGATGTTGCGGCTGGTCCTCGCCTAGCGGCGGTCAGGCCGGTCCGCCAGCCAGCTCCGCATTGTCCGGGTCACGAACGCGCTGGCGTCATGCTGCACGAAGTGCCCGGCGCCAGGCACCGTGACCATGGTCAGGTCCTGCTCGACCCACTCCCAGGTGCCGTTCAGGCCGCCCGGCAGCAGTGCCCAGTCCTCCAGCCCGTGCATCAACAGCACCGGCGCCTTGATCGGTGGCATTGGCCTGGGCTCCTCTGCGGCGTCAAGCTGAGCCGGGCGTGCGTAGTTGGCGCGGTAGTAGTTCAGCATGCCGTCGAAGCTTGAGCGCTCGAACGCCTCGACGTAGCGCTCCCGGGCGATCGGATCCGCCACCCACTCGGCAAGCTGCTCAGCCTTCAGCGCGTTGTGCGCGTCCGGATCCTGAAAGGCGAAAGCGTACTCGGATGCCTTCCGCTGGGCCGGGCTCTTACGCAGCTCCCGCGACAGCCCGTTGGGGTGCGGCAGGTTCAGCACGATGAGCCGATCCACGAGCTCCGGACGAAAGGCCGCAACGCTCCAGGCGATGGCACCGCCCCAGTCATGACCGACGATGGTGGCGGACCGTGCCCCCTCGGTACGAATGACCGCGGCGATGTCGCCGACCAGGTTTGGCATCGTGTAGGCCGCAACGCCCTCGGGCTGATCCGAGCGGTTGTAGCCGCGGTTGTCGATCGCAACCACCTGGTGCGTGTTCGACAGCGCCTGCATCTGGTCGCGCCAGCTGTACCAGAAGTCCGGGAACCCGTGGATCATGACGATCAGTGGCCCTTTGCCGAGGCTCACATAGTGCAGGCGAACACCATCGTTCTCGGCGTAACGGTGCTCGACCCGATCGAGGAACGACGGTTCCGGCGTATCGCCGACTTCGACGTTAACGGTGCAGGCTGAGAGCGCGCACAGCAGCGCCAGCAGGATACATTTGCTCATGGTCGAGTCCTCTTAGCGAATGGCGCGATAGAGAAAGGGCAGGCTGAGATCCATTCGGTAGTCGATCCCCGAATGGGTGTCTGGAAACTCTTCGTAGCGGTGGCGAATGTTCCGACGCGCGAGCGCCGCCGACAGGGCGCGGGTACCGAAGTGGATGTGGTACTGATCGCGCCAGCCGCAGTCGATCCAGATCGCGCGCAGGGACCTCAGAGCCTTGCTGTGTTCGGCGACCATATGGATCGGGTCCTGCGCCAACCAGCGGCGCCAGCGTGCGTCGAGGAGCGCGCCTGTCTCCAGATGGAAGGGCAGGCGAAAGCCGTTCGGTGCTTTCGGGTCCGGGTCGTAGGTGGCGGCCATCGCGATGAGCATGAGCGTCATGATCTCATCGCCGCTCGGCTTGTCCTTGTGCCAGATATGCTCCAGGAAGGCCTTGACGCGCCCGTCGTCCATGCCCCGGCGCAGCGCCTGCTCGCGGGTCTTGCTGGCGCCGTCGCCGTAGCGGCCGGCCTCCCGGGGCCGCGGTCGGAACTCGCCCAGGTGAGTCAGTGTGCGCGGCCAGTCACTGCGATAGACGAAGTCGAAGTAGGCGTCGCCGCTATGGTTCGCGATCGCCCCCCAGTAGTCGCTGTAGCGCATGCCATGGACGATGGCGCCGTAGCCGCCCGATGATTTGCCGAAGCAGGCCCGATGGGCGGGCTCTGCCAGCGTGTTGAACTCGCGGTCGACGGTGGGGATCAGCTCCCGGGTCAGATAGTCGGCATAGCGACCGATCGCGCTGCTGTTGATGTATTGATTGCCGCCCAGGGCCGTGAAGCAATCGGGAAAGACGAAGATGCACGGTCCCAGCCGACCTTCATGGGTGAGACGATCGAGTCGCTCGGGGACGTTCTCGGAGAAATTGCTCCAGGCCGTATGGCTTAAGCCGGAGCCGGTGTAGCCGACCAGATCGAACATCACCGGCAGCCCCTTGCCCCCGGCACGGTAGCCGGGTGGTAGCCAGACCGTGAGCGTGCGGTCCGCCGGGTCGCCCAGCGGGTTGCCGCGCAAGACTTTCGACTCATGGGCGAGCTGGACGATCTGGCCGGCGGGCCGGATGTGTTTTTTTCTGGCCAATGGCGAGTTCCCTGCGCAGGTAGCAACGGTGATCCGCGTCAGGCCTTTTGCGCAGCGGCCCGTTGCGGTAGCGTCTTCAGGTCGGTCCGTTCACCGGCCCGTTAAAACGATGACAGGGGAGCAGCGCATGCACAACTTCAGGTGCGGAGCGAACCGCCCATACGGTTCTCGCAAGGTCGCCATCATGCTGGCGCTGGTCGCCCTGTTGGGTGGCTGCACCAGCGCCGGATCGGGGGATGAGGCAGCGACGCCGTCAGCGCACGACGCCCACGGCCCACAGAGCAGTGCACAGGACAGCGGCCTGCGCCACGACGGCTCGCCGCTGCTCGAAGGGATCGGCCCGACCGGCATGGTCATCACCACCGATGTGCCCCTGGCGCAGGCGTATTTCAATCAGGGCCTCACCCTGGCCTACGGCTTCAATCACGCTGAAGCGGTACGCTCGTTCCGGGAAGCGGCGCGCCACGACTTAAGCTGCGGAGTCTGTTACTGGGGCATTGCACTGGCACTGGGGCCGAACATCAATGCGCCCATGGGTGCGGAGGCGGTGCCGGAGGCCTGGTCGGCGGTGCTGAAGGCGCAGGCACTGGCAGCGGGGGAAAGTCCCTTCGAACAGGCGCTCATCGATGCCGTGAGCGAGCGCTACTCCGAGACCGGCGATGACCGTGCGGTGCTCGACCAGCTGTACGCCGGCGCCATGCGGGGACTCGTGGAGCGGTTCCCCGATGACCACAACGCGCGCGTGCTCTACGCCGAAGCGCTCATGGATCTGGTGCCCTGGAACTACTGGGAGCCCGATCGTTCCCCGGGGCCCTACACGCAGGACATTGTCAGCGCGCTCGAGACCGTCATGGCCGCCGACCCGGAGCATATCGGCGCGCTGCACCTGTACATCCATGCCATGGAGCAGTTCTTCCCGGAGCGGGCGGAGGCGGCCGCCGATCGCCTGGGCCCGCTGGTCCCGGTGGCCGGCCATCTGGTGCACATGCCCTCACACATCTACCTCCGTGTAGGACGTTATGACGATGCGGTCGAGGCCAATCGCAAAGCCGCGCTCGCGGATGAAGACTACATCGCGCAGTGCAATGCCCAGGGCTTCTACCCGGCGGCCTATCACCCGCACAACGTGCACTTCCTGTGGTACGCCGCGGTCATGGGCGGGCGGCAAGCGCTGGCCGTTGCGACCGCGAAGCGTCTCGTCGGCAATGTGAACGTCGAGTTGGCCCGGCAGTTCGGCGCCATTCAGCAGTTCCTCTCCGTGCCGGCGACCACCTACGTTCGCTTTGGCCGCTGGGAAGAGGCGCTGGCAGAGCCGCCGCCGCCGGAGGGCGTGCCGCTTGCCAGCGCGATGTGGCATTACGCCCAGGGTGTGGCCTCGGCTGCGGTGGGCAATGAGCGGGCAGCGCGCTCCCAGCTGAAAATTCTCGAGCGCATGGCACGCGACAAGGCGGTCAGCGAAGTGTCATTCCGGCCGGGCCTGCCGGTTGCGGAGACCCTGCTGGAGATCGGTACCCAGCTGGTACGGGCGCGGCTGGCGCGCCTGGACGACGATGGTGAAGGCGAACTCACCGCGTTGCAGGCGGCGGTGGCAGCCCAGGATTCCCTGCCGTACACGGAGCCGCCCTTCTGGCACTACCCGATCCGCCAGGCGCTGGCCGCCGCGCAGCTGCGACAGGGTGATGCGACCGCGGCAGCTCGGACCTATCGTGAGGACCTGGTCGATTTTCCGCGCAATGGCTGGTCGCTTGCGGGCTTGCTCGAAGCCGACCCGGACGCGCCGGATCGTGAGACCCTCGAAGCAGCGCTGGCAGCGACCTGGCGCCAGGCTGACACGGAGCCCACCGTCGGGCTGTAGCCGCCGGGCCGTTATCTTCCGGCTGTTACCGTCCTATCAGGCGATATCGCTCGCGCGCAGCGCGGCGATTCGGTCATCCAGCGGGGGGTGGCTGGTGAAGAGGGCCTTGAACCCTTCCCGCAGACCGCTGTTGATTCCAAACGCCGTCATGGTCTCCGGCAGGTCACTGCGCATCTCGCTGCCCGCCTTCAGGCGTTCCAGCGCGCTGATCATCTGCGCCCGGGTGCTCAGGCTGGCGCCCGCCTCGTCGGCGCGGAACTCCCGGCGCCGTGAGAACCACATGACGATCGCGCTGGCGGCGATGCCAAAGATGACCTCGGCAGCCATGGTCGCCATCCAGTAGCCCATGCCCAGACCGTGTTCGTTTTTCAGGACGACGCGGTCGACGAAGAAGCCGACGATGCGCGCAAAGAACATGACGAACGTGTTCACGACGCCCTGGATCAGGGTCAGGGTGATCATGTCCCCGTTGGCGACGTGGCCGATCTCGTGACCAAGCACGGCCTCGACTTCGCCCTTGTTCATGTGCTGCAGCAGGCCGGTGCTGACGGCGACGAGTGCGTTGTTGCGATTGGCGCCAGTCGCGAAGGCGTTGGGCTGGGGCGAGTTGAAGATCGCGACCTCCGGCATGCCGATGCCCGCGGCTCTGGCCTGGGCAGCCACCGTGTCGACGAGCCACCGCTCAACGTCATTGCGGGGCTGTTCAATCACCACCGCGCCGCTCCCCCGCTTGGCCATCCATTTGGAAAGCATCAGCGAGATCAGCGAGCCGCCCATGCCGACCAGGGCACAGAACACCAGGAGGCTGTCGTAGTTCAGGTCCGTGCCGCTTTCGTTGAGGATGCGCTCGAAGCCGAGCAGCCGCAGGGTCACGCTGGCGACGAGCACGACTGCAATGTTGGTGGCGAGGAACAGAAGAATGCGCATGGAGCACTGTCCTACGTAAGATATGGCTTTCAGTATTGGGGTCAGACTGTGAATTTCAAGTGTCCAAGCCACTGGTTTTACGGCATTTTTTCCGTATTCGGGGTCCTGGTCACCCTGTCCGGATGCGCGGCGCAGGAAACGCGTCGGCCGCTTGCGCAGGCGCTGCCGGTGCCGGCGTACCCGGTGACCGATACCGTGGCGCAGAGCGATGACTATCACGGCACGACGGTCGCAGACCCTTACCGCTGGCTTGAAGACGACGTTCGCGAAAGTCCCGCCGTGCGGCGCTGGGTGGATACGCAGCAAACGCTGACCCGCGGGTATCTTGATCAGCTCGAGCAGCCCGTGGATTTTGCCGGCAACCTCGAGGCGCTGTGGAACTACGAGCGTCGGGGCGTGCCGATGGCCGCCGGTGAGCGTTACTTCTACAGCTTTAACGATGGGCTGATGAACCAGAACCAGGTCTGGGTGACGGAAGATCCGCGGCAGCCGGGGCGGCTGCTGATCGATCCGAACGCCTGGTCCGACGACGGCACGACGGCGCTGGCGAGCTTCGTGCCATCACCCGACGGGCGCTATGTGGCCTATCTCGTTCAGGAAGATGGCTCGGACTGGCGCCGGGCTCGGGTTCTGGACGTCGACAGTGGGGAGGTGCTCGCCGATGACCTGCGCTGGCTCAAGTTCACCGGGATCAGCTGGGCCGCGGACAGTCGCGGATTTTACTATTCGCGATTTCCCGAGCCCGAGGACGATGTTCGGTTCCAGTCCCTGAACCTCAACCATCAGGTCTACCGGCACGACCTGGGGGAGCCCCAGACGCGCGATGCGCTGATCTTTCATGACCCTGCGCATCCCGAGTGGAATTACTTCGCAACAGTCAGCGATGACGGCGCGTACCTGGTGATCCATGTCTCCACCGGCACCGACGATCGCAACCAGGTGCTGGTGCAGGATCTGCGTCGGGATCTGGCGCCGCGCTATCTCGTGCGCGGGTTCGAGCAGGAGTACCTGTTCCTCGGCCATCGCGAGGGCGAACTGCTGTTCAAGACGGACCTGGATGCACCGCTTGGGCGCGTGATCGCCATGAACGCGCGCAGTGGTGAGTCGCGGGAGATCCTGCCGCAGCAGGAGGCTGCACTGCAGTCCGTATCAGCGGTTGGGGCGCACCTGCTGGCGTCCTACCTCGTGGATGCGCACACGGAGCTGCGACTGCTCGCTCTGGATGCCGATGATGCAGACCTGGCGGAGGTTGCGCTGCCGGCACTGGGCAGCGCGGGCGCGGTGTCCGGTCGGCTGGGGGATGATCGCGTGTTCTTCGCCTTCTCAAGCTTCGCCTGGCCGCCACAGGTGCGGCAGCTGAACCTCGACCGCGCGACGACGACGCAGGTCAGTGCCTCCCGCACTGGCGTAGACCCCGACGACTTCGAGATCAGCCAGCAGTTTGCGATATCGGCAGACGGCACCCGGGTACCGGTGTTCATCATCCATCGTCGCGGGCTTGAACTGGATGGCCAGAATCCAACGATTCTGTACGGCTACGGCGGCTTTGGTGTGTCGGTCACTCCCAACTACTCCACGCCGCGGGTGGCCTGGCTGCAGGCGGGCGGGGTCTACGCCATCGCCAACCTGCGTGGTGGCGGGGAGTACGGCACGCCCTGGCACAAGGCGGGCACGAAGCTCGCCAAGCAGAACGTGTTCGATGACTTCGTGGCGGCGGCGGAGCTGCTGATCGAGGAGGGCTACAGCTCGCCGGCGCGGCTGTCGATCATGGGCGGTAGCAACGGCGGCCTGCTGGTCGGTGCGGTCATGAACCAGCGACCGGAGCTGTTCGCTGCCGCGGTGCCATTGGTGGGCGTGATGGATATGTTGCGCTTCCAGAAATTCACCGCGGGGCGCTACTGGGTGGACGACTACGGTAGCTCCGACGACCCTGAGGAGTTCGAAGCGCTCTTCGCCTACTCGCCCTACCACAACATTCGCTCGGGCCAGGCGTACCCCGCGACGCTGATCTTCACGGCGGATACGGACGATCGGGTCGTGCCCGGCCACAGCTTCAAATACGCCGCGCGCCTGCAGGCGCTGGCTGCGCCTGCGCGCCCGGCGTTGCTGTACGTGGAATCCAATGCGGGACACGGCGCCGGCACGCCAACGCAGAAGCTCATCCGCCGCTACGCTGACATCTGGAGCTTCCTGTGGCATCACCTGCGCCTGCCGGCGCAGGCCCGCTCCGCCGCTCCCTAGCGGAACGGGTCGGCAATCCCGCACCCGCGGCGCGGTGTTGCTTGCCGCAGGTCACAGTTCCGGTGGCCGGCATTGCGTACCTTATGTCCTTCTATAGGTGCCCTGCGCTCCGGTGTGGGCGCGATTCGAGCTGGGGGCGGCATGCCGGAAGAGGACAGCGCGGTAGTGGCGGATGTATCGCCGAACAAGGACGTACCCGAGCCTGGGGTGCCAGTGCCTGGTGGCGACATGGCAGCGCTGGCGGCAGAGCTCGGCAAATGGCGGCAACGGGTACCCAGGCTGGCCTCAGCGCTCAAGGCGCGAACGGAAGAGGTCGAAGCCCTTAAGGACTCCCTGAGTAAACTACGCAATAGCGAGGACGCCGCAGCACGTGCCGGCGGCATGAAGGCTCGGGATGAACTCATCGCAGAGCTGGAAGCCAAGGTCGCGACCCTGACCGAACAGCTCCAGCAGAGCCAGAGCGATCTGCATCGCAGTCAGTTGACTGCGCAATCGCTGACGGACGATGTCAGCGGCTGGCGCAGCAAATGGCAGTCGGTCACCGAAGCTCTGGATGCCCAGGCGGCGACCGCCGCCGAGGCCGAAGAACATGCCAGCGCGCATGTGGAAGCGCTGGAGGCCGCTCTTGCAACCGGAGAGGCGCGTGCCCGGGAGCTGGAAGAGACGGCGGCGGCAAGCGAGCGCGAAGCCACTGATGCTGTTGAGCAGCGGAACACGCTGGAAGAACAGCTCCACAGCCGGGAAGCCGACCTGGAAGCCCTGCAGGAGCGCTGCGAGTCGCTGCAGACTCGTAATGACAAGCTGCTGGAAACCACCGAGCTCGCGAACACGCAGATTGAAGCCCTCGGCGAAAGCCTTGGCCAGCTCAAGGAGCGTCTGGCAGAGCGCGAGGTCGCGCTGGTCGAGCTCGGCGAGGCCCACGAGGCACAGGTGCGCGCGAACCGCGAGCAGCAGCAAACGCTGACGGAACACGAGCAAACGCTCGCGGAGCAGACGCGGGCACTGCAGGATCGGCAGGATGCTTGCGAGCGCCTGGAAGCCGATGCCGCTGAGGCGCAGCGGCTTGCCTCGGTGGCGCGGGCGGAAGCTGAAGATCGATTGGCGGCGGCAGCGTCGGAGGCCGTGTCGCTCAAGGAAGTGATCGCGACCCAGGAAAACGCCCTGGCGACGCTCGATGAAACGCAGCAGCGTACCTTGCGCGACGCTGCGCAGACGCAGGCCCAGCTCACGGAAGAACTCGACCGGGCGATCGCCGAGCGTCGGGCGGCCCAGGATGAAGTGGTTCGCCAGACAGAGCTGGCGCGGGAACGCTCTGAGCAGGATCGACTCGCCCAGACCGAGCGTCACGAGCAGGAACTCGCCTGGCTGATGCTGAGTTACGAGGGCGAAATCTCCGTTGCCGCGGAAGCGCATCGGTCCCGGCTCGATGTGGTCGCAGCCCAGCTGCTGGAAGCCGAGGCGTCGTTGACCCGCGTGCGGCAGGAAGATCATGAGACGCAGACCCGGTCTGACGCCGCGGATGCACAGATCAGCGAGCTCCGCGGTGAGCTGGATCGGGCCCGGCACGGCCTGGCGGACACGATTCTGTGGGCGGAGCAGCTCGAAGTCGCGGATACAGCGCAACGGCAGGCCCTGGCTGCCGCACAGGCTCAGGCCGCGCAGGCCCTGCAGGATGCTGATCAGCGTGCAGACGAGGAAGAGCGCCTCACCGCGCGAGTGAGCGAGCTCGAAGATGCGTTGGCTTTTGCAGAAAAAGATCAGCAGGCGCATACCCGGCTCAAAGCCCAGTATGAGGAAGTGCTCGCGCAGCAGGCCAAAGTTGAGGCAGCGGCCGCCGAGCGCGAGGCCGAGGCGGCGCGCAGCCGGGACGAAGTGGCGGCGGCCATGGCCGAGGCGGCGGCCCAGTCCGAGACTGTGGAAGCGCTACTGGCGCAGGTTCAAGACGATGGCGACACGGCAACCGATCAAGAGGCTGCGACGCTCGACGGTCTCGATCACAGCGGGCTCGGCGAGGAGCTCGCAGAAGCGCGCCGGGAGCGCGACGACTACCTCATGACCATCATGACGCTCGAGGATGATCTGCAGTCGCTGCGCCGGCAGGTGCAGACGCTGCGCGCAGGCCAGGCGCTACCGGAATCATCCGCGGAGGCAGATTCGGAATTTCCCATGCTCGCGGATGGCGCTGCGGCCGAAGACAGCGACGCGTCGGAGCTGCGACGACTGCAGACGCTGGTGCGCGAGCGCACCGAAGAGGCCAACGAGCTGCGCTGGCAACTGCGCATGCACGAAGAACGCACTGAGGAGCCGTCCGCGGATGGCGCCCGTTCCCCGGCGGTGGGCGACGACAAGATGTTGCTGATTCTCAACCAGCAGCTGCAGCGGGCCCAGGAAGAGAACGCGCGCCTGTCGGCGGAATTGCGGTCGCTGTCGGCGACGGGACTGGCCGGTCAGGGCGCGGATGCGGCGGCTAACGACGGCACTGTCAGCGGTGATGACCTCTCGGAGATTCGCGGTATCGGCGATCGGCTGCTCGAGCAGCTGATCGAGCTCGGTTACCGACGATTTGCGGATATCGCCGCACTGGAACCGGCGGCGCTGGAAGCCCCTGATCACCCCCTGCACACCCATCGCAGCCGCATCGAACGCGATCGCTGGATTGCCCAGGCTCGGGCCTTGCAGGCCCAGCTAGAGCGCCAAGAGGTCTCGGGCCAGCCGCCACCGCTTGCGGATTTGTAAGCTTTTTGCAAATAAATTGTAGTTCGTTATAGTCGACCGCCTACGGGAAATGGACACGCCGTGTCATGGCAGCAACGCAGTTAAAAGCGGACTGTCCCATGGCCAGCCAGGACATCGAAGGAGTACCTGCGCGCCGATCGGGTGAGGACCGTCGGTCGTTAGGGGACCGGCGTCGCAGTGCCGGGCTTTTCGAATACTTGGCTCGCCAGGACGGAATCACTGAAGATCGGCGTCGGGCGGACCGACGGGAGCCCCAGCGGCAAAAATCCTGGATCGCCTGGTTTCGACCGAAAACCCGGCCTCAGGCTTGTGTGAAATAGGCCAAGCGGCCAACTCCTGCCGCTAACGCCGCGTTCAGGTTCGTCAGCCTACAATTTGCGCTCCTATCGGGTGCTGTTTCCGCGCACCCGACACAGGCTCATGGGCCTGGGCACGTATAAGGAGCTAACACTCATGGTCCGCATCAGCCTATTTCTCGCCTGCTTGGCCATCTCCGCCTCGGTGCAGGCAGCCGATCTTGCCGCTGGCCAGGCTGCCTATGCCGTCTGCGCCGCCTGCCACGGTCCCGCAGGGCAGGGCAATCAGGCCATGAATGCGCCGCAGATTGCAGGCCAGGCCGCCTGGTACACCAAGCGCCAGCTCACCGCTTATCAGAAGGGTCATCGAGGCACCGCCGCCGGCGATACCTACGGCGCGCAGATGCGCCCCATGTCCATGACGGTCACGGCACCGGCGGCCATGGACAACATCGCGGCCTACATCGAGTCGCTCCCTGCCAGCAAGCCGGCCGCAACCGTCGGCGGTGACGCTGCTGCAGGCGCTGCCGCCTACGCGGTCTGTGCCGCCTGCCACGGCCAGCAGGCCGAGGGGAACGATGCCCTGGGTGGCCCGGCGCTCGCCAACCTTAACGACTGGTATCTCGCTCGCCAGCTGAAGAACTTCAAGGAAGGCCGGCGTGCCTATCACCCCGAGGATACCTACGGCGCGCAGATGAAGCCCATGTCCATGACGTTGGCGGACGACACGGCGATCAACAACGTCGCCGCTTATATCGGCACGCTCGCAGCGGAGTGATCACCGCGCGCCTGCGGGTCGATCTGGACGCGCTGGCGCGAAACTTCTCTTGCCTCCGCAGCGCTGCCGAGCGCACTGCCGCGGTCGTTAAAGCCGATGCCTATGGGCTCGGCGCCGGCCCCGTAGCACGGCGCCTGAGCGCCGCGGGCTGCCGCGATTTTTTCGTGGCGACGGCAGCCGAGGGCCGGGCATTGCGATCGGTGCTCGACAGCGCCGCGCCCGCGCCGCGAATCTTCGTGTTTGAAGGCGCGCGTCTGGATACGGTCGACGCCCTGCTCGAAGCGTCTCTCACCCCGGTCCTCAATTCTTACGCCCAGCTTGAACTCTGGCGTCCGCATCGCGCGCAACCCGTTGCCGTGCAGGTGGATACGGGCATGTCCCGGCTCGGATTCGATGGCCACGCGCCCGCCAGGCTCGCCCGGGAGCTGGCCCCGTTCCGACTGGTGCTGCTGGTAGGGCACTACGCCTGCGCCGATGATCCACAGGCGGTCGCCAACAAGCAGCAGGCGGCGCAGTTCCAGGCGGTGCGCGCGCACCTGCCTGAGGTCCCGGTGAGCATGGGGAACTCGGCAGCCACGCTCAGTGATCAGGTCGAGACCGATGGCATGGCTCGCGCCGGCATCGCCCTCTACGGTGGTCGGGCATTTGTCGGCGAAGTCAGCGACCGCTCTCCGCTGGAACCGGTGGCCGCGTTCCAGGCCCGGGTATTGCAGCTGCGTGACGTGGCCGCCGGCACGCGCGCGGGCTACGGCGGTGCCTGGATCGCGCAGCGTGATTCGCGCCTGGCCGTGATCGGTGCCGGCTATGCGGATGGTCTGCCGCGCGCCCTTGCGGACGGGGGACGCGCGAGCTGGGCGGAGCAACGATTGCCTTTCGCCGGTCGCATCTCTATGGACCTCGCAACCCTCGATGTCACCGGTACCGATCTGGCGGTCGACGATTGGGTCACTCTGTTCGGGGTCGATCCGCCGCTGGCGGAAGTCGCTGACCTGCTGCAGACCATCGACTATGAAGTGCTCACGGGAATCGGCGCCCGAGTCCAGCGACAGTACGGCTCGTTGGCCGAGGCGACCGTCCGATAGACTAGCAGGACTGTCTCCTCCTGGAGGAGGGTGACGCCATCCTCGGTGCCGTGTGGCTGACTGGCGCGGGTCAAACCAGCCGGGTCACCGGCAGCTCCGTGCGTCGAACGACCGAGCGCAGCGCAAAGCTGGAGTGCACCCGGTCAACGCCCGGCAGGCGCGTGAGATGTTCGCTGTGCAGGCGCTCGTAGTCCCGCGCATCGGCCACGACGACCCGGAGCAGGTAGTCCGAGTCTCCGGACATCAGATAGCACTCCATGACTTCCGGCAGCTGGGCGGCGGCGGCCTCGAAGGCACGCAGATCGCGCTGCTGCTGGCTGGTCAGGGTAATCCGCACGAACACGTTGTCTGGAAACCCGGCCAGCGGCTGATCGAGCAGCGCGGCGTAACCGCGGATCAAACCCGTTTCCTCCAGACGCCGGACCCGCCGCAGGCAGGCGGACTCGCTTAGATTCACCTGCGCGGCCAGCGCTTGGTTGGTCATGCGGCCGTCGCGCTGCAGCGCGGCCAGAATGTTTCGGTCTGTGCGGTCATACATACGCAGGTGCTTGCGGACTTTTCGGTCTATTGCGCAATTATATTCGATATACGCTATTTCGATGCAGAATTCTGCGTTATCCAGGGTTTTCTGACGCATGAATGGGCAGCTCATTCGATGGGTACGCCGCTATCCTCTCCGGCGATCAGTCACCGTCCGGAGCTAACCCGGCCAGGCAGGAGCACACCATGCGTATCGGCGTCCCGAAGGAAGTCAAAGTTCACGAGTACCGGGTCGGTCTGACCCCTGCGAGCGTTGCCGAACTCACGGCGCTCGGTCACGAGGTGGTCATCGAGGCCGGCGCCGGCGCGGCGATCAACTTCTTCGATCACGACTACGAGCGCGCCGGCGCCCGGATCGGGACCGTTGATGAGGCCTTTGCCGCGGACATGGTCGTCAAGGTTAAGGAGCCGCAGCTTGACGAGTGCGCGCGCTTTCGCGACGGCCAGCTCCTGTTCACCTACCTGCATCTGGCGGCGGACAAGCCGCAGGCACAGGCGCTCATGGCCTCCGGCGTGACCGCCATCGCCTACGAGACGGTGGTCGGCGACAACGGTCGCCTGCCGCTGCTCATGCCCATGAGCGAGGTTGCCGGGCGCATGTCGATCCAGGTCGGCGCGGTGGCGCTACAGAAGTCCAGCGGTGGACGCGGCACGTTGCTGGGCGGTGTCCCCGGCGTCGCGCCGGGCAAGGTGGTCATCCTGGGTGGCGGGATCTCCGGCGCCAACGCTGCGGTCATGGCGGTCGGCATGCAGGCGGACGTCACCATTCTCGATAAGAGCGTCTCGCGCCTGCGCTGGCTGAACGATCAGTTTGCCGCTCGAGCCACGGTGCTGATGGCGAACGGCGATACGATCCGCAGCCAGGTGTTGGCCGCGGATCTGGTCATCGGCGCGGTCCTCATTCCCGGCGCCGCGGCACCGAAGCTGGTCACCGCAGAGATGGTCAGCCAGATGCCCAGGGGCGCAGCGATGGTCGACATCTCCATCGACCAGGGCGGCTGCTTTGAAACGAGCAAGCCGACCAATCACGCGGACCCGACCTATGTGGTCGATGAGGTGGTGCATTACTGCGTCACAAACATGCCGGGTGCCGTTGCGCGGACTTCGACGCTGGCTCTGAACAACGTGACGCTGCCTTATGTGATGACTCTGGCCGGTCTCGGTTGGGAACAGGCCTGCAAGCAGGATCCCGGGCTCGCGCAGGGGCTGAACGTTCACGCCGGTAACATCGCTCACGAAGAGGTTGCTTCGGCTCTGGACCTGCCGTTTCATGCGGTGAGCTGAATCGCAACCGGAGCCGCCATGGCCGACCTGCTGCACAACGAGTTCGCACCGGACTCGATCGAGGGTAAGGATCTGGCCCACGTGCTGCATCCGACCACCAACCTGGCGGCACATCAGCGCCAGGGCCCGGCGATCCACAGCCGTGCGGAGGGCGTCTACCTGTGGGACTCGCATGGCCGGCAGTACCTCGAAGGCATGGCCGGTCTGTGGTGCACAGCGCTCGGTTATGGCGAGCCGGAACTTGCGCGGGTGGCCGAGGAACAGCTGCGCACGCTCAGCTATTCGCAGCTCTTTGGCAGCAAGACCAACGAGCCCAGCGTTCTCCTCGCCGAGAAGCTCAAGGCCATGGTGCCCATGGCCGCGGACAAAGCGTTCTTCGGGCTGTCCGGCAGCGATGCGAACGACACGCAGCTGAAGATGATGTGGTACTACCACAACGCCATCGGCAAGCCGGAAAAGAAGAAAATCATCTCCCGCTGGAAGGGCTACCACGGAGTGACCGTGGCCTCCGGATCCTTGACAGGCCTGCCGCCGTATCATGAAGCCTTTGATCTGCCCATCGCTGGGGTGCTGCATACCGATGCGCCCTTCTACTACCGCGGAGCTCAGGATGGCGAGGGCGAAGCGCAGTTCGTCGAGCGCATCGTTGGAAACCTTCGGGCGCTGATCGAGCGCGAAGGCCCGGAAACCATTGCCGCCTTCATCGCGGAGCCGGTCCTCGGCGCCGGCGGGGTGATCGTGCCGCCGGATGGCTACTATGAGCAGGTTCAGGCGGTGCTGCGGCAGCACGACATCCTGTTCATCGATGACGAAGTGATCTGCGGCTTCGGCCGTACCGGTGCGCCCTTCGGGTGCCAGACCATGGGCATTGAGCCGACCACCATGAGCCTTGCGAAGGCGCTCTCTTCCGCGTACCTGCCCATGTCGGCGGTGATGTTGCCGAAGTTCATGTACGACGCGTTCGAGTCGCGCTCGGCTGATCTCGGAAACTTCTCCCATGGCTTTACCTATACCGGGCACCCGGTGTGCGCGGCAGTCGCCCTGCGCAACCTCGAGCTTATGGAGGAGCGGGAACTGTTCGCGCACGCGGCGCGCGTCAGTGAGCCGTTCCAGTCGCGCCTGCACGCGCTCGGTGAACACCCCCTGGTGGGCGATGCGCGTGGCGTGGGCATGATCGGCGCGATCGAGCTGGTTGCAGACAAGGAACACAAGACCCCGTTCAGTAGCACCGCCGGCGTGGGTGCGCACTGTATGGCCCAGGCGCAGGAGGCTGGTCTGATCGTGCGTGCGCTCGGCGATACGGTCGCGATCTGCCCGCCGCTGGTGATCACCGAAGATCAGGTGCACGAGCTGTTCGACAAGCTCGAGCGCGCGCTCGCCGCCACCCTGGACTTTGTGCACAGTCACTCGCTCACCGGCTAGACTGGTTTTATGAAAGCTTCCGACCTGTTTGTGCGGTGCCTCGAGAACGAGGGCATCGAGTACATCTTCGGCGTGCCCGGCGAAGAGAATGCCGACTTCATGATGTCCCTCGAAGGCTCTGACCAGATCCGCTTCGTGCTGACGCGGCACGAGCAGGGGGCCGCCTTCATGGCGGAGATCTACGGCCGCCTGACCGGGAACCCGGCCGGTTGTCTCGGCACCCTCGGGCCCGGTGCGACCAACCTGATCACCGGCGTCGCCGATGCCAATATGGACCGTGCACCGATGCTGGTCCTGACCGGACAGGGCGCCACGACGCGCCTGCACAAGGAGTCGCACCAGGTCATGGACGTGGTGCAGATGTTCGATCCCGTCACCAAGTGGGCTGAGACCGTGCGCGCACCGGACACGATCCCCGAGCTGGTGCGCAAGGCGGTTCGCCTGGCGCGCACCGAGAAGCCGGGCGCCGTGCACCTGGAACTGCCGGAAGATCTCGCCAAGCAGGAAACGACGGCCCAGCCTCTGAAGCCGCGTCGCTTTCGACGCCCGGTGCCTGATGACAAGATCGTGGGCCGTGCCTTTGACCTGCTCAAAGCGGCCAGATCGCCGGTCATTCTGGCGGGCAACGGCTGCATTCGTCGCCGGGCCAGTAAACAGCTGCGTGCGTTCTGCGAACAGACCGGTGTTGGGGTCATCAGCACCTTTATGGCGAAAGGCTGCGTTGATATGGACGCGGACTACTGTCTGTACACGGTTGGACTCGGGACCAAGGATTACACCAACCTCGCCATCGACCAGGCAGACCTCGTGATCGCCCTCGGCTTCGACATGGTGGAATACCACCCGAGCCTGTGGAACCCGCGGGGCGACAAGACCATCATCCACGCGGATTTCCTGCCCTCGGAGATCGATGAGCATTACGATCCGCAGGTCGAGGTCGTTGGTGATCTGGCACATTTTCTGTGGATGCTGAACGAGCGTCTGGTTGAGGAAAGAGCGACGCACGGCCCCTTTGAGTTCGACTTCGCCGCGCAGCAACGGGTGCGCGCCCGCATGGGTGAGGAACTGGCCGAATACCGCGACGACGATCAGCGCGGCGCCATCCGGCCGCAGAAAGTGCTGTGGGACGCGCGCGCGGTGCTCGGTCCCGAAGATCTGCTGCTGTCAGACGTCGGCGCGCACAAGATGTGGATTGCGAGCCAGTACCACTGCCATGAGCCCAACACCTGCCTGATACCCAATGGCTTCTGCTCCATGGGCTTTGCGCTGCCCGGTGCGATTGCCGCGGCGCTCGTCTATCCGGAGCGACGCGTGCTCGGGATTGCCGGCGATGGCGGCTTCATGATGAACGTGCAGGAAATGGAGACGGCGCGGCGTCTCGATCTGGATCTGGTCATGCTGGTCTGGGAAGACGGTGGCTACGGGCTGATCCAGTGGAAGCAGGAGAACGAGTTTAAGCGGCACACGGACCTGGCTTTTGGCAATCCTGACTGGCGCCAGCTCGCCGGCGCCTTTGGCTGGCACGGGCACGTTTGCGATGACAGCAGCGCCCTGAAGGATACTCTGGAAGCGGCGTTTGCGGAGTCCGGCCCGAGCCTGGTGGTGGTGCCGATCGATTACCGGGAAAACCCGGCGCTCACGGAAGAGCTGGGGCGCATCACCGCGACCATCTAGCGCGCCGGTGTTGGCTGCGCCCCGCGTGCTCGCGCACTGAACTCGAGCACGGTGACGATCAGCGCCGGCAGCATGCTCAGGGTCACGAGCATGGCCCCTAAGATGCCGAACATGACGATCGCGCCAACGCCCCGGTACAGCTCGGTACCGGCTCCCGGAATTAACACCAGCGGTGCCAGGCCGAACAGCGTGGTCATGGTCGACATGGCGATCGGCCGCAGCCGCGTGCGCAGCGCTTCGCGCACCGCATCGACCGGCGCCATGCCCGACGCGTGGTTTCGCAGCGAGCGATCGACGACCAGAATCGGGTTGTTCACCACGGTGCCCATGAGAATCAGGAAGCCCAACATGGAGATCATGTCGAAGGGCTGTGCGATCGCTGCGAGGCCCAGGTAGGGGAGCAGCGCACCGACGCCGTTCAACAGGGCCAGGCCGACGATGCCGCCGGCAATGCCGACGGGAATCGTGGTCAGGATCAGCAGCGGGTACCCCCAGTGACTGAAGATCGCCACCATCAGCAGGTAGATGATCAGGAGCGCAACGACATAGTTGCCGAACAGCGATTCCCGGGTCGCGTCGAGCTGGTCGGCAGCGCCGGTGATGGTAACGCTCACGTCCTGGGGCACGGCGCCGGTGTTCTTGAGATACGCGACGACCTCTTCGCGCACGATGTCGACGCCGGTCTCAAGCGCCGTCGAGCGCGGCGGAATGATGTTCAGCGTGACCGTGCGCCGGCCGCCGACGCGGCGGATCGCGCTGGTGTCCACCTCTTCCTGAAGCTGCACCAGGCTGCTTAAGGGAACCACGGTCCCGGAGCGGGTGAAGATCGGCGCCTGGCCAAGGCGGTCGAGCACCAGATCCCGACCGCTGGCGCTGTAGAGGTAGATGTCGATCTTGTCGTCGCCTAGGAAAAACTCGTCGACATAGGCGCCGTCGGTGAGGGCGGCGATGGTGAAGCCCAGGTCCTCAGCGGAGATGTTCAGAGAGGCAGCCTGTTCCCAGTTCGGCTTCAGCTGGATCAGCGGCTGAGCCAGGCTCAAGGATGACGGCTGACTCTGGATCCGCGGATTCCCCAGAACCTGCGCGGCGCGGGCTTCGGCCGCCTGGGCCACGCGGTAGATGCGTGCCAGGTCCGGGCCGGAGACGTCCAGGTTGATGCTGCGACTGCCGCCATCGTTGCTGGTGATGATGGAGCCGCGGGCGGCGAAGGCGCGCATGCCCGGAAACTCTCGGTACAGGCTGGTGAGGCCATCGAGCAGCGCTTCGATATCTCTCGCGGCGACGGGCTCGGAGATGATGCGCAGCCCGCTGCTGTCCACGGACAGGGCGATGTAACGCACCGGTGGCACCGCAGTTTGGCCCGCATCGAACGCCTCGCGATCTGCATTGATCGCGCTGGCCAGACGCCGCTCAAGGTCCTGGCTGATGCTGCGCATGGTCTCGAGGTTGTAGCCCGGTGGCGCGCTCATCATGGCGAACACCTTGGGCTCTTCCCCCTCCGGCAGGTACTCCGCCGGCGGTGTCAGCAGCGCGATGATCAGGGCGCTGACCGCCGTGGCGCAGCCGATCGTGCCCAGGCGCCGCCCGCGAGTTGCAAGGAAGGCATCGGCCCAGCGCAGCGCCCGGGCGGCCAGGGGAGACGATGTCTGATCGTCGCCCCTGGCGACCCCATCCAGCCTCGCGGCTGCGGTGGGGATGAGCGTCACGGCGACCAGCATCGAGGCGATGATCGCGGCAGAGACCGCGACGGCGATGTCTGAGTAAAGCTGTCCAGCTTCTTCTTCCACGAAGGCCACTGGCAGGAACACCAGCACCGTCGTCATGGTGGATGCCAGCACCGCAGGCCAGACCTCCTGCACGCCGGCGAGGGCCGCCTTGAAGGGCTTGAGGCCCTGGCGTCGCTTCAGCTCGATGTTCTCGAGCACGACGATGCTGTTGTCGAGGGTCATGCCCAGCGCGAAGGCAATGCCGGCCAGGGAAATGACGTTGATGGTCCGGCCGGCCAGCAGCAGTCCCAGAAAGGCCACGATGACGCAGATCGGCACGCCCAGCACGCCGATCGCGGTCGCGGGTGCCGAGCGCAGGAAGAGATACATGATCGCGGTGGCGAGCGCGGCGCCAAGCAGCAGGTTCTGCCAGACGTTGCGAATCGAGTCGCTCACGTAGCGTGCGTCGTCGGCCTGCAGCGTCATCTGCAGCCCCGCGCCCGCCAGCTCGCGCTCGTTCAGCTCGGCGACGACCTCGAGCATCGCTTCCTTGATCTCGAGCACGTTGGAGCCCGCTTCCTTGCGCACCGCGATCATGATGTGCGGGCTGCCGTTGTAGGTCGCGTGGGAGCGGGTCTCGTAGTGGTCGAGCGCGACGGTGGCGACATCCGCCAAGCGGATGATGCGATCGCCTTCGCGCTTGAGGATCAGCGCCTTCAGACCGTCCAGGTCCTCGAAGCGACCGACGGTGCGGAGCAGGTACTGCCGCTTGCCGTCGACCACATCACCGCCGGACCGGTCCCGATTGCGGGTGCGGATCGCGGTGCGGACTTCCGGCAGGGTCAGCCCGCGCTGCGCCAGGCGGGCCGGATCGATCATGATCTGCACCTGGCGCTGGGCACCACCCCAGATCGAGATCTCAGACACGCCGGGCACGCTGGCCATCTGCGGCCGCACGGTGTCGCGCAGGTAGTCGAGCACCAGGTCCATGTCGATCCCGCGGGGATTGCCGTCCAGCGGCCGCGCCGAGAAGAACATGAACGCGTTGCTCGAGAACGCGCTGGCGAAGATCTGGGGCTCGTCCACATCTTCGGGATAGGAGGGCACCTGGCTCAAGGCATTGCTCACCCGGATCATCATCTCGGTGATGTCGGTGCCGAGCGGGAACTCCAGCTCGATCTCAGCGCTGCCCGTCTGGGCGGTTGCGGTAATCCGGCTGAGGTTCGGCAGATTGCGCAGATAGTCTTCCTGCTCGATCAGGATCTCTTTCTCGACATCCTGCGGCGTAGCGCCGGGCCAGCTCGTGCGCACGCTGATCACCCGCGTATCCAGATCGGGCACCATCTGCACCGGGATGCGCAGCGCCGCGACCAGCCCGAGTACGCACACGATCAGCGCGATGACCGTGGTCAGAATGCCGTTGCTGATGATGCGATCGAACATCTCAGGGCCCCTGGGCCGCGAGGCGACGAATCGGCTGCCCGTCCCGCAGAGCTTCGTTGCCCGCGACCACCACGCGATCCCCAGCGTCAATGCCGCTCAGAATCTCGACCTGGCCCTCGAAACTGAGACCGGTCTCCACCCGGCGTTCCCGGGCGCGCTCGAGCCCGTCGGTCTGCTCGGCGATCCAGACCACCGTGCGCCCATCGGAGTAGCGCAGCACCGCATCCCTCGGCACGGTGACCCGGGTGTTGCCGGTCGCCAGTGATAAGGACGCGTTGGCGGACATGCCGGGCAGCATCACGGCATCGGTGGCCTTCGCCCGCGCGCGCAGCAGAAACGTGCGCGCGGTCGGATCGGTCACGGGCACGATGGTCGCGACCGTGGCATCGATTCCGCTACGGCCCTCGCGGCCGGGCAGGGTGAGCGTCATCGGCATGCCGATTTTTATGTCGCCCAGGAAACTCTCGGCGACCTGCATATCGATGTACAGGTCTTCCAAAGACACGAGCTCGAGCACCGCGCCGCCGGGGGTGATCCACTCACCCAGATCCGTCAGGCGTTGACCCACGACCCCGGCAAAGGGCGCCAGCAGCTCGTGCCGTGCGAGCGTCGCTCGGCTCAGGCGTGCAATGGCCTCCGCCCGGGCCAGATCTGCTTCGTCTTCGACCACTTCGGACTCGAGATCGCGAACGGTCGTTTGCGCAACGGTCTGGCGTCGGGCCAGCTCGCGCAGCTCCAACAGGCGGCGCTTGGCGTCGGCGACAGCCTGGCGCGCACGTCGTTCATCGGCCTCATCGCGCTGCAGCTGGTAGCGCGCCAGCTCGCTGTCCAGGCGCAGCAGCACATCGCCCTTGGCGACCCGGGCGCCCGCATCGACCAGCAGTTCGACCACCAGGCCGCTTGTCGCCGGCGACAGCGCAGCGGCCCGCTCTGCCGTCACGCTGCCGGCGAACTCGAGGGTCTGCCGGATGGGCGCTTCCAGTGCCGTCACCGTGCGCACCGGCGCGCTCGGCAACTCCGGCGCACCCTGGGCCATTGCGGCCAGCGCCAGCAGCAACGGGCCGAGGATCCCGCGCGCAAGAATCCGGCGCGCGAGCAGTCTGCGCGGGGCCGGTTGCGGGCAACTTCGGTGGTGCTGGGAGATCGAGACCATGCGTTGCGATTCGCGGTGGGCTGATCCGGCAGCATAACGCTGTCCTGTGAAGACCCCTATGCTCTTATTGCTTTCGATTGCAGAGAATCCTGAACGCCGTTCTTTTGCTGCTGCCTTGCACCGTTACCGCGCAGCGTGTTCGACGTTTTGCACCAACGCAACGCTAGCCTTGGACAGGTTGTAAGAGATTGGCGAGGTGTGCTGCTGTGAATCCTTCGATATCGGGGGTGGCGCCTGATCGGCTCGGCGTGCGCTACGCGCTGCTCGCCGGCCTCGCGCTTGCGTTGCTGGTGCCGCTGCTGCTGGTGGGCGGTGTCAGTGCCGAGCGCCAGCGCTATCAGCAGGAGGCAGCCGACTCGGTCGCGGTGAGCTACGGTGCGGCGCAGCGCCTCGCCGGACCGGTGCTGATCATTCCCGCGCGGGACCGAGTCACTGAGATGGTCGACGGTGTCGCGCGGGTTCACGTGGTCGACTCGGTGCATGCGATTCTGCCGGAGCAGCTGAGCGTGACCGGGACCCTGACTCACGAGTACCGAGCGCGCGGGATCTACCAGGTTCCCGTCTACCGGGCGGCGCTGCGCGTGCAGGGTCGTTTTCCAGTGCTTACGAAGCGCGCGCTCGAGCGCGCGGATCGGGAGCTGTTGTGGGAGCAGGCATTTGTGGCGGTGGGGATCTCCGATCCGCGAGCCATTCGGTCGGCGGGCGAGCTACGCCTGGGCGATCGGACACTGTCCCTGGCGCCGGGCACTTCGGTGCCTGTGCTTGGCGCAGGCGTGCGTGCGGTGTTGCCGCCGCTCTCCCAGCCGGGCGCTGCTGTCGGGGCGAACACGGATCGCTGGATGCCGTCTGTCACGGATCCGGTGGCTGCCTGGGCCGGCGCCGAGTTCGAGCTGGCGCTCACCCTGGCCGGCACGGGCCGGCTGGCGGTTTTGCCGCTCGGGGACAGCAGTGAGATCGAGCTCACATCGCCCTGGCCGCACCCGCGCTTCGAGGGCGATTTCCTGCCCCTGACCCGAACGCTGGGGCCTGGCGGTTTTCGCGCCCGCTGGCAGGTCAGTGCCCTGGCGCGCGGGGTGCCCCACCACTTTTCCTTAAGCGAGTCCGGGCACGGCCTGCCGGTTGGAGAAGCGGCCGTGTCGCTGTTCGAGCCGGTGAACGAATATGTCAGTGTGGATCGGGCGGTGAAGTACGGAGCGCTGTTTATCGCATTAACCTTTCTGGCGGTGGCCTGTGCTGAGCTGTACAGCGGTCAACGATTTCATCTGTTGCAGTACGGCGTCACCGGGATTGCGCTGGTGCTGTTCTATCTGGTGCTGCTGTCGCTGTCAGAACAGATGCCCTTCGCTCGGGCTTACGTTTTGGCAACCACGGTGATTGTGCTGATGCTCGGTGGTTACGCCTGGGGCATTACCGCCTCCCGGTCTGCTGCCGCGCTGTTCGCGGTGCTGCTCCTGTCGCTCTACGCCACCCTCTACGTTCTGCTGCGCCTGGAGGACTTTGCGTTGCTCGCCGGTACCGGGGTGCTGCTGGTTGCGCTGGCGGCGCTCATGTCCGTCACCGCCGGGGCGCGCTGGGCACCCTCTGCACCGCGCTCCGACGCCCTGGCCAGCAGGGCACAGTGATACCATCCGCTCTCGCCGACGTGCCATCGACGGAGGACGGGTCAGCACATGGGGACGATCAGCAGCCAGCTTCGGACCACGTCGCCGGGCTTTGCGGAGAACGAGGCGCATCATCGTGGCTTGAGTGAGTCGTTGCGTGAGCTGGTTTCCCAGATCGCGCTCGGCGGTGATGCCCGCGCGCGCGAGCGCCACAGCCGCCGGGGCAAGCTGCTGCCGCGGGAGCGGGTCGAAGCGCTGCTCGACCCGGGCACGGATTTTCTCGAGCTCGGACAGCTGGCCGGCCACGAGCTCTACGACGACCAGGTGCCCAGCGGTGGCCTCATCACCGGCATTGGCACGGTGTCCGGCCAGAAGTGCGTGGTGGTGGCCAACGATGCGACCGTCAAAGGCGGGACGTACTATCCCATCACCGTTAAGAAGCATCTGCGCGCACAACAGGTGGCCAGCGAGAACGCACTGCCCTGCGTGTACCTGGTCGATTCCGGCGGTGCGTTTCTGCCCATGCAGGACGAGGTGTTTCCGGACGCGGACGACTTCGGCCGCATCTTCTATAACCAGGCCCATATGTCCGCCGACGGTATTCCGCAGATCGCGGTGGTCATGGGCTCCTGTACCGCCGGTGGTGCCTATGTGCCCGCCATGTGCGACGAGGCGATCATCGTTCGCAATCAGGGCACGATCTTTCTGGGCGGGCCGCCGCTGGTGAAGGCGGCCACCGGCGAAGTCGTCGATGCCGAGTCCCTTGGCGGCGGTGATGTGCACAGCCGGCGCAGCGGCGTGACGGACTACCTGGCGAACGACGATGCCCACGCGCTGGCGCTGGCGCGGGAAGTGGTCGGCCACAGCCCGATGCGTTACCGGCAGCTGGTGGAACGGCGCGAGCCGCTGCCGCCCCGATACCCGCCGAGCGAGCTGTACGGGGTCCTCCCCGCGGACACGCGCCGGCCGGTCGACGTGCGGGAGATCATTGCCCGGTTGGTGGACGACTCGGAGTTTGACGAGTTCAAGGCCCTGTACGGCGACACCCTGGTCTGCGGCTTTGCGCATCTCGACGGGTTTCCTGTCGCGATCATCGCGAACAACGGCATTCTCTTCAGCGAGTCCGCGCTCAAGGGCGCGCACTTCATCGAGCTGGCAGACCGGCGCGGTATCCCGCTGCTGTTTCTGCAGAACATTACCGGCTTCATGGTGGGGCAGAAGTACGAGAACGGCGGGATCGCCAAGGATGGGGCGAAAATGGTGACGGCGGTTGCCTGTGCGCGTGTGCCCAAACTGACGGTCGTGATCGGCGGCTCGCATGGCGCGGGCACCTACGCCATGTGTGGGCGCGCTTACGGCGGTCGCATGCTGTGGACCTGGCCCAACGCGCGGATCTCCGTCATGGGTGGCGAACAGGCGGCACACGTCCTGGCGACGGTGCGCGCCGACGGTGCACAGGCGCGCGGCATTGACTGGCCAGAGCAGGAGCAGGCGGCGTTCATGAGCGACATCCGAGCGCAGTATGAGCGTCAGGGACACCCTTACTATGCGAGTGCCCGGCTGTGGGACGACGGCGTGATCGACCCCGTCGATACGCGCGCGGTCTTGTCTCAGGCGCTGACCGTGGCGACGCGGGAATCGCTGCAGCCGCGCAGCCGCTTTGGCATTTTCCGGATGTAGGGGGCGCGATGTTCGAGACACTGCTCATTGCCAATCGCGGCGAGATCGCCTGCCGCATCATTCGCAGCGCGAGAGCCTTGGGTGTTCGCACGGTCGCCGTGTATTCCGATGCCGACGCCCAGGCGCTGCACGTGCGCCAGGCCGATGAGGCGGTGCGGCTCGGGCCGGCCCCGGCTCGGGACTCTTACCTGGCCATTGACCGGCTGCTCGACGCCGCCCGCCGCACCGGCGCCCAGGCCGTGCATCCGGGTTACGGATTCCTGTCGGAGAATGCGCCCTTTGCCGCGGCGGTGGCTGATGCGGGGCTGGTGTTCGTTGGCCCGAGCGCGCAGGTCATCGACACGATGGGCTCGAAGATCGCGGCCAAAGAGACCGTTGCGGCTGCGGGCTCACCGATCGTGCCCGGCTACCTGGGGGCGGATCAGTCCGATGCGCGTTTGCGTGAGGAAGCCAGCCGCATGGGCTTTCCGCTGTTGATCAAGGCCTCCGCTGGCGGCGGCGGCAAGGGCATGCGGATCTGCGAGCGGCTCGAGGATTTTGACGAGCGGCTGGGCGCTGCGCGGCGGGAGGCGCAGGCGGCCTTTGCGGACGACAAAGTCCTCCTTGAGCGCTACCTGACCGCGCCTAAACACCTGGAAGTGCAGATCATCGCCGACCAGCAGGGGCGCACGCTGCACCTGTTCGAGCGCGACTGTTCTCTGCAGCGCCGCCACCAGAAAGTGATCGAAGAGGCCCCGGGGCCGACGGTGACGCCAGAATTGCGCAAGCAGCTCGGCGAAGCGGCCGTGCGTGCGGCCAAGGCGGTCGGCTACTGCGGTGCCGGGACCGTGGAGTTCATCGCCGAGGGCGATGAGTTCTATTTCATGGAAATGAACACACGGCTGCAGGTGGAGCATCCGGTGACCGAAGCGATCACCGGTCTGGATCTGGTCGCCTGGCAGCTGCGCATTGCCGCTGGCACGCCGTTGCCCTTCAGTCAGGATCAGCTGCGGATCACGGGGCACTCGATCGAAGCCCGGCTCTACGCTGAGAATCCCAGGCGGCGATTTTTGCCCGCTTCCGGTCGGCTCGACGAGCTGGCGCTGCCGAGCAGTATCCGCGTCGACAGCGGCGTGCGTCGGGGCGACCTTGTGACCCCACACTATGACCCGATGCTGGCCAAGCTGATCGCCCACGGCAAGGATCGCGAAACCGCCCGGCGCAAGTTACTGGCGGCGTTGCGCGAGACCCGCGTGGCGGGGATCGCGCACAACGTGGATTACCTGGCCTCAGTGCTGGAGCATGCCGATTTCCGCGGCGGCGACTACACCACGGGTACGCTCGCGGCGGCGCAGGACACCCTGGCGGCACCGGTTTCCGAGGCGCTGCTGGATCGCGCCGCCATTGCTGCGTTACTCGCTACCACTCCGGCTGCCGGGTTCCGGCTGAACCTGCCGAGCCGTCGCCAGCAGCGTTGGGTCTATGGCAAGGCGCCGCTGACGGTCAGCCAAAGTGGCGATCGGGTCTCTGTGGCGGCGCGCAGCTATACCTTAAGCGGCGCACGAGCGAACGAGCAGGCGCCCGGTCGCTGGCTGGTCCGGTTCGCGCTGGACGATACCCAGTACCGATTGACGGTGGTTCGCGGCGAGCGCACTGACTATGCCGCGCTCCACGTATTGGAGGCGGG